>LWTN01000205.1 GCA_002101225.1 Cycloclasticus sp. symbiont of Poecilosclerida sp. M | reverse complement strand
ACGGATTTAATGAATAATAGACCTAGGAAATGTTTGGAGTATAAGACTCCATTTGAGGTTTTTGCTAAGATGACTGGTGAAGACTATTTTTTAAATGGAAGTGTTGCACTTATGGGTTGAATTCGCCCTATATGTAATTACAAATGTTATTATTAAGTATGATCGTACCTAACAAAAAAAGCCATTTGGCTAAAAATGCGCGTTAATGAAAATTAATGGAAGTTGTCTATGTGGCAAAGTTTCGAGTCTGATAACAGGCCCGTTTGAACGTTTTTATCAGTGTTATTGCGATCGATGTCAAAAGAAAACGGGCTCAGCATTTGCTTCGTTGATTTTTACCTCACCGGATAAAATTGAATGGCTGTCAGGCCAAAAGTTGATTAAGCGCTTTGATTTACCGAATGCCGAGCGGTTTAGTAATTGTTTTTGTACAGAATGTGGCTCGCAGGTGCCTTATATAAGCCGTAATGGTGAATTTTTAATGATTCCAGCGGGTTATTTATCGGATAATCCCGAAATAAGACCCGCGGCGAATATTTTTTGGGATGAAAGGCCCTGTTGGTTTGATGAGGGACAAACGGCTAAAACGTATTCAACCTACCCTGAATAATTAGGCTTAGAAAGTGAAAAGCTAACCGCGAACAAAGTTAAAGCGTTTTATTGCCTTCAGCAAAGCGCCCCCCTCTATTTCTGCATAACGGGTTTTTAAATACAGCCGTTTAATGGTGTTTAAAACGCTGGCTTGAGTGGGGTAATGTTTAGTTGCCCGTTTAAAATAATCGCTAGCGGATTCACTTGAAAGGCGCGGCCCTGTTTTTTTCGCGAGTTTTTTACAAAAGGCTAAATAAACGCGTTGAGCCGAGTCGAGCTGCGTGTAATGGGACAGGTGAAAATAAGCCGTTAGCGCCGCCAGTGTTATCGCACTTAAAACCGCGAGCCATAAAATCATATCTTCCCAACCATCAATGCCGACATGGGCGAGAAAATCGTCTTGGGTTTCTGGCCCATAGGCTAGCACCCCGCTTTGCCAATAGTAATCAATGGCGTTTAGGACGGATTCGGCTTGTAGAGCAAACTTTCTCCACGTGTTCGTGGGCAACACCAAAAAAGACACTTCGTTGCCGCTAATTAGTTGATTGGGATCAATACTACGTTCGATACGACTTGGGGCGATGGCGGCGGTTGGGTCAACGCGAATCCAGCCGCGGCCTTCAAGCCATACTTCAACCCAAATATGGGCATCTGCTTGGCGCACTTCCCAGAAATCGCCCACGGCGTTATAAACACCGCCTTGGTAGCCGCCAACCAATCGAGCAGGAATGCCCGCCGCGCGCATCAATACCGCAAAGCTGGTGGCGTAGTGTCCGCAGAACCCTCTTTTTGTTGTAAATAAAAACTCTGCAACGGGGTCTTTGCCTAAGGTAGGCGGACTAAGCGTGTAGTAAAAGAACTTTTTGTTGAAGTGGCCCAAGGCTTTTCTGACAACTTCAAAGGGTGAGTTGCTTTCTTGTTGCCACTGCATCGTTAGCTGATAAATACGTGAGTCCGTACTGTTGGGTAGAGCCAAGCCACGTTTTCGCTCATGCTCAGATAGTGATGTTTTTGCTAGGCGTGGAGAAGAGGTAAAGTCAAAACTACGCGCCCTATCGAGCTTATTGGTCATCAAGAGCTGGTAGTCGTTCGTTATACGCACGCTTTCGGAAGCGGTCGTTGGCGTATCCAGCGCAAACAGCCATGTGCGCTCGTGTGGCTCCATGGTGATACTGTGTGAAAATTTGTTTTCTGATGGGGCCGCTTGACTCACCTTAAGGCTTGGATTTGCTGCGGCTCGCGCCCACTTTTGACCATCGGTATTCCAATACACTGGGCCGCGCCAGTATAGGTCTTGGTGTGCGGGGGCTTTGTCGGCGAAGCGTACGCGGAAGGCGGTTTCGTTCGAAAGCGCCAAATTAGAAAATTGACCAGGGTTTACCGTATCTGAAATGCCGCTAACGCCTTTGTTGGCATCGCTTGGCAAAGCCCACAGTGGGCCAATAACACGGGGGAATAACAGAAAGCTTATCAGCATCAATGGAATAGCGAGTAGCGTGATATTGGCTGCAAAACGATAAAAATAAACGCGCGACAGCGATTGGCTGCCGGCGTTATTGATGATTAAAACGCTGAACAACAGTAAGAAAATAAACAAATTATAAAATGCCAAGGGGATGGTTTGTTCAAACAGAAATGGCGTAATGAGTACAAAGAAGCTAACAAATACGGCGGCTAAAACGTCTCGGTTTTGTTTGCACTCGAGCAATTTTAAGCCAAGCAACATCAGCAAAAAACAACTACTGGCCTCGCGCCCGAGCGACATGCCGTGTAATTTGAGCACCAAAAAGCCCATGCCGAAACTGAGCGGTAATAACAACCAATTGTTGGGTAACAGGCGTGGTTTAAACAAGGCGATTAAACGCCACGCCAAAAAGAATAGGCTGATGCCGATAAAAATTGGGTTAAGGGTGCCAATATGCGGCAAAATCAACAAGACGGCAATACCCAGCAAAAGCTTGATAGGCGCGAGCGCGGTTGGCGAGGAAAGTGAGGCGCTACGCATCGTAGAGCGCCAATAATTTTAAGCAGGTATGTTGGTGTTGCGCGCCCCTGCTGGGAAGTAATTCGTGACCTGGAATGCGCAGGCCATAACTTAACCCCAGTTTCTCCGCGTCAATTATCCATTGGCATAGCTGCGATAATTTATCTTCGGTTTGTTCAATGGGGCAATGGCTCCAATCGAGCCACGTTTCAGGTGTTTGTTGGGCGCTAAATTGATTAACGTATAAGCCCTTTTCTGCCGCCCACGCTTTCCAGTTGATATGTCGATAGTGTTCGCCCTGCTGATAGTTACGTAAACCGGCAAATTCATCGACACCGGCGGTGAGGCTTGTTGAGCCTCCATCGTGGGCCTGCCTGTTTCCATGCGGGATTTTCTTTTCAAAGGACAGCGGCTGCGGATAGACTAATACTTTTTGTTCAAATTTAAGCGGCGCCCAAGCGCGAAAAATTCCGAGCGGAAAGGTGCTTGAAAGAGTAATCGTTTCAGCGTCAAACCAGCCGCGCTTACTCGGTTTTATAGGAATCTGTACGGTTAAGCTTTCTAAGCCAGTTATGTGCTGAATTGTGTGGGATGTGCCCCCGATGCTGACGGCAATGTTCCAGCGTTCACGGCCTTCAAGTTCTTTAATCAAAAGAGAGTACGCCCCCTCCTCGCCGAGGTGAAATGGCGTTGCCCGAACGGCTTTTATTTCTAGTGCGGATAGGTTTTTAAAGCTATAGAAAGTCGAAACTTGCGCGGCTGAAGCTAATAAAAAAGTAAAAACAAACCCCATGCTATTGTTGTAATTAATGGACGCGACTAGCATAAGCGCGATTAGGGCAAGCATCGCAAAGCCCGCCTTATTGGGCAGAATAAAAACTCGTCGATGGTTTAGCGTTAGGGTGTTTTGTTGATGCAATTCGCCTTGAATAAAGCGCTTGTATGAAAACTTGTTAGAGGTGGTCGTTGACATAGAGCTAAGTGTAATCGACTAAGGCTAAAAAGGAAGGTCGAGGGCGATACATAAATAATCAACGAACGAACGTGCGGTTTTAAATTGCTTAATGGCTAGCTTGCCCAGCTCGGGGCTTATGGCTTGTTCTTTTGTGATGGAGTGCGAGGCAATAAATTCGGTGCGCTTTAAATCGTGGATGAGCGGGTGGTCTTTTGCGTAACCGCGTGGGTACGTTTTTAGTGCACTCGTGGATAAGGTGAGGGCGCGTTTAAACGCGGGGGCAGAAAGCGTGTTTTGCCACGAGACAGGATTATCGCTGATCATTTCACGAATTTTCGACAACGATTGGCCGCTCGGCCGCCAAATTCCGGCGGCTACATAACAGGAAGTGGGCGAGATATTCAGATAGAAACACGGGGCGTGGGCGTCTTTGCTGGCCTCGTGCCGAAAGTGCAAACTGATGTTTGTTTTATAGGGCGTTTTGTCTTTGGCAAATCGCGTATCGCGGTAAATACGCATGAGTGAGCCACCGGTGTTTTTGGCGATAGCTTTAAAGTGTGGAGAAAGTTGTTTTATCTGAGGGGCGATTTCTTCAATAAACTCAAGAGCAGGCGTTCTTGCGTGCACTTCGTATGCCGCTTTGTTTTCATTAAACCAGGGTCGGTTATTATTCTGTGAAAGCTGCTCTAAGAACTGAAAGGTTTTATGCGTGAACATGGGGCGCTTATGAGTCGAGTTGCTATCTATCCTACAAGGGTTGCGCGCATATCAAAAGTGATACGAGCAAACAAGGGTGATATACTAGCGCGCGCTTGGCCTGATGGCTAAAATGTAACGGTTACAAAAAGGAAACAAACAAGATGATTACACTGTGTGAAACACGTGATGTGGAAGATGGAACGCCGATAAGCGTGCACCCCGAAGGCTTCCCGCCGCTCGCTATTTACAATATCAAAGGCGAATATTTTGTGACCGATAATTTATGTACGCACGGCATGGCCAATTTATCTGAAGGCTATCAAGACGAGGATGAAATTGAGTGCCCGTTTCACGGCGGCGCGTTTTCAATAAAAACCGGCGAGGCACTTTCGCCGCCTTGCCATACGCCGATTAAAACGTATGACGTTTCCATCGTTGATGGGAAAGTGTGTATACCGCCGCCGAGTTCTTAGTTAAACCTAAGGGATAGCGACTTCGGCGAGCAACCTTTCCGCAGCACTTATTGAAGCGCTGGTTTGTTGCTGCATAGATAGGCGGTGGTTTGTGGTGGCGTGAAAAACCGCCTGAATATCTTCAGGGTAAACACAATCTCTATTGTCTAATAGCGCCCAAGCCTTAGCGCAACGAACCAATCCAACGCCTGCGCGCGGAGACAGGCCTTGCGTGAACAACCCCGAGGTTCTTGAAAAATCGAGTAAGGCTTGAACGTAATCTACGAGCGGCGGCGCGGTTTTAATATTTTCTAATTGAGCCTGCATAGCGAGCATTTGTTCAGGCCTTATAGCAACGTCCAATTGTTCCAACGCGGCGCGCGCATCTAGGCCGTTTAACAGGCTACGTTCAGAGGCCGCATCTGGGTAGCCGAGTGAAATGCACATTAAAAAACGATCCAGTTGGGATTCCGGTAACGGAAAGGTGCCGATTTGGTGGCTAGGGTTTTGCGTCGCGATGACAAAAAAGGGCTTTTCAAGTGGGTAGGTTTTTTTATCAATCGTTACTTGTTGCTCTTCCATTGCCTCTAGCAAGGCGCTTTGTGTTTTAGGCGTGGCGCGGTTTATTTCGTCGGCTAACAGCAAATTAGTGAACACGGGGCCGGGGTGAAATTCAAAAACCGCCTTGTCCCGCTCGAACACGGTTGTGCCGATGATATCGGCAGGCAATAGATCACTGGTGAATTGAATACGCTGAAAATCTAGCCCCAAAAGTTTGGCCATGGTGTGGGCAAGCGTTGTTTTGCCGACGCCGGGGATATCTTCAATTAATAAGTGGCCGCGCGCGATGAGACAACTAAGCGCGAGTTTAATCGCTCCCTCCTTGCCCAGAATGACGTGCCCAGCTTGTGAGATAAACTTTTGTATTGAGGTATTCATAAGCTCCATGCTCTTTTCTTTAAGAATAAGCGAAATTGCTGTCGAGGGCAATTTGTAGGTCTAAAAAAGGCGGCTTTATCCACGGGTATAGAGAAGGTGCTAAAATGCCCGTTTTAAAATAGCTAGACGCTCGGTATATAAGCTTTATGGAACACCCAACTCATTTTGACGTTATTGTCGTCGGCGGCGGACACGCCGGAACGGAAGCCGCTATGGCTGCTGCGCGAATGGGTGCGAGCACGTTATTGTTAACGCAAAATATCGAAACGCTCGGGCAAATGAGCTGCAACCCAGCCATCGGCGGTATTGGCAAAGGCCATCTGGTAAAAGAAATCGATGCGCTTGGTGGTTTGATGGCGAAGGCGATTGATAAAGCGGGTATTCAATTTCGTACGTTGAATGCGAGCAAAGGCCCAGCTGTTCGTGCAACACGCGCCCAAGCCGACCGCGTTTTATACCGAAATGCGGTGCGCTACGCGTTGGAAAACCAAGAGAACTTAAGTCTTTTTCAACAGACTGCATCTGACCTAATAGTTGAGCAAGGCCAAGTAAAAGGTGTGGTAACGCAAATGGGCTTAACGTTTAGCGCGCAAACGGTGGTGTTGACCGTGGGTACTTTTTTAGGCGGGCGGATTCATATTGGCTTAGAAAATTACGAAGGGGGTCGTGCGGGTGATCCGCCGTCTAACGCGCTGTCTAAAAGACTACGCGAACTACCGTTTGGCGTCGGCCGCTTAAAAACGGGAACGCCGCCGCGTATCGATAGCCGCAGCATCGACTTTAGTGTGATGCAAGAACAAGCTGGCGACACCCCGCTAC
Organism: Cycloclasticus sp. symbiont of Poecilosclerida sp. M; assembly: GCA_002101225.1. Classification (GTDB taxonomy): domain Bacteria; phylum Pseudomonadota; class Gammaproteobacteria; order Methylococcales; family Cycloclasticaceae; genus Cycloclasticus. Next base: position 11,096 of record LWTN01000205.1, on the reverse strand, counting down.
CCGTGTTTTCATTTATGGGTTCGGTTGACGATCACCCAGAACAAATCAGTTGTTACATTACGCGCACCACAAAACAAGGCCACGATATTATTCGTTCTGGCCTAGATCGCTCACCGATGTATACCGGCGTGATTGAAGGGGTTGGGCCGCGTTATTGCCCATCGATCGAAGACAAGGTGGTGCGTTTTTCAGATAAAAACTCGCACCAAATTTTTGTCGAACCCGAAGGCTTAACGACCACCGAGGTATACCCGAACGGCATATCGACCAGCCTGCCGTTTGATATTCAACACGCTTTTGTGCGCACGATTATAGGCTTTGAGAAGGCCTATATTACCCGCCCGGGTTACGCGATTGAATACGACTTTTTTGACCCGCGTGGGCTGAAAGCCTCGTTGGAAACCAAGCATATGCTGGGTTTGTTTTTTGCAGGCCAAATTAACGGCACAACCGGGTATGAAGAAGCTGCCGCACAAGGTTTGATGGCGGGCTTGAATGCCGCGCGCCAAGCAAAAGAGCTAGAGCCGTGGTGCCCGCGTCGCGAACAGGCTTATATCGGCGTGATGATTGACGACCTTATTACTAACGGAACGCTCGAGCCGTATCGAATGTTTACCAGCCGCGCGGAATATCGTTTGCTATTACGAGAAGACAACGCCGATTTGCGCCTCACAGAACTCGGCTATGAAATGGGTTTGGTCGATGAGCAGCAATGGCAGGCCTTTTCGCTAAAAAAAGAAGCGATTGAATGCGAACAGCAGCGGCTTAAGTCGGGCTGGGTTCAGATGGGAAGCAAGGCGGCGGCCCAGTTAGATGAGGTATTAAAAAAACCGTTGCAACGCGAGGCCAATTTAATGGAGCTGTTGCGGCGGCCGGAAGTGAGCATTAATGACTTGGTTCAGCTGCCAGAGCTCGAATCATCTGAAAAGAATTCAACGGTGCTAGGCCAAGTACAAGTGCAGGCAAAATACGCGGGCTATATTGACCGCCAGCAGCTTGAAATTGACCGAGCGCAGCGCCTTGATAAAATGCCGTTGTCATCAGAACTAGATTATCAGGGCGTTAAGGGGCTGTCTTCTGAAGTGGTAGAAAAGCTCAATCGCCAGAAGCCAGGAACCTTAGGGCAAGCGGGTAGAATTCAGGGGGTGACTCCAGCGGCTATTTCTTTGTTGTTGGTTCATCTAAAAAAGAAAAGCGCGTAATTGTCCTCGCAAAAAAAAGAGTTGCGTAAACAGCTTGAGCGCGGCATCGAATCGCTCGGTATTTCGTTAACCGAAGAACAAACACATCAACTGATGTGCTTTTTGGCGCTGTTGATAAAGTGGAATTGCGTTTACAACTTATCTGCAATAAAAGACCCAAGCCAAATGGTAACGCTGCACTTATTGGATAGTTTGGCTATTTTGCCTTTTTTACACGGCAAAAGATGTATCGACGTTGGCACGGGCGCAGGCTTGCCGGGGCTGCCGCTAGCTATCGCTAGACCCGATATGATGTTTGAGCTGTTGGACAGCAATTCTAAGAAAACCAGATTTATTCAACAAGTTTGTACAGAGTTAGGTTTAAAGAAGGTAAAGCCGGTGCAAAATCGTGTGCAGGAGTATCAGCCGGATGAAAAATTTGATACCGTAACGGCCCGGGCTTTTACGGCGCTACCTGAAATGATGTCGATGACGCGACACCTCGTATCGACGGGTGGACAGTTGCTCGCGATGAAGTCCAAAGAAGCTGAGGCCACTGAGCACGAAGGCTTTGAGCTAAACAAAGTAAAGACTCTAGAGATAGCCGGCCTAGACGCGATAAGAAAAGTAGTGGTTTACACGGCGATATAAAAAAACACCGATAAAGGAAGACCTTTTATGAAACGAATTGTAGCCGTAGCCAATCAAAAAGGCGGGGTGGGCAAAACAACAACGAGCGTTAACTTAGCTGCCGGGGTGGCCGAGCTGGGTCGGCGCGTGTTGTTAATTGATTTGGACCCACAAGGTAATGCTACGATGGCGTGCGGTATCAATAAAAATGATATTGAGCGCTCAAGCTATGACGTGCTGCTGGGTGAGCAACAGCCGAAAGACGTCATCGTTCGACCTGATAGCGGCAAGATTGACGTGATGCCGAGTAATATTGATTTAGCCGCTGCGGAAGTTCATTTGTTAGAGCTAGATGACCGTGAAGGCCGTTTAAAAGATGCGCTGGTTAGCGTGTCGGATCAATATGATTACGTTTTTATCGATTGTCCGCCGTCACTTAACATGTTGACGGTGAACGCATTGGTTGCCGCTGATAGCGTATTAGTGCCGATGCAGTGTGAATATTTCGCGCTAGAAGGTTTGTCGGCTTTGATGCAAACGCTGAAACAGATTAGAAGTACGGTCAATGCGCGCTTGGAGCTAGAAGGTTTACTGCGTACGATGTTTGATCGCCGTAGCCGCTTAACGCGTGACGTTAATGAACAGCTGATGACATATTTTTCAGATAAGATTTTTGAAACGATTGTGCCCAGAAACATCCGTTTGGCAGAAGCGCCTAGCTTTGGGGTGTCGATTCTTGAGTACGATCGTTATTCGCGTGGTGCACGTGCATATATGGCCCTAGCTAAAGAGCTGGATAAAAGATATTTTTAGGACAGGATTATGAGCATAAAAAAGAGAGGGCTAGGCCGAGGGCTAGACGCATTATTAAGTAATAAAAGCAGCGATGTTTTGCCACAGGCAAATAACACCCTAGCGATTGAGCAGTTACAACGAGGAAAGCACCAGCCAAGGAGCGATTTTGATGCGGGTCGGATGCAAGAGCTCGCTGATTCAATCAGTGCTCAAGGCATCATCCAGCCAATCGTTGTGCGTGTCATTGCTAATAACCAGTACGAAATATTGGCGGGCGAGCGCCGCTGGCGGGCGGCGCAGATGGCGGGGCTAAAAGACGTGCCTGTCGTTATCAGGGATGCGGATGACCGTTCTGCGATTGCTATTTCATTGATTGAAAACATTCAACGTGAAGACCTAAACCCATTAGATGAGTCGGAGGCCTTGTTAAGGTTGATAGACGAGTTTGAACTAACACATCAACAAGCAGCGGATGCGGTGGGCCGCTCGCGCGCAGCGGTGAGTAACCTGTTGCGTTTGTTGGAGCTTTCAGAAAATGTAAAGGCGCTGCTTAAAGAAGGACAGCTTGAAATGGGTCACGGCCGTGCTTTGTTAGCGTTAGAGCTGAGCGAGCAAAGTGAAGCGGCATTGCAAGTGGCAAAAAAAGGTTTATCTGTTCGCGCCACCGAGGCATTAGTCAAGACACTGCTGAAGGCCGCTAGCCAACAACAGGAGCCACAAAATAAAACCATCGACCCAGATGTGCAGCGGTTAATGTTAGGGCTGGCAGAAAAATTGGGCGCGCAGGTTGATATTCAGCACGCGCCAAACGGCAAGGGCAAAATCATCATTCATTATTCGACCCTTGATGAGATGGAAGGGGTGTTAAAGCACTTCAAATAAAGTTGACTGTGCAGTGCAACATTATTATAATACTCGGCTCTTGAGCGTCTGATTTTTAAAGAATTAGCAGATGGCTCAAATAAAAATAATGCGATATCAGTTGCTACTGGTGTTACTAGCAGAAGGTTTAGCGGTAGTTTTTTACCTCGATAGACCCGAAGTTTTAAAGGCTGTTTTATTTGGTGGTTTGGTCTCTGTATCAACAACCGCATGGATGGCCTTTCGCTTATATCAAGCGACTAAGAGGATTGATGAAGGTGGTAAAAAAGGCGCGTTTTACGTTTATTTAGGCGCTATAGAAAAATTTGTTTTAACGGTTGCGCTATTCGGTTGGGGAATCGTCTGGTTAGAGATGCACCCACTGCCGATAGTCGCAGGACTGGTGGCTGGCCAAATCGGCTTTTTGATTGGCAGTTATAAATTAACTTAATTGTAGAGATAGTATATGTCAGGCGAGAACCTCACATCATCAGAATATATTAAGCACCACTTGACCAATTTAACGTATGGTCAGCACCCAGACGGTAGTTTGGGTATTGCTCATGGTTCAGAAGCGGCTAAAGAAATGGGCTTTTGGGCGCTTAATTTAGACACCATGGGTGTTTCAATCATTCTGGGCTTTGTCTTTATATACTTTTTCAAAAAAGCAGCTTCAACGGCAACAGCCGGCGTGCCGGGCGGCTTGCAAAATTTTGTCGAGTGGGTTATCGAGTTTGTAGACGAAAGCGTTAAGGACAGCTTTAACGGTAAAAATCCATTAGTAGCGCCGTTGGCGCTGACCATTTTCATCTGGATTATTTTGATGAACACGATGGATTTGGTACCTGTTGACTACCTTCCTCACCTCGCTTCAATGATGGGCGTACCGTATCTTAAGGTTGTTCCTACAACAGACCCTAACCTAACCTTTGCGATGGCATTGGGTGTGTTCTGTCTTATTCTTTTCTATAGCATCAAAATTAAAGGCCCTGGTGGCTTCTTTGCGGAACTCGCATTTCACCCATTCCCAAAATATTTGATGCCCTTTAACTTATTCCTCGAATTGGTCAGTTTGATTGCAAAGCCTATTTCATTAGCGTTACGTTTGTTCGGCAATATGTACGCGGGTGAGATGATCTTTATTTTGATTGCATTATTACCATGGGGTGCGCAATGGGTGTTGTCATTGCCGTGGGCCATATTCCACATTCTAATTGTGGTACTGCAAGCATTTATTTTTATGACGTTAACCATCGTGTACCTGAGTATGGCGCACGAAGAAAGTCACTAAGTTTCAATTTAATTAATTTATAACCTCAAATAGGAGATAAAAATGGAAGAAGTAACAGGTTTATTATATATCGCTGGTGCACTAATGATGGGTCTTGGTGCTCTAGGTGCTGCTGTTGGTATTGGTATCTTAGGTGGTCGCTTTCTTGAAGGCGCAGCGCGTCAGCCTGAATTGATTCCTATGTTACGTACACAGTTCTTTATCGTTATGGGTCTTGTAGATGCTGTACCGATGATTGCTGTTGGTATCGCCATGTACGTTTTATTCGCGGTAGCTGGATAAACATAACCTCATTAGCGATATAGCAAAGGTAAGGTGCAAAAATGAATATTAATGCAACCCTGATTGGTCAAACAATCGCTTTTGTCATGTTTGTGTGGTTCTGCATGAAATATGTATGGCCGCCTATCATGGCAGCTCTAGAAGAGCGCAAAACGAAAATAGAAGAGGGCTTAGCAGCGGCAGAACGTGGTGAGAAAGAGCACGAGTTAGCTGAAAAGAAAGCTACGGAAGTAATACACGAAGCGCGTGCTGAAGCATCAGACATTATTAATCTAGCCAATGTACGTGCTGGAGAAATGGTAGAAGAAGCCAAAGGCAAAGCGGTTGAAGAAGCGGCGAAAGTTAAAAAAGGTGCCGCAGCAGAAATTGAGCAAGAAGTTGCGAGTGCGCGTGAGTCGCTGCGCCAAGAAGTTTCAGGTTTAGCCATTTCAGCTGCAGAGCAAATTATCAAAAGCGAAATTGATGCGAAGAAGCATAAAAAGTTGATTGATAAAGTGAGCAGCCAGTTGGGCGCAGCCTAATGGCAGAGCAAGCAGCACTGGCAAGACCTTACGCAGAAGCCGTTTTTTTAATGGCGGAAGAAAAGGGTCAAGTTGACCAATGGTCGGACACGCTTGGCTTTTTAGCGCAAGTGACGTCAGACGAGCTTTTAAAGAAAATTTCAGACAATCCAAAGGTATCTAAAGACGCGCTCGAAGCGGCGATGATTGATATCTGTCAAGGTCAAATGGATGGTGAGGGCTTGAACTTAGTAAAGTTACTCATTAAAAACAACCGTTTGCAGCTGGCTGGCGAAATTGCCGGGCAATATGAAGTTAAAAAAGCTGAAAAAGGTGGTCAACTTGAAGTAGCTGTTACCTCAGCGTTTCCAGTATCAGATAAAGATAAGAAAGAATTAGAAAAATCTTTATCGAGCTCTTTCGGTAAGCAAGTAAAAATTAGTGTTGAAGAGGATTCAAGCTTAATTGGCGGCATGATAATTCGTGCTGGCGATAAAGTTATTGATGGCTCTTTGAGTGGACAGATTCAACAATTAGCTAAACAGCTTAAATAGCAAAGGTAAAAACGATGCAATTAAATCCATCCGAGATAAGTAATCTTATCAAGAAAAAAATCGAAAACTTCGATGTAGGTATAGAAGCTAAAACAGAAGGTACTATCGTTTCATTGACAGACGGTATTGCTCGAGTTCATGGTCTGTCAGATGCCATGCAGGGCGAAATGCTAGAGTTCCCTGGTGGAACATTTGGTATGGCGCTTAACTTAGAAAGAGATTCCGTAGGTGTTGTTATTATGGGTTCTTATCTTCACCTTTCTGAAGGCGATAGCGTTAAATGTACGGGTCGTATTCTTGAAGTTCCAACGGGCGAGGCCATGTTGGGTCGTGTGGTTGATGCGCTAGGCGCACCGATTGACGGCAAAGGCACTATTGACGCTGAGTCATCTTCTCCAGTTGAGCGTATCGCGCCGGGTGTCATTGCCCGTCAATCAGTTGATGAGCCAGTGCAAACAGGCCTTAAGTCAATTGACGCCATGATTCCTTTAGGCCGCGGCCAACGTGAGTTGATTATTGGTGACAGACAAACGGGTAAAACAGCGATTGCGATTGATGCCATCATCAACCAAAAAGGTACAGGCATTAAATGTATCTACGTTGCGATTGGTCAAAAACAGTCTTCAATTTCAAACGTAGTAAGAAAGCTTGAAGAGCACGGCGCGATGGATCACACCATTGTTGTGAACGCGGGCGCGGCTGACTCTCCAGCACTACAATTTATTGCACCTTATGCAGGTTGTGCAATGGGCGAATACTTCCGTGATAAAGGCGAAGACGCTTTAATCATTTATGATGATTTGACTAAACAGGCTTGGGCTTACCGTCAAATTTCATTGCTACTTCGTCGCCCTCCTGGTCGTGAAGCGTATCCGGGTGACGTTTTCTACATTCACTCAAGATTGCTAGAACGCGCTGCTAGAATTAATGTCGCGGAAGTTGAAAAACTAACAAACGGTAAAGTTAAAGGCAAAACAGGCTCTTTAACCGCGCTACCGATTATTGAAACGCAAGCGGGTGACGTATCAGCTTTCGTTCCAACCAACGTTATTTCTATTACAGACGGTCAAATCTTCTTAGAAACTGACTTGTTCAACGCGGGCATTCGCCCAGCTGTGAACGCGGGTTTATCTGTGTCACGAGTAGGTGGTGCGGCGCAAACAAAATCAGTTAAGAAATTAGGTGGTGGTACGCGTCTTGATTTAGCTCAATATCGTGAATTAGCAGCGTTTGCTCAGTTTGCATCTGATTTGGATGCAGCGACAAAAGCACAGATTGACCGTGGTATCCGTGTAACAGAATTGATGAAGCAAAATCAATATGCTCCATTAAGCGTGCCACAGATGTCTATCTCGCTATTTGCTGCTAACGAAGGCTTTATCGATGCTATTGAGGTGGATAAAGTGCTTCCTTTTGAAGCCGCGCTTCACAGCTATATGGAAAGGGAAAAAGCAGACTTAGTCGCGTCAATTGGTGACGAAGGTAACTATAACGACGACATCATTGCTGATTTGAAATCTGCAATCGAAGAGTTTGTAAAAACACAAACCTGGTAAGCGAGAAAAGCTATGGCAGTCGGAAAAGAGATAAAAACCAAAATCGCGAGTGTACAAAGTACGCAAAAGATTACTCGCGCGATGGAAATGGTTGCTGCAAGTAAAATGCGTAAAACGCAAGAACGTGTAATGGCAGCTCGTCCTTATGCAAAAAAGATGAGCCAAGTTATTCGTCACCTTGCACAAGCGAGTTCAGAATATAAGCACGCTTATTTATCTGAAAGAGACGTTAAACGCGTTGGCGTCATTCTTATTAGTAGTGACCGTGGATTATGTGGCGGCTTAAACTCAAACTTGTTCCGTAAATTTGTGGGGCAATTAAAAGAGTGGACCGACGCAGGAACTGAAGTGGCAATGGCCTCTATTGGCTCAAAAGGCGAAGGCTTTTTAGGTCGATTAGGCGGTGAAGTGCTAGGTTCGGTTACGCATTTAGGCGAAACACCTTCCATCGAAGATTTGATTGGCGTTGTAAAAACAATGTTAACGGAATACGACGAAGGCAAGATTGATCGTTTTTATATAGCGCATAACGACTACGTAAATACTATGACGCAATCGCCTGAAGTCGTGCAGTTGTTACCGGTTTACACAGCAGAGTTAGAAGAAGAATTAACGCATCATTGGGATTATATCTATGAGCCCGATGCAAAAGATGTGCTGGATCAATTATTGATTCGCTATATTGAGTCATTGGTTTACCAAGGCGTGCTAGAAAACAACGCGTGTGAGCAAGCGGCACGTATGGTTGCCATGAAAAGCGCATCGGACAATGCAGGCGAGTTGATCGATGAATTGCAGTTGATTTATAACAAAGCAAGGCAAGCATCTATCACACAAGAACTATCGGAGATCGTTGCTGGTGCAGCAGCGGTTTAAATAAGAATTTAAATTAAGACTATTGAGGAACTGATATGAGCTCAGGTGTTATCGTTCAAATTATTGGCGCGGTTGTTGACGTGGAATTTCCACGAGATTCAATACCGAAAATATACGATGCTCTTCTTGTAAAAGAAGTAGGCCTAACATTAGAAGTACAACAGCAAATTGGCGACGGCGTTGTTCGTTGTATTGCGATGGGTACAACAGATGGTGTTAAGCGTGGCATAAGCGTTGACAACACAGGTGAAGCAATTCAAGTGCCTGTGGGTACAAAAACTCTGGGGCGTATCATGAACGTTCTTGGCGAGCCGATCGATGAAAAAGGCCCAATCGGCGAAGAAGAGCGCTGGGGTATTCACCGTGCAGCGCCGACGTATGAAGAGCAAGCCGCTTCAAGTGAGATTCTAGAAACAGGCATTAAAGTGATCGACCTCGTTTGCCCATTCGCTAAGGGTGGTAAAGTTGGATTGTTCGGTGGTGCTGGTGTGGGAAAAACAGTGAACATGATGGAGCTTATCCGTAACATCGCGATTGAGCACAGTGGTTACTCAGTATTTGCTGGTGTGGGTGAGCGTACTCGTGAAGGCAACGATTTCTACCACGAGATGACTGATTCAAACGTTATCGACAAAGTATCATTGGTTTACGGACAAATGAACGAGCCTCCAGGAAACAGACTACGCGTTGCGTTAACGGGCTTAACCATGGCGGAAAAATTCCGCGCAGACGGTAGTGATGTATTGTTGTTTATCGATAATATTTACCGTTACACGCTTGCTGGAACAGAAGTGTCTGCGCTACTTGGCCGTATGCCATCAGCTGTGGGTTACCAACCTAACCTTGCTGAAGAAATGGGTGTGCTGCAAGAACGAATTACATCGACACGTGAAGGTTCTATTACTTCAATTCAAGCGGTTTATGTTCCTGCGGATGATTTGACCGATCCGTCACCTGCTACAACATTTGCTCACTTGGACGCGACCGTTGTGTTGTCACGTCAAATTGCCGAATTAGGTATTTACCCTGCGGTGGATCCATTGGATTCGACAAGTCGCCAGCTAGACCCTTTAGTGATTGGTGAAGAGCACTACAACGTTGCACGTGACGTTCAAGGTACGTTACAGCGTTATAAAGAATTGCGCGACATTATTGCTATTTTGGGTATGGACGAATTATCTGAAGAAGATAAATTATCTGTTTCACGCGCACGTAAAATTCAACGCTTCTTGTCACAACCTTTCTTCGTTGCTGAAGTATTTACCGGTTCTCCTGGCAAATACGTATCGCTTAAAGATACGATTGCAGGCTTTAAAGGCATTATCAACGGCGAATACGACCATATTCCTGAGCAAGCTTTCTACATGACAGGCACCATTGATGAAGTGGTTGAAAAGCACTCTAAAGAAGCAGCTTAAGCTAGGGTGCTGAGATGACCATGACAATCCATGTAGACATCGTTAGTGCAGAGGCTTCAATTTACTCGGGTCTTGCGGAAATGGTTTATGCACCGGGTGAGATGGGTGAGCTAGGTATAGCGCCTCGTCACGCGCCGCTTGTTACGCGTTTAAAACCGGGTGAGATTCGTGTTGATACAGGTAAAGAAGAGTTAGATTTCTTTATTTCTGGTGGCATTCTTGAAGTTCAGCCGCACGTTGTGACGGTATTAGCCGATACAGCGATTCGTGCAGATGATCTAGATGAAGCAAAAGCCTTAGAAGCAAAAAAACGTGCGGAAGATGCATTAGCAGATAAAGCATCTGATATTGATTTTGCAAAAGCCCAAGCAGAACTTGCTGAAGCCGCTGCGCAATTACAAGCGATTAGTAGACTTAGAAAAGCGCGTTAATGTAGCAAAAGACTTAATTTATTGTATAGTTATACATGATGTAGTTTTATTACAACCATGAAGAGTTGGGACTTGAATAAAATAAAGGAGATTAATGATGAATGAGCAAGAGATTGATACCTTATTAGATGAAAACTTGGAGCTGGCCTTTAAATACTTTAATAAAGTAACGGAAAAGGGCAGCAGTAAAGATAATGGTGATACAGAGCGTATAATGCAGTTAATTGAAGGTTTATAGTAAAGATTTATGATACGGAAGAGACAACGAGAAATACATATAAGTGGCGTGAAGATATAAAAAACGAGGTGGATTCGACTCATAAGTGCACCACATCTAATTTACTGGCATCAACGCCCGTGTTTTCATAAAATACCTCGTAAGGAGTTTTAAATCCGGCGAATTCAACCCATAAGTGCAACACTTCCATTTAAAAAATAGTCTTCACCAGTCATCTTAGCAAAAACCTCAAATGGAGTCTTATACTCCAAACATTTCCTAGGTCTATTATTCATTAAATCTGTCGCCCTAAATGCTTCTTTTTCACTCACACTATCCAAAGCCATTTGCTTAGGGAAGAATTGCCTTAACAAACGATTATGGTTTTCGTTTAAGCCACGCTCCCAGCTATGATATGGTTTAGCAAAGTAGGTGTTACAGTCTAATGTCTCAGCTAATTCATCATGCCAACTAAACTCTCTACCATTATCAAAGGTTAAAGTT
>LWTN01000204.1 GCA_002101225.1 Cycloclasticus sp. symbiont of Poecilosclerida sp. M | reverse complement strand
ATAGAAAAGTACCGAATAAGTTCTCTAAATTTCTTTTCGGAAAGGCGGGAACGGTGCGCATACTTGTTTTTTATAGTCATAACAAAACCTTAGCATGATAATACTCATGCTTAACTTGTCATGACCCAGTTTTATACAAAATAGGCCGTAAAAATAAATAAGGGAAAGACCCAAAGATCTTTCCCTTAAAACTGTTGTTGACAACACCTTATCGTCAATCAAATATACATGAGCAGTCGTACCATGCCTATTTAACTTATAGCTTTGACTTCGCCGTTGTAACTAACTCTGAAAATGCATCTTTATCGAACACAGCCATGTCCGCTAGGATTTTTCTGTCTAAGCCGATTGATCCCTTCTTTAAACCATTCATGAAACGGCTATAAGACAAACCACAGCTACGCGCACCGGCATTAATACGGGCAATCCAAAGCGCACGAAATTGACGTTTTCTTTGGCGACGATCTCGGTAAGCATATTGACCCGCTTTAATCACCGCTTGTTTAGCAACGCGATAAATACGGCTACGTGCTCCGTAATAACCTTTCGCTTGCTTTAGAACTTTTTTGTGTCTTGCTCTTGCAACGACACCACGTTTTACTCTAGGCATTTCTTTTCCTCAAAAAATCTAAATTAACTATAAGGCAGCATACGCGCTGCACTCTTAACATCAGACGCATGAATCAACGATGCTTTACGTAACTGACGCTTACGCTTAGTTGTTTTCTTCGTCAAAATATGACGTAGATGCGCTTGTTTGCATTTAAACGCGCCTGTACCTGTGCGTTTAAAACGCTTGGCTGCACCGCTATTTGACTTCATCTTTGGCATTCTAATACTCCATTTATCAATTCTTTTTAGGCGCCATCACCATGACCATCTGACGCCCTTCAAACTTCGGCCATTGTTCGACCGCTGCTAAGTCTTCTAAATCTTTCTCAACTCGTTTCAGCAAATCCATGCCCAATTCTTTATGGGCTAATTCCCTGCCACGGAATCTCACCGTGATTTTTGTTTTATCGCCGTTCTCTAAAAACGACCTAAGGTTACGCAATTTAACCTCGTAATCCCCAATATCTGTACCCGGGCGAAACTTAATCTCTTTAACCTGGATATTCTTTTGCTTCTTCTTTGCCGCTTGTTGCTTTTTATTCGCTTCAAACTTAAATTTGCCGTAATTCATAATTCGACAAACAGGAGGCGCAGCATTTGGAGAAATTTCAACTAAATCTAACTCTGCTTCCTCTGCAAGACTTTTCGCTTGCTCCAACGTGACAACCCCAACCTTTTCGCCTTCATGATCGATTAATCTGACACTCGGGGCTGCTATATCTTCGTTGATTCTTACTTTTTTTGTTGCGATTTTATGTTCTCCAAAATAAACAAACCTCAAGGCTCAGATTTACCACGCTTGGCAACTTGTTTTGCCATTAGCGCTATAAAGTCCTCAGGAGTGAAACTACCCATGTTCTTTCCACTTAATGAGCGTACCGCTAATTCGTTGTTTTCGACCTCTTTCTCGCCGATCACAATAAGATATGGAACACGCTTTAAAGTGTGCTCGCGAATTTTAAAGCCGATCTTCTCATTTCTCAAGTCAATTTTGACTCTGATACCTTGTTTTTGAAGGATTTTTGCAATTCTTGACACATATTCGTCGTTTTTGCCCGTAATCGACATTAAAACGACTTGTGTCGGCGCTAACCAAACGGGAAATTTACCCGCGTATTCTTCGATCAAAATACCAATAAATCGTTCAAGCGAACCTAAAATAGCTCGGTGCAACATAACAGGGGTTTGTCTTGACCCGTCTTCGGCAATATATTGCGCGCTTAAACGGCCTGGCATCGAGAAATCCACCTGAATCGTGCCGCATTGCCACACGCGCTCCAAGCAATCTTTCAAAGAAAATTCTATCTTCGGTCCATAAAAAGCGCCCTCGCCAGGTTGCAACTGCCATTCTAGCCCTTTCGCGTTCAAAGCTTGCTCTAGAGACTTCTCTGCTTTATCCCACTCTTGGTCCGTACCCACGCGTTTTTCTGGGCGGGTCGACAATTTAATGATGATGTCTTTAAAACCAAAATCGGCGTACACGTCAAATAATAAATCGATGAAGCTAGAAACTTCAGATTGAATCTGTTCTTCGGTACAAAAAATATGCGCGTCGTCTTGAATAAAGTTACGCAGGCGCATCAACCCGTGCAAAGTACCGGAGGGTTCATTACGGTGGCATGAACCAAATTCGGCCATGCGCAGCGGTAAGTCACGATAGCTCTTCAACCCTTGATTATAGATCTGCACGTGACACGGACAGTTCATCGGCTTGACCGCGTATACGTGATTATCCGTATCGACGGTAAACATATCCTCGCGGAATTTTTCCCAGTGGCCTGATTTTTCCCACAAGCTCTTGTCCACTAGCTGCGGCGTGCGTACTTCTACATAATTTTCAGCTTGTAGCTTTTCGCGTATGTATTGCTCGATAGTTCGATAAATACTCAAGCCCGCATCGTGCCAAAAAACCATGCCCGGCGCTTCTTCTTGCAAGTGGAACAAATCGAGTGACTTGGCAATTTTACGGTGGTCACGCTTGCCGGCTTCTTCAATTTGATGCAAATACTTCTTAAGGGCCTTTTTATCACCCCAAGCCGTGCCGTAAATGCGCTGTAGCATTTCATTGTCCGAATCGCCACGCCAATAAGCACCGGCAATTTTAGTCAGCTTGAATGCCTTTAGACTACCCGTGTGCGGCACGTGGGGGCCACGACATAAATCAGTAAAATCGCCCTGACGATACAACGAAAGCACTTCGTCTTGTGGAATGCTCTCGATAATTTGTGCCTTATACTCTTCTTTTTTTTCTCGAAAGAACGCAACCGCATCATCGCGAGATAGCTCTAACCGCTCTACTGGAATAGCCTGTTCTGCAAGCCCTGACATTTTCTTTTCAATTAACTCTAAATCATCCGGCGTAAACGGGCGCTCAAATGCAAAGTCGTAATAAAAACCCTTGTCAATAACTGGGCCAATCGTTACTTGTGCCGTTGGGAAAATCTGTTTAACAGCCTGCGCTAAAAGATGGGCTGTCGAATGACGAATGACATCAACACCTTCTTCATCGCGTGAAGTGACAATGGAAAGCGTCGCGTCGTTTTTAATTTCAAATGACGCGTCCACCAATTCATCATTCACACGCCCAGCAAGGGTTGCTTTAGCGAGACCCGCGCCAATGTCTGCGGCCACGTCCATCACGCTCACAGCTTGTGAGAACTCGCGTTCGCTTCCGTCGGGTAGAGTAATGATTGGCACGTTATAACCTTTATTAAATAGGGACGATTAGTTCTTCGTTCTTTTAGATTAATTGGTAGGCACGAGTGGATTCGAACCACCGACCTCATCCATGTCAAGGATGCGCTCTAACCAACTGAGCTACGCGCCTATAAGCCAATTAACACAAGACCGCGCATTGTACTTAAACCAGCTAACTTAGTGAAGCGTTAGACGGGATTAATTTAATCCGGAAGCCTCAAGTTTTATCCCTCTTTTAATCTTAACCACCCAAGACCACTTGGTCTCTCAAGCGATGAATTTCATCACGCACAGCGGCCGCTTGTTCAAATTCTAAATCGCGCGAATGTTGATACATTTTCGCTTCGAGCTCTTCCATCTTCTTAGCCGTTAGTGCCGGACTCATTAACTCATATTTTGCCTGTTCCTCGGCTATAAGCGCGGCTTTTGCTTTACGCGAACGCTTCGTTCCTTCGAGTATATCCGTTACCTTTTTATTAATGCCAACTGGCGTGATGCCATGCGCTGCGTTGTATTCTTGTTGCTTGACTCGTCGGCGTTCTGTTTCATCCATCGCCCGCTGCATGGACCCTGTTATTTTTTCTGCGTACAAAATAGCCTTCCCCTCAACGTGGCGCGCGGCCCGGCCCATGGTTTGTATGAGCGAAACTTCTGAGCGCAGAAAACCTTCTTTGTCTGCATCTAGAATAGCGACGAGTGAAACCTCAGGGATATCCAAGCCTTCACGCAATAAGTTGATACCGATCAACACGTCAAACAAACCCAGTCTTAAGTCACGGATAATTTCAACGCGCTCGACGGTTTCAATATCTGAATGCAAATAGCGCACTCGCACGCCGTGCTCCATCATGTAATCGGTTAAGTCTTCTGACATTCTTTTCGTCAACGTGGTGACCAACACCCTTTGATCTATCGCTGCGCGCTTATTTATTTCTGACAATAAATCATCTACCTGCGTCGTTGCTGGGCGCACCTCTATTACAGGGTCTAACAACCCCGTAGGGCGAACAACTTGCTCCACCACCGCGCCTGAGCGTTGCGCCTCGTAATCTGACGGCGTCGCTGAAACGAATATTGTTTGCGGCGCCCTAGTTTCAAACTCTTCGAACATCATCGGACGATTGTCGAGTGCCGATGGAAGCCTAAAGCCATATTCTACAAGTGTTTCCTTACGCGACCGGTCACCTCGATACATCGCCCGTAGCTGCGGTACAGTCACGTGCGATTCATCAATAAACAGCAGCGCATCGTCTGGCAAATAATCAAACAAGGTCGGCGGTGACTCGCCAGCATTGCGCCCCGATAAGTAACGCGAGTAATTTTCAATACCCGAGCAATAACCAATTTCGCGCATCATTTCTATATCAAACTTGGTTCTTCCTTCAAGCCGCTGTGCTTCAACTAATTTATTCAGCGACCGCAGTTGCTCTAAACGCACCACCAACTCTGTTTTTATGTGCTCGATTGCCTCTAATATTTTTTCACGCGGCGTCACATAATGCGAGACAGGGAACACGGTGTAACGCGGGATACGTTGAATAATCTCACCCGTTAGTGGGTCAAATAGAGACAACCTCTCCACCTCATCATCAAACAACTCAACGCGTAGCGCTTCTTGGTCAGACTCGGCAGGAAATATATCGATAACATCACCCCGAACACGGTAAGTTGCCCGGTGTAACTCAACGTCATTTCGCTTGTACTGCAATTCGGTTAACTGACGTACGATGTCGCGTTGACCAATGCGTTCACCCTTTGATAGATGCAAAATCATGCTGAAATAGTGCTTCGGGTCACCCAAGCCATAAATACACGAGACCGTTGCAACAATAACCGCGTCAGAGCGTTCCAACAGCGCCTTAGTGGCTGATAGCCGCATTTGTTGGATATGCTCGTTTAGTGAGGCATCTTTTTCTATAAACGTGTCTGAAGCGGGCACATAGGCTTCGGGTTGGTAGTAATCGTAATAGGAAACAAAATACTCCACCGCGTTATCAGGAAGAAAATCTCTTAACTCACCATATAACTGGGCCGCCAAGGTTTTATTGTGTACCAACACCAGTGCCGGCCGTTCTAGTTGCGCAATGGTATGCACCATGGTGAAGGTTTTACCTGAGCCCGTCACACCCAATAGGGTTTGATGCGCCTCGCCCTGCTCTATCCCATCAATCAGCGCCTGAATGGCTTCGGGTTGATCACCTGCGGGTTCAAATGGCGAAACAATATTGAATTTTTTAGACATAGGGATTTTGCATAGTCACCGCATCTAGTAGAATGTGCAGTTGGGCATGGGTAATCCTGAATTTTATGCCAAAAAGATAATCAATACCCCATTAAGCTGACTTTAATTTATTTACAGAGACCCCGCAAAATCAATGAGCATTAAATTATCACAACGCGTTCAACGCATTAAGCCATCTCCGACACTGGCCGTTACCGCAAAAGCCGCCGCTTTACGCGCCGCCGGGCAAGATATTATTGGGTTAGGCGCGGGTGAACCCGACTTTGACACCCCTGAGCACATCAAACAAGCCGCTAGGGACGCGATAAATGCAGGCAAAACAAAATATACCGCCGTAGACGGTACGGTCGAATTAAAAAATGCCATTATCGAAAAGCTTAAAAATGATAACGGGCTGAGCTATCAGACCAATCAAATTCTTGTTTCTTGTGGCGGCAAACAGAGTTTCTTTAACCTTGCTCAAGCCTTATTAGACGACGGTGATGAAGTGGTTATCCCCGCCCCTTACTGGGTCTCTTACCCAGATATGAGTTTGCTGGCTGGCGGTATACCCGTGATTGTTCAAGCAGGGCAAGAACAAGACTTTAAAATAACACCCACTCAATTAGAGGCGGCAATTACAGAAAAGACTAAATTAGTTGTTATCAACAGCCCGTCAAACCCAAGTGGCAAAGCTTATAGCAACGACGAATTAGCAGCGCTAGGCGCGGTGATGCTTAAATACCCGCACGTACTCGTCGCCACCGACGATATGTACGAATACATCCTTTGGTGCGACGAACCGTTCAGCAACATTGTGATGGCTTGCCCTGAGCTATACGAGCAAACTATCGTATTAAACGGCGTATCTAAAGCCTACTCAATGACGGGTTGGAGGATAGGTTACGCGGCAGGGCCTGCAGACTTAATTAAAGCGATGAAAAAAATTCAATCGCAAAGCACCTCAAACCCAACGTCCATTTCGCAATACGCCGCACAAGCCGCGTTAGAAGGTGACCAGTCGTGCATCAGCGAAATGCTCATCGCCTTTAAAGAACGCCACGATTATGTCGTTGAAAAACTCAACGCAATAGACGGTGTTAGCTGCATTGCGTCTGATGGAACGTTTTACTGTTTCCCAGACTTTAACCCCGTGTTAAATCGCATGTCTGATATAGCAAACGACGTAGACTTAGCCGAATATATTTTAGAAAAATCGGGTGTGGCACTGGTACCTGGTTCCGCCTTTGGCTTAGATGGGCATATGCGTATATCAATCGCCACCAGCATCGAAAACTTAGTAAGTGCAATGGAACGAATTGCGGGCCTGCTCAGCGAGAATTAAATAAGCTATTAGCTATTGACCAAAACAACCGCGTTTCGTAAGATACGCGACCTAAACAATTCCTCTGTAGCTCAGTTGGTAGAGCAAATGACTGTTAATCATTGGGTCACTGGTTCGAGTCCAGTCGGAGGAGCCAAGTTATAAAAAAGCCAGTGTAAAAGCTGGTTTTTTTGTGCCCCATACTTGCTGAGAAAGTGCAGAAAGCGCCTAGCCATTGGATTCAACCCACTCTTCTGAAAGCATAAAAAAGCCTCTAGTTGAATCGCCATGAGAACTGTAGACACTCCAAAGCTATATGATGGTAGCAATATTGGAGAAGTTTATGACGAGCAAGAGATACACCGAAGAATTTAAGATTGGAGCGGTTAAGCAAATCACTGAGCGCAACTATTCTGTTTATGAAGTTGCAAAGCGATTAGGCTGTACCACCAAAAGCCTTTATGCTTGGGTGGCGCGTTATGGTGATGACAGTTCACAGCACAACCAGATAACAGATCAACAAAAAGAAATTCGAGATCTAAAAGCACAGATTAGGCGTACTGAAGAAGAGCGAGACATACTAAAAAAGGCCGCCGCATATTTCGCTTAAAGCGCCTACTTTTGGTGCCAGAGAGTCCGGGTGAGGTATGCGTTTATCAAGACTCATCAAGCGCAACATGATGTTAAATTATTGTGTCAGGCAGCCAATGTGCACCGTAGCGGTTATTACGCTTGGTTAAAGCAGCCAAAATCTAAAGGTGCGATCGAAGATCAGCGTTTATTAGGCGCCATTAAACAGTCGTGGCTAGAAAGTGGCTGCGTTTATGGTTATCGGAAGGTTTACCATGATTTACGAGAACTCGGTGAGACCTGCGGCATTAGCCGCGTTGAACGATTAATGCATCAGAACAAGCTTAAATCACAAACAGGATATAAGAAGCGACGTTATGTGAAAGGCAGCATACCCTCATCGGTTGCACCGAATATATTACAGCGTCAATTTGAGGTTAATCAACCTAATCAATCATGGGTAACTGACATCACTTATATTAGGACTTATGAAGGCTGGTTGTATTTAGCCGTTGTCTTAGACTTGTTTTCACGCCAGATCATTGGTTGGTCAATGCATTCAAGAATGGAATCTGATTTTGTTATGAATGCATTACTGATGGCCGTGTGGAAACGGAAACCAACTACACAGGTCGTTGTTCATTCTGACCAAGGTAGTCAATATACTAGTTATCAATGGCAGGACTTTTTGAAGGCACACAACTTACTGAGCAGCATGAGTCGTCGAGGAAACCGCCATGATAACGCGGTTGCTGAGAGTTTCTTTCAGTTGCTAAAGCGTGAGCGTATCAAACGAAAAATCTATGCAACACGCGATTTGGCTAAACAAGACATTTTTGATTATATCGAGATGTTTTATAATCCAGTTCGAAAGCATGGTAACAACGATATGTTGTCACCGGTGAAGTATGAGGAAAGGTATTTTAAGGGGCTGAGCGGTGTCTAGTGTTCTCATGGCGATTCAGCTTTCTATTACCTAATAACGTTTTAATGTTGTGTTACGCGATCGCCCCAAATCTGTTTTAAACGCTTGTCGCGCCCACAGCTGTAGCGATAAAAGTTGTAACGCACGGGGTTGATTTTGTAATAGTTTTGATGGCCAACCTCAGCACCTTTGATGGGGTAAAACGTGCTTTGCGGCAGTATGGGCGTTATGACCGTTTGATTAGTAAATTCATCCACAACAATTTGGCGTGTTGTTTCTGCAATTTTCTTTTCGGCTTGGTTAGCTACAAATATGGCACTTAGGTAGCTGTGGCCTTTGTCGCAAAACTGCCCTTTTGCATCGAATGGATCTATGTTGACCCAGTAGTGGTCAAGTATGCCCTTGTAAGAAACCACATTTGGGTCGTAGGTTATCTCGACGGCTTCGTAATGCCCTGCGTGGTTGCCTCTGTAGGTTGGATTTTTCGATTCCCCACCAGTAAAGCCCGATACCACTTCTGATACACCTTTGAGTTTTTCAAAATCGGATTCCATACACCAAAAACAGCCGCCCGCTAATATCGCCTTGTCCGCAGATGCGTTTGAAAATGTTAGTAACGCGGTAAGAAGTAATAAGTAAGTAGTAATGTTGGTTTTCATAGAGGTCTCGTGGTTTATGTTTCGTCATTAATAGGACAGGCTTAAGCCATATTTTATTACAAGCCGAAGGAAATGTTTTTAAACAAGTAACCCGACGCTTAATATTAATCGATCTTGAGCTTAGTCAATTCTTCTATATAAAAGCAGGGATTTTGAATTTGGTTTCTTTTCTCTCTTTTATAGTTTAGACTCAATCTAAGCTTAGACTAAATCTAAGGCCAACTCTTAGGTTGCAATTTAATCTTAATCACATCTCTCACTTAGAGGAAAAGCTTATGTTCAAAAAAAAATCCGTCCTTATTGCCGTAACGCTCGCAATAGCAACCATTACAATTTCTTCTACAGCTATCGCTCAGAACGAAGCTAAGTCGAATCACTTTTGGTGGCCAGACAGATTAGACCTTACACCTTTGCGCCAACATGCTGTTGAGTCTAACCCAATGGATGATAGCTTTAATTACGCTGCGGCCTTTAAAACCCTTGACCTTGCTGCACTGAAAGAAGATATCAGAAAGGTGATGACTGATTCTCAAGACTGGTGGCCAGCTGACTATGGACACTATGGCCCATTCTTCGTGAGAATGGCATGGCACAGTGCGGGCACGTACCGTGAAAAAGATGGCCGTGGTGGGGCTGGTGGCGGTCAACAACGTTTTGAGCCACTTAATAGCTGGCCTGATAACGTTAACTTAGACAAAGCAAGACGCCTACTCTGGCCGATTAAAAAGAAATACGGCCGTAATATTTCATGGGCCGATTTGATGGTGCTTACTGGCAACGTTGCCATGGAAGACATGGGGTTTAAAACCTTTGGTTTTGCAGGTGGTCGTGCTGATGATTGGGAACCTGATTTAGTCTATTGGGGCCCTGAGAGCGAAATGCTTGCTGGCGATAAACGCTACAGTGGTAAACGCAAACTAGAGAAACCACTTGCCGCTGTACAAATGGGCTTGATATACGTTAACCCCGAAGGACCCAACGGTAACTCTGACCCTGTATCAGCCGCTAAAGACATTCGTGACACCTTTGGCCGTATGGCAATGAACGATGAAGAAACCGTTGCCCTAATAGCGGGCGGTCACAGTTTTGGTAAAACTCACGGTGCACACAAACCAGGGAAATGTGTTGGCACTGAGCCTGCTGCGGCTAGTGTTGAACAACAAGGTTTAGGCTGGAAAAACAAATGTGGAAAAGGCCATTCTGAAGATACTGTTTCCAGCGGCTTAGAAGGCGCATGGACAACAACACCGACACAATGGAGCATCAACTTTTTACAAAACCTGTTTGCCTATAATTGGGTGAAAACTAAGAGTCCTGCTGGGGCAACTCAGTGGGTACCCGATGCTAAATCTGCTGTCAACTTGGTACCCGATGCTCACGTAGCGGGTAAACGTCATGCCCCTGTTATGTTGACGACTGATTTATCACTGCGTTTTGATCCTGTTTACGAAAAAATTTCAAGACGATTCCTTGCATATCCAAAAGAATTTGAATTGGCCTTTGCTAAAGCTTGGTTCAAATTAACGCATCGTGATATGGGGCCTCGTGCACGTTATGTTGGCGTTGAAGCGCCTGGTGAAGCCCTTATTTGGCAAGACCCTGTTCCTGCGGTAGACCATACGTTGGTTAGCAAAACGGATATCGCCAGTTTAAAGTCTAAGGTCCTGGACACAAAACTTAGCACCTCAGAACTCGTTAGAACGGCTTGGGCTTCCGCATCGTCTTACCGTGGAACTGATATGCGTGGCGGTGCCAATGGCGCGAGAGTACGCCTAGCTCCACAAAAAGATTGGGCGGTTAACAATCCCAAAGAATTACAGAAAGTACTCAAAGAGCTGACTGCGATTCAAAAGGATTTTAATGCTAAACAATCGGACAACAAGAAAATCTCTCTTGCCGACCTTATTGTTTTAGCGGGTGCAGCTGGCATTGAAAAGGCCACTGGCCATAAAGTGATTGTTCCGTTCACACCTGGGCGTACAGATGCATCACAAGCACAAACCGATGCAGCCTCTTTCGCCAAACTTGAGTCTTCTGCTGATGGATTTCGCAACTATTTTGCTGGCAATAACAGTCGTTCACCTGCATACATGTTGGTTGATAAAGCTAGTTTGTTAACGTTGAGCGTTCCCGAAATGACTGTTCTAGTGGGGGGTATGCGTGCCCTCGGCGCTAACAGCCATGGCAGCGTCGGTGTGTTAACTGACAAGCCTGAAACGTTGAGCAATGATTTCTTCGTCAACCTGCTTGACATGGGAACTAAGTGGTCTAAGTCTTCCAAATCAAATGCTGTTTACGAAGGGCGAGACCGTAAAACTAACAAGCTTAAATGGACGGCCAGTTCTGTTGATTTAGTATTCGGTTCAAATTCCGAATTACGCGCTATCACAGAAGTTTATGCATCTGACGATGCTAATAAGAAGTTCGTTAATGACTTCGTTAATGCTTGGGTTAAAGTAATGAAACTCGATCGTTTTGATTTAGGTTCATAACGTAAACAACAAGTGTGGTACAAAAGCCTCTGTTAATTACAGGGGCTTTTTTGTACCCTCCCTTTTATATATGAGCTCTACTACTTCAGATGTAATTATTATTAGCGCGAGCGCATCGGGTTTGATGTGCACTATTGAGGCGGGCAAGCGCGGTCGCAAGGCGATTGTTTTAGACCACGCTAATAAGGCGGGTAAAAAGATTTTAATGTCTGGTGGTGGCAGGTGTAATTTCACCAATTACACCGTTGATGCGGATAACTTTATTTCTCATAATCCACACTTTTGCAAATCCGCTCTCAGTTGCTATACGCAGTGGGACTTTCTTGCATTAGTTAACGACTACAGCATCCCCCTTCCATGAGCGCAAACACGGGCAGTTGTTTTGTGACGATAGCTCTAAGGATATTTTGAATATGCTGCTCTCTAAATGTGCGGCGGCGAGTGTTGATATTCGTTTGTCTTGCAATATAACGGCTGTTAAGAAGCTGACTGATGGCGCGTTTAAAATATCGACAAACCAAGGTGTTTATACAACTAATAGTCTAGTTATTGCCAGTGGTGGTTTATCCATACCTAAAATGGGTGCTACGGCGTTTGGTTATGAAATAGCCAAGCAGTTTAACCACCACGTATGGCCTACCACGGCTGGGCTTGTGCCATTTACCATGCAGCCCAACGATAAGGGCGTGGCTAGCTGAATTATCAGGCATTGCGATTGAGTGCGTGGTGATTAATGAACGTACATCCTTTAAAGAAAATGTTTTACTACCCCACCGCGGCTTAAGTGGCCCAGCAGTATTGCAGATATCTTCGTATTGGAAAGCCGGTGAAAGCGTAACGATTAACTTATTGCCAGAATTTGGCGTGCATGAATATTTGAATACTCAGCGTGACAAACAAGCCGCCACCACGCCTAAGAACGCCTTATCTGCTCACCTACCTAAACGATTTATTAGCACTTATTTAGCTTCTGAGGATGTTGAACAACCCTTACAAAACTTCTCTCAACGACGTTTAAAAGACGTGGCTGATAAATTAAATGCATGGGACTTTAAACCGAATAGCACCGAAGGATATCGCACTGCCGAGGTAACGTTAGGCGGCGTGGATTGCGATGAATTATCATCACAAACGATGCAGTCTAATCTATGCGATGGTTTGTATTTTATTGGCGAGGTCGTGGATGTTACCGGCTGGCTCGGTGGCTATAATTTCCAATGGTCTTGATCTTCTGGTTGGTGCGCTGGGCAAGTGGTTTAACTAATACTGCTCTTCTAGTTTTTGCTGGCGTCTATCGGCACCTTGTTGTAATACATTTTCTATTTCTCGTGTTTTTTCTAGCGCGTTTAAGTGGCCATCAAACACGGTTTCCTGCTTCTGCTCTACATTGCTTGTACTTGCACTGTCATCACCTGAACACGCCACAACGCCACACATAACTAACATTAATAATAGAGCTTTCATTACACATTCTCCTTTTGACTTGCATCAACAAAGCTCGAGGTTTGATTGTATCAAAACCGCTAATTTGGTCTAATGCACTCGATTACAAGCACCTGGCTATTATGAAACATATTAGAAAAGTTGGCACCCGCCTTTTAATACTTGCACTGATGGGCTTTATTTCCCTTCCGTTAATGATTACCAATATCGCTGCGGGGCTATACGACGTGTTCAGACAACACACGCAAAGTCCTTGCCACGTATTCGTTTGTTATTTTTATGGCAACGGCGGTTTAACCCGCTGAATTTATTGGTGGATATTATTTGTTTACCGTTCATTAATAAGCAGGTTTATAAATTAGAAGATTTTCCGCAAACCTACCAAGACGAGATTAACGCGATTACCGTTGATTGTGATTCTGGAAAAATGCTTGAAGCGATGAACGGTCAACTGAAAGAGCACAACAGAACCATGCTGTTATATAAATGGTATGGGCACAACGTTGGAGACGCCGTTAGCCAACCCAAGTTTCACGATAAATTTAAGTATATTTTAACGATTGGCCTATCTGTATTTAACAAACAGGAAAAGACGAAACAGCACTTTGGTTGGTTACGGGCGGGGATTCTGGTTTTATATAATATCGACCCTGAGATTCCTGAAAAAGGTGCTTACATTATCGTGAATGACGCACGCCATGATTGGAAAAAAGATGGCCGCTTGTTTATCTTTGACGACACTACACAACATCAATCGTTTAACTTAACCGACATGCCAAGGCATTGTTTGTTTGTTGATATTGTGCGCCCTGCTTTATTGCCAATTATTATCACCTCAATCGTTAAGGCGCTTGGATCACTTTCATTGGCAATTCCGGCGGTTACTCGACAGTCTGGTTGGAAGCGTATTAACTAAGCGCTACAACCAAGCGCTGAAACCAAAAACCAGCGTTAGATCAGATGCTTTTTCGCCGTCTTCACGCGCATAGTCGGCTGTGGTACCAAACTTCTTTTCCCAATTAAGACCGATATAAGGCGAGAACTTTTGGTGTATTTCGTAGCTTAAGCGTAAGCCAAGTTCAATATCGGATAAACCTGAACCCACTTCCATTTCTTCGTCGTTTTGCCCTGCTAGGTTAATTTCAACTTCGGGTGTTAGCGTCCACTTTTGAGTGAGTTCTAACTCGTGTTCTGCTTCTAACCTCAGTTCTGTGCGGCCACTTTCGCCGATAAATAGTGACGCCTCCACTTCAACAAAATACGGCGCTAAACCTTCAAACGCGATAACGCCCCACTTGCGGGTCGGGTCGGGTTTATAGTCTTTTCTAAGCCCTACTAGCACGTCCCAATACACGGAGATGGCGTGGCTATATAGGAATTGCAATTCAGCTTCGTCTGTTTCTGCGTGGTAGCGCTCGCCCAGTGCTTTAATAATAATTTTATGTTCGTCGGCACCTGCCCACACCTGCCCTTCAAAACCGATGACATTTTCACCGCCCGCTTCGCGAATTTCGAGTTGATCAATTTCTAAACCAAAAAGGCTGGGGTCATCTTCCGATGAGGCTAAGACTACTGAACTGTTCAATACAAACAAAAAAACTAAATACAAATTAACGCGATTCAAACCGGACTCCTAAGCTACAACGATTGATCTAAACATGCCGGGCATATGGTACAGCAAGTGACAGTGATACGCCCACGTTCCTAGCGCATCTGCCGTTACTCGATAACTGGCCTTGGCGCCAGGTTGAACGATGATGGTGTGCTTTCTTGGTAGGTGTTTTGGGCCGCCCGTTTCAAGCTCACTCCACATACCGTGTAAATGGATTGGGTGCGTCATCATGGTGTCATTCACCAAGATAAAACGAACGCGTTCACCGTATTTTAAATTGATGGGAGATGACTCTGATGCCTTAATACCATCGATAGACCACATATAACGGTGCATATTACCCGTAAGGTGCAGTTGTATTTCTCGCGAAGGTTCACGTGGGTCAATCGTTTTATATAAATTATATAAGTCTGAATATTTTAAGACGCGGCGATTATATAAACGTTGATGGTCGCGTAGGCCCACGCCGGGGTCATCTATTGCATTACGAGGCGCATCGACACGCATATCGACATTCAGCCCGAATTCGCTGTCTGCATGGGCGATACTCTTGTTGGGTGACATGGCGTGTTGGCTATGGTCCATACCTGGCATAGGGGCGCTCATATCCATACCCATATCTTGATGGCTTAGTATCGGCGACGGGTCCATTTTAGGTGTGTTTGCAGTAACACTGACATCAGGCGTTAGGCTGCCGCGCGTGTAACCGCTGCGATCAATCGCTTGAGCAAATATTGAATACGCACTATCCCCAGCAGGCTCGACGATGACATCGTAGGTTTCTGCAGTGGCAATACGAAATTCATCGATACTAAAGGGTTCGACGTTCTGCCCGTCGGCTGATACGACCGTCATTTTTAACCCCGGTATGCGCACGTCAAACAGTGTCATCGCGGCGGCATTAATGAATCTCAATCGCACGCGCTCGCCGCGTTTAAATAGCCCAACCCAACCTTCCTCGGGCGTTACACCGTTCATCAGGAAAGTATAGGTTCGGCCAGTGACGTCAGATAGGTCTCTATCGCTCATGCGCATTTGGTTCCACATCGCTCTGTCTTGCCAAGTTTTTGCTAACCCTTTTGATTGAATGTCGGCGTTTAAATCGCTCACGGCGCGTTTATTAAAAGCGTAGTAGTCGGCCTTTTTCTTCAGATTGGCATAAATATTTTCCGGCCGCTCATCTGACCAATCTGATAACACGACGACGTAGTCACGGTCATAACTGACGGGGTCTTTTTCTTTTGGCAACACGACAATCGAACCATACAAGCCTGTTTGCTCTTGGAACCCTGAATGGCTGTGGTACCAGTAGGTTCCACTCTGTTTCACTTTAAATTTATAGGTGAACGTAGTGCCGGGAAGGATGCCTTTAAAACTCAAATCTGGGACGCCATCCATCTCGCTCGGCAGAATAATGCCGTGCCAATGCACAGAGCTGATATAAGGCAGGCTATTCGTCACATTAATGGTAATCTCATCCCCTTCGCGCCAATACAGTGTGGGCCCGGGTACAGAACCATTAACAGACGTTGCAAAGCGTTCAACGCCGGTAAAGTTTACGAGCTGATGACCGAGGGTTAAATTAAACGTTTTCCCGCTAAGCGCCTCTGGGCGTTTATTAGCAGGTGTTGCGAATGACAGTGAAGGCACTAAACCCGAACCCGCCAAAATGCCCGCCGACGTAAGCCCCGTTACGAAACGACGGCGCGTTAAAGAAATATTATGTGGCGGCCATAAATCGTTGGGCATGGGTGTTTTAGCCTTTATGGCGAATACGTTCGTAGACTTCTGAGCTACCGTCTTTTTTTAGTAGCAATACGTCGTAGTCATCGTAGCGATCACCCATCTCCATTCCTGGACTACCGACAGGCATTCCTGGTACAGCTAAACCTAGAGCATCTTTAGGTTTATCAGCCAAGAATCGCTGCATAATCTTCGCGGGTATATGACCTTCAAAAATATAACCCTCTTTTGATACACCGGTATGGCAGGATTGATATTGCTGTGCGATGCCTAGCTTGCGCTTTATACCATTTAAGTCTGCCGGGTGATGTGTAGTGGCTTCAAAGCCATTTGAACCAATATAATTAACCCAGCGTCCACAGCACTGACAGGTTGGGCTTTTATAAGCATCTAACTGGACAATATTAGGCTGCGCCGCATTACTCGGTGCTGAGGCACTCTCTGTGCTGTTATCGACACAGGCTACCAATAGTGCAATAGCCAGCGCAGCGAAGGTTTGTTCTAATATTTTTTTCATACTTTTCTCTTCTGTTCACATCGTTATGTAATGTGACCTTATTTTATACGGAAAAACTTCAACCCGCTTGACTTGAATTTAACGGGTTTGAGCTTTATTTAAGTTTGTTTAAGATAGTTACCATGATGCAACTTAATGAACACCCTCTTCGCCAACGCCTGTTTAACGAATCTCACGCGCGCCCGTACGCCGAACTAACGGTTCCTGTACAAGTGTCGTACTTAGTTTTATTAACAGGAGAAGTTAGCCCGAAAAAAGAGTGCGAGCATTTACGCGCCTTAGCTGAACGATTTGCCGTTGCGCCGCCAGTTGATAACGCCATGCATTACGATGCAGATTTTGGACGCTTTTCTATTAAATGGGAAAAGCATACCGAGTTTTCTAGTTATTCTTTTTTTGCCCATAAAGAATGCAAAAAGCCATTTAGCTGCAAAGTCATTGATGAAGTGCCCAATGAATGGCGAATTCAACCCATAAGTGCAACACTTCCATTTAAAAAATAGTCTTCACCAGTCATCTTAGCAAAAACCTCAAATGGAGTCTTATACTCCAAACATTTCCTAGGTCTATTATTCATTAAATCCGT
>LWTN01000203.1 GCA_002101225.1 Cycloclasticus sp. symbiont of Poecilosclerida sp. M | reverse complement strand
GAAAGCTATTAGCTGAGCACCGCAAAGATTGATAGGCAGGAATGCTTGGGATGTGGGGTTGGTAAGCGTGTGTTACCTATCCAGCTTCTGAGATAACTTTTCTTCACTTGAGAACTAAAAATAGCAGTTTCAATAATAGACAAAGAGTGGCTTTTGCATAATTAAAAATAAATCAAAGGTGCAAATATTCTAAAACCTGGTTGAGTCCATTAACTATGCTATAGAGCAGCCAATGCAGATGTCAAAGAGATCAAGATGTAAACCAAATAAACAAACTATACAATAATTCAGCCTAACATCAAGTGCTAAATGACATTTTGCAAGTGAAAAATGGCCAGTAATTTTTTTTAAACACATCATGTCATGGAAACAGCTACTAAGCCCAAATGGTCTTAATTCTTCTAAAGTCCTTCATACTAGGTTCATAGAGCGCCACAACTGCTTCTTCCCCACTAAACTGCTCATTATTGCGGTAATTATCCTACTACATACAAAAAAAGCTGGCAAACAGCTCACTTACCAGTGAAAGTCCACCTTAAAGCTCATAAAAGAGAGCCTCTCAGCTCCACACTGCTCGAATTCGCCTCTACAGCCAGGTAAGAATTCACGGCTAAATTTATTTCATCGGACACGGAGTGGGATTCTGATTTTGTACAGTTGCTATGGACCATAAATTTCAGTTTCCAATCCCGTGCCCGAAGGTATAATAATCTATGATAGTATCATAGATAGTATAACCTACGGGCACGGGATTGGAAACGACCTCCGTGCATGAAACACTCCGTGTTGTCTGCGCAGTAAATTAGGGTAGCAACAGTTCGTCATTTTTTTGCAAGCCAAGATGGCAATGGCTGTAAATGGCTTTAATGCAGTACAACAACTGGTAAGTCAGTCTATCTTAGGCACTATTGAAGGTCCTGTTTTTGAAATAACTGTATTTTAGTAGAGTCCATGCAAGCAGTTGGATGTGAGGATGGCTACATGGATTTATATGCATTTGGGGGTACTTTTAAGAATTCCTGGATAGAATTATACAACCAAAGGAACAAGAAAACTCTACAGGATCTAAAGGACTCTTAGTGTAAACTTTTATGTGCCACTTAATGATTGAACATGTAGCTACATAGCTACAACTTGTTATGATAATGAATGACTCTTTGAAAGAGGTACATTTCCTCCTCAAGATATAATTATGTCGGCCTCTTACATCTTACAATAGAAATTTCCCATGACTGAACCTCTGTAAAATGACTGGGTTTCTCGGCCCTAGGTAGAGAGACTTAGGTTCTTTTTTCTTGCCGCGAGGACTTCTCCAATGGTCTTGTGGCTACACACCAAGTGATTGCTGCACATTTGGATTGTTACTGGCACCTCCCCTCGGTGGTCGTTGACAGACAAAATGATTCTGGGATAGGTGTTCACTGAGAAATGTCTTCACACCAAGTACGTATGGAGAAGAGGTATGAGTGTGTGGTACGACAATGAGTGGGCGTGGCATGTCAGCGAGCACTCTTATCTCTTTATATAGCCGGGCCTTTTCTATCTTCATGGGCCGGAGGAGTCTGGAGGGGCAGGTCCGGATACTCCATTGGAAAATAAAACCATACTTCTTCCTCTTCTCATATCATTCTTATCGGAAACACTCAACTTGCGATTCTGTTGATAATTAAGATGTTAATATTATTAGCATAGCTATAGCTAACCTTGCCTTTTGGTGTTTCTGGTACTAGCTAGTAGCTAGCTAGCTATAGTATCCATTATTAGTATTGAATTACCCTATACAATGGCTACCAAAATGAGTCCTACAAGATGTGCATTTTTGAGCTAATAATTATCACTTAGGTAATTTCAACAAGCCCAT
This sequence comes from Cycloclasticus sp. symbiont of Poecilosclerida sp. M, assembly GCA_002101225.1. Lineage (GTDB taxonomy): Bacteria > Pseudomonadota > Gammaproteobacteria > Methylococcales > Cycloclasticaceae > Cycloclasticus. Next base: position 14,693 of record LWTN01000203.1, on the reverse strand, counting down.
GCAAAACTTCAGAGCTTAATCTATAGTAAGGTACCTATAGACAAGCCAGGCTTACTCCTTAGACAAAGTAAGCTTTTCACAAAAGCACACAGTTCTAATGGCTGCCAAAATTTGTTTGTTCTGCATATTATGGTTACTAAGAAGCGGAAAACCCACATTTTAACATGCCCATGCAAAACTTCACTGTTAGACAAGTTGTCCTATGGTCTCAAACTATGAACTATTGACCTAAGAAAGGAGAACACTCATGACAAAAAAATATTTCAGCCTATTCTAACCTTTTCTTTGCTAAAAACAAGAATGTCTCCATAACTCAGTGTGCTATTTCTATTCTAACAACATTAGCAAGATGCACAACCATTCCCCAGAAACATACCTCGATTTCTCTTCACCACTGCCTATACAACCAAAGCTACAAGCCAAAGTTTGCAGCCTTGTAGTGGGTTTTGGCCAGTACACAGCTCATAGCAACCATAGCAACGAGTGTTTCAGAGCAAAATTAATTGTTTCTATGGGCGCACGTGACTCGTTTCCAATCCCGTTCCCGTAGGTTATACTATCTATGATAGTATCTATGTTTTTAACGACGCTACCCGATTTCTGCGCCATATGGCGCTTACGCCAGGGAATGGGTAAAGAGCCAAACACATTGAGGATGAGGGGAGATTACAGCAACAAAGGGAAAGAAGTAGGGAAACAAGAAGGGATTTGGTGAGAAGCAAGCTGAAGAATATGATGAACATGGATACATGAGACGTGGAGGGGCTGCTCGCACTTTTGAAGATGAACCTGTGTTATCTTTAAGTAAAAAATCTCATGTAGAAATGAGTATGCTCATGGCTGATAGTATAGAGAGCAAAAATGTCTCTGAAATAAAAAGGCCATGTAGGGTTAACGTATATCAATCCTACATTACTGCCTCGATCTTCACTATAGTAGCTATAATTATGCATGTACGCACTTCAGTGCTAACATTACACAGCGGATCCAGGGATGAAGTTTGTGGCTGCATGGGCATTAGTGAAGGATTCTGTGAGATCGAGAAGAGGCAGTGATATAGGATTGATATACATTAACCCTACATGGCCTTTTTATTTCGGAGAAATTTTAGCTCTCTACTAGTTTGGTTCCTTTTTTCAGAACGATAGCTCAAGTGATGGTTAATTAGGTGACCCCATAGCAGCTGTTCAACAAAGGTATGCAAAAGTTAGCATGTATAATGTTTATAGAGAGCAAATAATTTCTCCGAAAAAAAAAGGCCATGTAGGTTAACGTATCATATAGCGATTATATCAATCCTACATCACTGCCTCCTCACTATAGTAGCTATATATATGCATGTGCGCACTTCAGTGCTAACATTACACAGTGGATCCAGGGATGAAGTTTGTGGCTGGGCATTACTGAAGGCTTCTGTGAGAAGAGGCAGTGATGTAGGATTGGTATAATAGCTATATGATACGTTAACCCTACATGGCCTTTTTATTTCGGAGAAACTCTACTAGTTTGTTTCCTTTTTTTCAAGAATGATAGTTCATTTCATTAGTTATCGTTCATTAGTTATAATTATGATTAGTTATATACCCCCTCCCCCATCCTCCTCTTCCCCTTTGTCCCACTCTCCCCCTATCTCCCTTCCTCCTTGCCCCCTCTGTCCTCTTCCCCTTCCTCCTTGCCCCCTCTGTCTTCTTCCCCTTCCTCCTCCCACTCTACCTCTTCCTTCACCTACTCCGCCTCTTCCCCTTCCCCTTCCTCCCCATCCCCTTCTATATTGTCCTCTTCCCCGGCTTCCTCCTCTCCCCCTTCCCCTCGCTCTTCTGTCTTCTGCAGTGGTGTCATCGGTGGGAGGGGCGTCAGGGGTGACATCAGCAGGAGCTGGGTTGGAGAAATGTATCAAGTTATAATGTCATGTTAATGATTAAGTGTTAATTAGCTACATACCTCTTTGATCCACGGTCAGGGGCAGTGTTATCGGTGGGAGGGGCCCGGGCATCAGGGTCAGTGGAGCCCTCTGAATTTGCATCAACTATAGGATCAGAGTATGGAAAATAGGTGGGTTGACAACCTAAACACATTTACACATAACCCACATTGGAAGCTGCTAAATATCAAGACCACATGTACAGTGAGTGCTAATGCATGGACTACACCTGTGCATGTGGTAGCTAATGCAGATTTGAACTTACCATCATACCTACAGAACCTAGCCATGATCTGCATTACCACTGTGGACTTGTACAAGACTATGGGTGTAGGTAACTAATTGTTGGCCTGATAGACATAGCTATAGCTACAAAAAGTAGTCTAGTCTAGTCTAGTACTTAACTTACCGCTATTGCTCGCCATATCTGAAAATGCACAGAGGGGATAAAAGAATCAAGTATCGTAAAGATATAGCACTTACTGTACGGCTGTCTTCAGCTTAATCGGTTTATGCGCACATGTGCATAGCTAGCTGGCTCTGAGTCCACGCATGTGCAGTAGCAAAGTTGATGCCGGGCGTGGTCAAAGCGTGACCTATGACCTCCAGCAAAATCAATTCTATGTAACCACACCCACTCAATCGCTAAAAGCCCATGAAGCATTTCTGCTTAACAGCGCAGTTCCGTTGGGGCTCTTAAAGGTGCCAAACCCAAGGAAGAAGCTTCTGTAAGAGCTGGAGGTCATAGCTCATGCTTTGACCACACACCCATCAACTTGGGTGGATAATTGTGCATGCGTGGACTTGGAGCCGTGCCTTATCATACCACCATGCATCCCTCAACGCATCATCAGTATACATTTCAACAATAGTCAGTATTGGGAGCCATGGACGGAAGGACCCAGAATGGATTTCTTGGATCTTTCCGTTTCGCACTTATTTTATGCTCATCAGCATGGCACACCCACAGAACACACAAACATGAGATGATGGCAACGTAAAATTGTAAATTGGGCACACAAACAACACACCACATTGCTATTAATGCATAATTATGAGAATGCATTTGCTTGTGACATCTTGTGCCTCAGCATAATATATAATGCATGTGAAAATGCATTTGCTTGGGGCATCTTGTGCCTCAGCATAATAAAGAATGCATGTGAGAATGTATTTTGCTTTGGGCATCTTGTGCCTAAGCATATTGAAGCTTGAAGCATCTTGTGCTTTAGCTTGTGTCACTGGCATACCAAGTGACTAGCAATTTGTAGTGGTGATATAGCCTATCACATAGTGCACCCTTCCTATGCCACCATATCATGTTACATAAAAATACATGATAGTAATAGGATATAAGTGTATCCATCTATCTTCTTTTGTTCACAACAGGTCCGGCCCTTAACCTGAAGTAATGGAAGCTTCAGAAACATACACACATGGTACAAAGTGTGTGAACGTAGCTCGAGCTTGTATGCTTCAGCAGGCATCTATGTAGTGCCTGCATCATGTGCTCAGCTTGCATCTAGTGCCTCAGCTAGCAATAATAGTGGACAACACAACCAATTTCTTGCCTGAAAGAGAAATAAAACCGAGTACAAATAGGGAATTCCTCTGGTTCATTCAATAGCTCTGTAGCCACTTAGAACTTGGCCAAAATTAATAAGGAATTATTGTGGGTAAAGTCAGAGACTGCCCGCTTCCTGCTATACAAGAAGTATGCAGTTTCCAATCCCGTGTACGTAGTCTATATTTAGTGCAAGTGGATCGGAATGTAATCCTATGCACGTGACATGGTAAACCTTTGGATGGTACGGCCTACACATGGTCGACCGGTCTAGTATACCATACTCTGCTGAGTTCTATCGTTCTCTCCGCTACGCCAGTGCATCCGTGGCGCTCGCTCCAGCTGTGGCCACGCCATCAAATCCGCACCTCCCGTTGACCTGGTCGAAATTCCGAGGTAGGTGGCTTATCCAAGGGTACCGGTGTCACAGGGTATGGAACCCCCCAAAATTTGTCACCCCCCATGCTATTATATCCTACGAGATTTGGTACCCCACCAGGGATTTTGGAACCCCCTCTAATGGATTGTGGGAACTTACCTATGGCTTCACCAATAGGCCAACTGGAGGCAGGAATTAGCTATACATGAACTCAGCGATGCATTGTCCTATGGGCAGCAGGGTGAAGTGCATGGTTGATGGACCAAAGGCTTTACATCCCTCCTGGATGTTCCTCCTCGGTCCTTATGAGTGAACTAAACAGATCTTGCATGATGGGGAGAAACCCAGGCCTACCACTACCACCATTGCACCTGTTTTTCAATGGAGTGGGCACACCAACCACTGCTTCACCCACACACAAGAGCCAGGCCACGCAGCACTGGTGGATCTACACAGCAAAAACGGATGGGTAAAATTGACCCAAATTTCTGGGTCAAAATTCTGCAACTCAAACAACCCATAAATTTAGCTAATTTAACTGGTAACTTAGAAAATAAGTACAACTAAAAATTTGTTGGTTATAATACCACATATTACAACAATACAACAAGAAGTAGACATAACTGATCTTTTATGAAGTAACTATAACAATATTGCAGTTATTATTGCCATGATAAATGTCATAGCAACCCAATGTTGTAATTACTTTGCTACTGATAAAATAACCATGTGATGGTTAATTTTAACCAAAATAATGATGGTTAATTTTAAACAGTGTACTATTAAAATAACTATGCCCAGTGCATGTATATTTATACTATTATTATGGTAGTCTTGACCCTAATAGTGCATTTCGCCATGCAATAATTATAGCAAAGATAACAAATTTAGAGGGTTCTTTTTTACAAGTAATGGTCTATATATACACTATAATATTCGGTTAAAATAACCATACATCCGTTATATTTATTATTATAATTATAGTGTGATAACATCTTACAAATTTCTCTTAAGGGGGCTCGGTATAGCAACGCGCTGCGCGAATCTGTTAATTGATTTGTGGACCATGAATATCATTATTGTTGATTCGTTGTTATGAATATCATTATTATATAATTTAGCCAAACTGCGCGCAATTGATTGTACTTTGAGCTCGGAAAGCGCGGGTATTTCCTGGCTATCAAACATGGGAAAGTCCAAATGCAAACTAAGGATGCAGAAGGCCCTAGCCAAGAGATGGGCACCCTATAACTCAAGATGTAGAGGTGAAAATTACTATCTACATGCATGAATAAGAAATAGTTGGACACATTTTTAGACATGTCATCCACATCCAGCGAAGACTCGGGTCTTGCTAGCTCTCCAGAGCAGGGGCAGTCACCAAGCTCACTAGAGTGGACACCAGGTCCAGAGCGGATGCCAGGTCCAGAGCGTTCGCCAGGTCCAGAGCGTTCGCCAGGTCCAGAGCAGACACCAGATCCCGAGCAGACACCAGATCCCGACAAACAGATGCCAGGATCCAAGCAGACAAGAACAACACCAGCACCTTGCCTTGAGTCTCTGAGGCAGAAAGTCATCAATGCTTGTCCTCAGATATGGTGTGATCATCTTTCGATATCGCCTTGTCGTATAACTTTAGAAACTGGGGATCCTAGAAACCTTCCTACCATTTATTCTTCTAAAAGATCTTGGAGTCTGAATTACCCTGCATTATCCTTCATAATGAACGGGCAGTTGTTCTCTGAATATTCACATGTAACTGGAATGTTAGGTTCGCACTTATTATACGTACATACATTTGATCTTCAAAAACCATGTCACAGGGCTCCAGCCATGTTCTGAGAAGCACTGGAGAAACACAATAGATTGGCTTGAAGAGTTTGTGACCCAACTGGCAGAGGAATCGTGTGAAGCAGTCCGCGAAGACATCCGCGAGCGCGGTGATGGTCAGAGATGGGTGGCCTTATACGATGGTTTCTATCTCACCAGAGGTCACTATTCCAATAACTCCTCGGCCACTCTGCACGACTACGAGACTGGAAAGGTGGCATGGTTTGTGCATTGGACGAAGAAGGGAAAGAACCACAACTGGGAAGGTACATCTGGGGGCGCTGAAGGTGATATGTTTGACGAAGTGTTGAAGAAAGCGAGAGATGCCAACTTCAATGTGAAGGAGATTGTGACAGATAAAGATAGTTCGGTGAAGTCAATCTACCTTCAGCACTTCCCAGAGGGTATAGTCACATTTTGCAGCAATCACTGCTCCAAAACATTTCACAAAGATCTGCAAAAAATAAAGCAGGGAAGTGTCAGGTAAAGCAAAATTCTAATTAAAGCCCAATTGTGCATGCAGGGTAGATATCTAGTATGGTGCAAACAAATTAGAATGCATAACATTTACATAGTGTCGTGCCAGTGGTATGCAGCAGCGTTGTAAACGGATGGGTGAGACCTTCATCACCAGCTGCAAGAAGCACTTGAGGAACCTGATATCAGCAACCACAGTGACCCAGAGTGATGATCGATACACTGCATTTTCCTCCGCTCTGCTCAATTTTTTCCACCACTATTGTTTGGATGAGCACACATCTTCATGGTGTAATCACGACAAGGTCAGCTATATACAAAAAGAATTGGCCACTATGTGAAATACAAATTATGGAAATGACATTATGGGGCATATTTGCATAGGAGAGGGACGGCAAGCCTTTCAGGTCAAAGAACTGGTTTACCTGCTTGGCCCAAGCTGAACCCTTTAATGACCTGCTCAAAGCCATGGCCAACAAGCCCCAAGATTATATTTCCACCAGGGGCAGAACCACAACAAATGCTGTGGAAGGGTTCCATGGTTTGGCACTGGTCTACAGGGACAAGCGCACAGACTTGGGTCACTCGCACTACGTGTGCAAGACCAATATGTCTATTTGCCACAAGGTATAAACTGTAGTTACATACTATAAGAATGATATTCTACTAATAAAATTTAGAACCTGGGTCCAATTTGGAAGGTGCTGTGTTGCGGTGCCATGAGGGTGGACATGCCTGCTGCTGCAGTGGAGGAGGTCTTGAAGGAGCAGCATGCATGGGAGAAGCAGCGTCAGACGAGAGCTGAAGAGAATTACCATTACAAGCGGTATAGCTATGCATGATACAAGAATCTTGATCCCCACATGCATGTTACTTACTACAGAAACAAACAGAAGACTGCACAAAATATGAGGCATGAAGCTGAGAAGCTGTACATGCTTCAATGACAGGATGCAGGCATCGCAGTAGGAGAGTACCAGGGCAGAGGGCAGGGTGAGAATGTAGCTCCTGATCCAGAGGTCGAGCCGGTGTCCATGGATTTTGACAGCAATGAAGAGGATGACTTTGATGACAGTGAGATACCACTGCCATCAGATGAGCTCCCTCTTCTATTCTTCTTTGATGTTGAAACCACTGGACTGGTAGTGTACAACGATGTGATCATTGACATTGCTGCCAAGGTTGTTGACATTCCCCCCTCCGTAGTGAGTCAGCCTACATACCAGTCCCTTGTCAGAACAAGCAAGTCAATTCCTGACAAAGGTAGAAATTATGCAACAATAATGAATCAGTGAATGACAAAAAAGTACATGCATGATAAAACTAACAGGAATAAGGAATACAGACCTGCTAGGGCAACCCCCACTCTCTGTGGTGCTGGTGGAATTTTTCACCTGGATTGGAACCACCACCCGGGAGTATGCTGAGAGTACAGGCAAGAAACCAGGTATTTTTATATAGTGTTCTAATTAATACCCAACATGATCATAATATCAACCAAAAGTTTTAGTTGCTCACAATGGGTTCCTATTTGACTTTCCGATCCTCTTGGCGGAAATGGACCGTAGAAAGGAACATTTCAACACTTCACTCCTCTGCACCAACAATATCCACTTTGCAGACACCCTTGTTACATTACGGAAGGTTTGATACAATACCTATAAGTTATGTAATGATTACATATTTTTTAGGCAAAAAAGGAGGGTTGTGAAGCACTGAATGGGGTTAAAAGGTTCAAGTCACTGACCTCTTTAAAACCTTCTTACCTGATCGAGAATTTGCTGGTATGTGTAGGCAGAAATTTAGCTTCGCCTCAATTTTTTATTGTTGTTGCTGCTGCTGCTTGATTCTACTGCAGCTCACAGAGCCCTTCCAGATGTTGAGGCTGTGGAGTCACTGTTCATGTTGACACCTCTTCATGACATCCTGGCTTCACTTGGAATTGGTGTTAGATCGCCTCAGCAGCAAATCCACTTGTGGACCCTCCAGAAGCAGAAAAGGCAGGCTGTCCAGCAGTTGGTACGGTTCTTTGGGAAAAAGATCACCAAGGCACATGCTTCTCAGTTAAAGGAAAAGAACATTACTCTGGAGATCCTGGAGCAATGGAGAGCGGAAGCCAACAACGTCAAGGACTTTAATGATACCCTCAAAGAACACAGAGTAAACAGCAAGAAACTCCAGGATAACTTGTGCCTATTCTATTTTGGAATAAACCGACCTGCCTGAAGAAAGGTTCCCTTCCATAATGATAGGTTCAATGTTTCCTGTTCATTTGTCTCCCCCTGCCCACGGTTGTACAGTGCTCTCTTGCTCACTCCAGGTGCAAGTTTTCGACCTCCAGGGGCTGTTTGGCAGCTATGAACGCTTCATATTCAAGAAGAAACCCTCGAGGCCAAATTCAGGGGGAGGGGCGCGCGTGTCATTAATATTTTCACGAGCGCGCACGTGATGTTTCTGTGGTTAAATTTGCATCCTAATTGTATTTGCTTGCATAGCTCAATGGGTGAGTATCAGAATGAGATCTTGTGTTGCACAGACACCTATTCCATACTGGTCTACACAATGTCTTAGTTTTTTCGAATTATCCGAAGAAAAAGCATGGAATTGGTGCACTCGTAGGGAGAAAAATTGAAACCAAGTAGTGCAGCCAGAAAAGGGCTAAGATAGGGTTTAGAGATTAGTTCAAGGATGTAGTAGCAGAAAGATCGCAGGGAAAGCGCTAGTAAATAGTAAGTTATGCACGATTATAGAAAAATGCTTGTATCATCAACAGTTTTAAATGAACAGTGATCAAATTTGCAGTGCTAACTAAACTAAACTAGTGCTTCAGTCCTGTACTTGATAGAATCTTCTCTCTGGCAATCCTGCAGGGGAAAACGCTGCATAGCAACGCTCATGAATAAATAATGAGCTGAGTACCGAGCCCCCTTAATGTCAGAAACAGTAGCAAGGTAAGCAGCAGTTTTTTTTACCACTATCTGGCTGTCCCAATATAATAGTCTTGAAAAAATGAAAAAATGTGTTTTGCTTCTGCAGGGTATGCCAGGTTAAAGCAGTAATAAGCTGCAAAAGCTATGAAGATTGCCTCTCGGAGGGTATGTGTCTTGCAAAGACTCATTTTCACAAATAGTGAAGTATTGAGTCCCTTCTTCTCCAATACACGCAGCAACATAAGGTTGAGTTCGCTTTGGTTCCTTGCGGCATATTGCATCCACGCTTTCCATTGCCTAATTAATATATAGCTATATATACAGTCAGTGAATTCAAGCTTACCGAAAACTCATCATATATGAAACTTAATGAGTGACTCCCCTTTCCCAAGGATTGAGAGAGAACTTTCAGAGATACAGTTTGCTTCGATATGTCACCTGTACGGAAAAAAAATAATATTAGCTCACAGCATCCTGGCCAATTATATCACTGGACTTGTGAAAATTGAGTTACTGGGCTCTAAATAGAAAATGACAATTATAGTGGGCTATAAATAGAGTTTTCCATTTGGCTGAACACCTAGTTGTAATGCAGGATATGTTCACCTATCCAGTGGCTGCATGATCTAGGATTTTACAAAGGGGGTTGCATAATCATGGATAAATGTGTGCATTTTTTGGCCACACAGCTACACACCATATATTTGTGGGGATGGCACTCAGTGTCACTGCATGGTGTACATAATGTTTCACTGCCTGTGGACTTGCATGGTCTGCTGCTACCTTCAGCTAATAATAATACTGAGATTTATTTTTTTATGAAAGGGGGTTTGCATATACAACCAATGCAACCCAACCCCGGATCCTCCACTGACGTGGATGCAGTGGAGGATCCGGGGGACGGTGACGTATATTGGTCACATAATACATGACTCACACTCCACCTATACACAAAACAATTAGCTAAACAGGTATATACAGGCACTGCATGCATGGTTAGCGGTGTGTGCCAACCTACATCACTTCCCCATAAAATGAACAAAGAGAAGGTGGGCTAAATTTCAGTTGGTTGCATGAAACAATGGCTAAGGGACTGCATGTGAAAGCATAGTTAATATCCTATGCAAAAACTCACTAGATTCATCAAGAGCAGTCACTTGGCGGAATACATCACTTTTTGAACTATGCTCGGCATAGGAAATAATAGCCGGAACATACTTTGTCACCCATTGAGTAAAAAAAAGACTTGATGTCAACCTTTCCAACTACAAGACCGAATTCTTGTTCAATCTGGAAATTATAAAACACCATAATGTTGAACTTGCATTGTATATTGTCATAATTATAGTTGCCTAGCTCCAATAACCATGCAGACACAGGTCCTGGAGTAGCTAGCTACACATTAAGCCGGGCACCATGCATGCACCATATTATTTTAGTGAACAAGTATACAAGGACACCACCATGCATGCATACATATCATTATACTCACTATAGCTGGTCGATGAAGAGAAGGGTAGACACTCAAAATATTTCGGACAGAAGTAGCTTCATTCAAAATAAACATTCGCCTTTCGCCAAATGTAGACTTCATTAATGGTAACAAAACTGTATCCCTTGGCTTATTTTTTGATAATTCAGTTGTAATAGCTGCTTTATGCTGGCTTAAAGTTGCTTCATCTTCAAGCTCACTTTGGATTATTGGGTACCTTTTGAGAATTCCGCTTCCCTTTCTCCTTTTAGGGGTGGTGTCTTCATCTGAGATCGATAATGGCCGCTTAGTTTTTTTAGTGTCATGTTTAATGACGTTTCTGACCCTCTCCACCATCTTATCAGACCAAGATTGCTGTATAATAAAGTGTGATAGTTAAAGGTATGTCTAAATAAAGCACACCGTACTTACATATCCATTTCCTAAGTCATCCCTAAAGAAGGGATACTTCAAAATAATTTTTCTGGCTCGATCATCACAATGAGACCTTGTTGGCTTATTCACTTTCGAAAACAAATGACTTGCCAAAGTTCTCACGATATTGTTTCGAGCACTCACAGACAAGAAATGGTCCTTGATAGCTTCTCTAACCTCAGGACGCCATAGATCAGGAATTTTTATTACATCATCTTCTCCAGATACTGACAAAACCAGAGAATTTCGACCACATGATGCTGGCACAGACGACGTGCTGCACACTGATGGTGTGCTACACTGATGGTATGCTACACACTGATGATTGTTCCTATATATTATATATAATATATAGGCATGGGAAATTATGCACACACTTGGCCACATCAAATCAAGTTAGCTAATTAGCAGGCAGTGGCAGTAAAGAAAACACAAAACCACAACACAGCTATAAAGTTTTGGATCTCATAATTGGTTAGAGTAAGAAACCTAATACACAAATTCAGATTGCATGGATATAAGAAAAAGTGTATACCTGGGCTGGTGGAATTAGCCTTAAAATCTTTCTTGCTAGACCAATAGGAGCTACCATAGACTTCACTTCTTCTTCAGAAAGGGATGTGAACTCCCTTCCATCAATATAGTTATCTGGGAAAATGATTTAAAATTTTTACCTTATTGTCAAGTCAGCCTCTAATTATTGTACCCAGGTGACATTAAGGTAGCTAGCTAATGTCATGCAGGGTAGCAAATCACTGTAGCTATACCTTCAAATTTAGTACAGTATTCTTTTGGTATGTTATTCTTTAGCAGGAAGGAAGAAACTTCGGTGATTGTAAAAGTGCTGATATCCTGGTTAGCTGGTTTTTCCACCAAAACCATGTCAGCTTCTTGAGTTTGGTCTTCATCTGTTTCAGAACCAGTGATCATTATCCTCCCAACCCTGTCCTTGCGTTAGAGATTCGGCTGACGTCTCATACAGCTGCCGGTTTAGGTCTACAGACTGATCCATGGTCCCTAAAGTCAGAACTAACTAGCAAGACTTATCCAGGCAAGAAGCAGCTGCTTTTTAAAATCTCTACCGCCAAAATCATTTGAGCATGCGCGCGGTACAGTAGATCTAGAAATTCTGTAAAATGGCTGGGCATGCAGCTGTTGATGTTGCCAAGAAGTGCTGCCAACCCTGTGGAGTTTCTTACCCGGATGTTGGAGGTATTCTTCGACACCTGCGCACTATTCATTGCAGTGATTCTCATTTTAGTGCAACTTGTGGATTGGGTGGATGTGGATATACAGCAAGAAGCTTCACAGCTCTCTATTCACATGTTTATCGAAACCATCCTGGAATTATCCAGAGGAGAGGTGATTGTGATATTGAAAGATCATTGACGAGTAGCCTGATTACGCCCAGTGATTCCAGTGATCTAAGTACTGAGGATAATGAATTGACAGCAATTGGTATATAACCTATATAGCCATAAATAATTTTAGCTAATGAGTTAATTACTCACATGAACATGTGGAAGGGGAGGTGCACGTAATAATTTTTGCTCTAATTATAGATACAGCTGATCTTGATTACCTACTTGATTTTGATGCTGAAAAGCTACAGCATTCTAGTGCACTGTACCTATTGAAATTAAAGGAGCAGCGCTGTGTTAGTCAAGTAGCCATTGATGATATTGTGGAAGGTTCAAGAGTTTTATTCCTCCAGTTAATTGATCGTGTGAAAGCAGGAATGAGAGCTAAGTTAGCAGAGGCAGGTTTGGATTATGAAAACTTTGGACTTGCTGGTGTTTTCAAGAATATGGTGGACCCTTTTGATGGTATCCATACATCCTATCTACAGGAAAAATACCTTTGGCTGCATGAGCTGGTGGTAAAGCTTTTGGATATACTTCTTTTGGATATACTTGTCTGGAATTGCCCTTAACCATTCTTCAGTATCTTTACAGATACCATTCCAATCATATCTGTGGGTAAATCTCGCTGCATTGGGCGGAGGTATGTGCGGGAATTTCCGACTCTTTGTTTAAGATCCCCGGGAGATTTGTGGACAGCAATAGAAAGGACCTCCATGCTCCGGGTGTTTGAAATTCCCCTCAAAAATTGAAACTCACCCCCATCCTTGAGGCAGGGAAATGCTTCCAGAATCACCTCCTTGTATGCCTCTGTGCCCATGTCTAACACTAGCTTTTTCTCTCATAAACCAGCACGCAACAAAATCTCCTTCCTATAATTGGTTCCTGGACTTCTGAGCTGATCCAGGCAAAAGAAGGTGACTTTTTCTTCTTAATCCCAATACCCCGTCCTTTATTCTCTTACGCTCATCAACTCGTTTGTCCGCCACAAATCCGGCCCTCAACTTCCTGGAGGCTATATATATAGCTGTACTATAGATAGGTTATACCACTTTCGCGTTGGCAGTACAATTTATATTGCTCTCGCCCGCAGGCTACACCCTCGTGCTCTAGCAATATAAACTGTACAGCCCTTGCGGTTGCGCTATATGTACAATATCCGCTCAGATCTTGGACTGACAGAGCCTCACTACAGTAGTTTTACCGCCATAACTGATGATGATCTCAAAGGTGTTATTCAAGAGACAAAGAGAGTGATGATGTGGATGACGGCCTGACTGGTGCTGACTCCATTGAGGAAGCTATCGAGCTACATGTTCAACTGCAGACACTTTTTGGAAAGGGTGGATTTCTGCTACGCAAATGGAACTCAAGTGAGCCTGCCGTTCTTCAACAGATCGAATCCGAGATACGAGACCAGCAATCATCTCGTACTATTTCTGAACCTATTGAATATACCAAGACCTTGGGAGTCGAGTGGAACGCGAAACTGGACCACTTCCGCTTGACAGTTGAAGATTTCACTCATCGAGACAACTGGACTAAGCGTGCTCTGGCCTCCGACATTGCCAAGACATTCGATGTCCTAGGCTGGTTTGCTCCCGTCATGATCAAGGCAAAGATTCTTCTTCAGCGACTCTGGGAGGAAGGACTGGAATGGGATGACATTGTTTCATCCACATTGGAACAAGCGTGGCTCGAGTGGAGGCAAGAGCTTTGTCTGCTCGTTAACAAGCACATTCCACGCTGTTATTACCCCAAGTCTGTGGAGATCGCATACAAGCAACTCCATGGCTTTTCTGATGCCTCCGAGGTAGCGTATGCAGTAGTCTATTTTCGTCTCGTGGACACTGCTGGCTGTGTGCACACATCACTTGTCATGGCGAAGACCAAGCTGGCTCCCATCAAGAGACTCTCTATCCCTCGTCTGGAGCTCTGTGGGGCACTGCTCCTTGCGCAGCTACTCCATCACTGTCAGACTATCTTTGGCTTTCCCAGTGAAGACATCTTCGCTTGGACGGACAGCACCATTGTCCTTAACTGGTTGGTAGGCAACCCTCGTCGTTTTAAGACCTTTGTAGGCAACCGGATCTCACTCATCTCTGACCTAGTTGCTCCCAATCGCTGGAGCCATGTAGAAGGATTTAACAATCCAGCAGATTGCGCCTCCCGTGGATTGCTTCCATCTGAGCTTTTGTCTCATGATTTGTGGTGGAATGGACCAAGCTGGATTCAACTAGGCATTCACTGTTGGCCCAAGCTAGCAGCTCTGATGCCAAATGATCCCTCTGATGAAATTAATGAGGTTTGCTCACATGCAGCTGT
>LWTN01000202.1 GCA_002101225.1 Cycloclasticus sp. symbiont of Poecilosclerida sp. M | reverse complement strand
AAAACCACTGAAAAACAGGAATAAAATTGATTTAATGTATTAAATGACCTAAAGAACAGTGTAATTGACGAAAAAATAGGGGAAGCCTAATGAATATGGATAAAGTTGTTGGTTGTGCTGAGGTCTCATAGCATTAGAATCGCTGTAATAAATTTTCTGAATATCTAAGGTTAAAACGGCAGGTCCTACATCGGCCGCGATGCCCACTTGAGCCACGGCTGGAATATCAAACTCTCCGCCGTGAGTAAAAAGGCCTTTGTAATCATCAAAAGTATTTTTAATTTTTGTTTGATATGACGCACCTAATATAATGCCAAGCATAATCTCGCCTAATACGCCAACCCTCAGACCTACACCAAAGGCATGGTCTTTTCCTTGGTCCGTGACATGACCTAGGTCAGCAGAAAACGTGGGGGTATCAAAACCTGATAGGCCTTCCATTTGAAGATATGAATAGTTAAAAACAGCACCCGCTCCCCAAGAGGCTTTTCCATCAGCAAATTTTCTGGAATAGCTGAGATTGACAAACAGCTGTGCATAGTTAACTCCTGCATGATCCCCCCCCAAAGGTGCCTATGCCCATGGGTGTGTTATGTGATGCGTAGTCGGTATTCATGCCACCGTTGCCATACATGGCTAAACCAATCGAGGCATCGGGGCTTAAAGCCCAACTCATACCAATCGATGGAATCAAAAATACCTCGCTATCACTTTCAACGGTAGGCCCAGAAAATGGACTGAACATGCCGCCAGGGCCTTCTACGGTATATTCACGCATTGGCGCAAAGTATTGCAGGTTGATTTCAGTTCGATCACTGGCAAATACAACACCAGCCGGGTTAATGGCTGCGATGAGTGGGTCTTGCGGAAAAGCTACACCACTGCCTGCGATACCATTTTGCCTAGCACCATAACCTATACCAAATAAGCCATTAGTTGCTGATACAGAGAGCACTATTAACGCGGCTGAAAGCAGTAAAACACCTGTAATTGACGTGCGGTATGCACGGTTGATTGTGTTCATTGCGGATTCTCCTGTGGCACTATTATTGTAGTTATTATGCAACACTAGACCGAACCTGTCTGCAGGTCAAGCCTTTCATACAGGCGAAAAAAAGAAAAGTTGCTTTTTAATAGCGTTGCCCAGCATGAATTTCTGCAAGGCTAGGTATTGAGTGAGGGTGGGTTGTTGTTTTCAAAAGACGCGAGTGATGAGTAGCTGCAGTTTAGGTCTTTGAGCGTGCCGTTATTCACGCTGTATATCCAACCATGAATGGAAAGCTCGGCATTTTTGCTCCATGCGTTTTGCACGATAGTTGAATTGCATATATTGGTCACTTGTTCCTTCACATTGAATTCGCATAAGGCATCAAGTTTTTCGTCACCTTTTAGGTTCAGTAATTCATCAGCGTGAAAACGACTCACATCTTTAACGTGACGCAGCCAGTTATCAATAAGGCCGTGCTTTGACGTGGACAAGGCCGCTTTAACGCCCGCGCAACCATAGTGCCCGCACACGACTATATGTTTTATTTTAAGCACATCAACAGCAAATTGAATGACAGATAAGCAATTTAAATCGGTATGAACGACGACGTTCGCAATGTTTCTGTGGACGAATACTTCGCCAGGTGGAAGTTTAACAATTTGATTGGCAGGGACACGACTGTCTGAGCAGCCAATCCATAAATATTCGGGGGATTGCTGCTTGGATAAACGAGTGAAAAACTCGGGGTCTCTTTCGTTAACCTCAGCAACCCACTCTAAGTTTCGGTCGAACAGATGTTTTAGTGTCGTCAAGCCTCGCTGCCTCTTTTAGTTTTTGTTCATCTTATCAACCCACGCCATACCAATGGCAGAGATGACAAAGGTAAGATGAATAATAACGTACCACATCAGCTTTTCATTTTCGACTTCAGCGGCGTTCATGAAATTCTGCAGTAAATGGATGGATGAGATAGCGACAATAGACGCCGCCACTTTTTGTTTAAGCGATCCCGCATCGAGTTTGCCAAGCCATGATAATTTTTCATCGCCTTCGTCAATATCAATGCGCGACACAAAATTTTCGTAACCGCTCAACATCACCATAACGACCAGACCACCTACTAAGGACATATCAACGAGCGATAAAATAACCAGCACCAAATCAGATTCGGTGGTGCTAAGAATAAGCGGGAAAAAGTGTAAAACTTCTTGAAAAAATTTAATGGTCAGCAACGCTAAAGCCAAACTTAAGCCGAGATATAAAGGCGCAAGCACCCAACGTGCGCCATACAATAGTTTTTCAATAGTCGCTTCCATGGCCGTCCAATTTAGCTTTGTAATAGGGCAGTATTATAGCCTGCTTCTTCTCAGTTATAGGGAATAACTGTACTATACCCATTGACTATATAACGTAAAAGGAAAGCACATGAAACGTCGTGATTTTATAAAAAAAGCAAGCACGGGCGCACTGGCGACAGGAGCAATAACACTCGGTGGGAAAGCCTTTGCCGCCGAGCCAGAATTTAAGTGGAAAATGGTTACGACGTGGCCTAAAAACTTTCCTGTGCTGGGTACGAATGCAAATTATTTGACTAAAACAATCGAGCAAATGAGTGGCGGGCGTATTCGTATCAAAGTGTATGGCGCAAAAGAACTAGTGCCTGCGTTTGAAGCCTTTGATGCGGTGTCACGTGGAACAGCGCAGATGGGCCACGGTGCAGCTTTTTATTGGAAGGGTAAAAGTGAGGCCACACAATTTTTTGCCGCGATTCCGTTTGGTATGACAGCGCAAGAGGTGAATGGTTGGCTCTATCACGGTGGCGGTATGACGCTATGGGAAGAGTTGTACGGTCGATTTAATTTAATACCCACGGCTATTGGTAATTCAGGCGTGCAAATGGCGGGTTGGTTTCGTAAGGAAATTAATTCAGTAGACGACTTAAAGGGTCTAAAAATGCGCATCCCCGGCTTGGGTGGCGAGGTGTTAAAACGCGCCGGTGGAACGCCCGTTAGTTTGCCTGGGGGTGAAATTTTCACCTCGTTACAATCAGGTGCTATCGACGCGACAGAGTGGGTGGGCCCGTACAACGATTTGGCATTTGGCTTATATAAAGCGGCTAAAAATTACTACTACCCCGGCTGGCACGAGCCTGGCACCGTAGTAGAAACATTTATCAATAAAAGTGCTTTTGCCGCCTTGCCAAAAGACTTACAAGCTATCGTTAAGCACGCGTGTAAAGATGCCAATATGGACATGATTTCCGAATTTACCGCAAAAAATAATACGGCGCTCAATACCCTAGTTAAAAAACACGGGGTAAAACTAAAACCATTACCCGATGATGTGCTGAAGAAACTTCACGCGCTCTCTAATAAAGTGGTGCAAGAAATTGCAGAAAAAGACGCTTTTTCAAGTAAGGTGTATGCGTCTTATTCCAGTTACCAAAAACAGGTTATGCCGTGGTCAGAGGTGTCTGAGTATGCGTTTATGCGGGCGAGGAAGCTGTAGCTATAAGAATATTTATAGGTGAAGAGGTAATGTAAATTCACAAAGCTTTAGTTTTCAACTTTTATTCCAGTGAAAAATCGAAGTAGCGCAGAGATTCACCACTTTTTGCGTCATAAAAATTCACCATTACTTTTCCTTCATCTACCACGACACGGCAAAAGTTATCTTTGGTTATAAATTTTCCTGTCAAGCTTTCCGGTTTATACGCCCCATTTGTGCCTTTCAAGGGGCTTGTTTGACCAAAGTTACAGTCGTTGAGCCCAATACCCCAATTAAATGCTGAGCTGGTTATTTGGCGAGCAATAACCTGTTGATTATCTGTTTTAATTAATTTGAATGCGAAGGCGACATGAACATCGCCAGATAGAAAAACGACGTTTTTGATATTTTCATTACTGATGAAATCTAAAATAGATTTTCGTTGAACTTCATGCCCCTCCCAGCGATCTTGAGGGCTATTGTCAAAGGGACCCGATAAACATAAACCCTCTTTAAGAATCGGGGGCCACCGGCACAGACGTGGCAATAAATTTTACAGAAGTGTGTGTATCTTTCAGGAATGCTTCAAGTGCGTCCATCTGAATGTCTGAAATCATTTTAGCTTCACCATCCTCGGTTGACGGAGCTTTATTGAATCGTGTATCCATTTATAAAGAAGCCGCTGTTACCATGAGCAAATTGGTAGTAATACTTAGCCTCGGGCAATGTAACGCCTGCCATTATATCGTTACGGCTTGGTATAAGAATTTCTGGCGTTATAATGCTTGGGTGGCTCACTTGGTATAAATTATAAGCCTTAAGCCCAGCGCTTAAAATTTTGTAATCCCTACGCTTAGTTAAAAACTTATTTGACCCCCAGTCATTGTGAACTTCATGATCATCAAACGTCATATAAGTAGGGATTGTCGCCATAATTTTCCTTTTATTTTCTTTTCTAAAAGCTCGATAATAATGTTTAAGAAAATGTTTAAAAGTTAGAAATATTTTGGGCTTGGGAAGAAACAGCATCGGAATACGAATCCCCATCACTTTACTTAAAATGCTTTTCCCGTGACCATGGTCACCATAAATTTGGTCACCTAGCATTAAAAGCAAGTCATCTTGTCTTGTCCCATCTTCCCATTGCTCTAGTATTGATTTGAACGCTGCGTCGTCGGCTTTATTTACACCTAGGAGAGAAAAATGACAGCATGAACCGAAGACAAAACTAGTTATTGCGGCATTTTTGTTTTTTGTTTCAAAAACACCCTGATAACAATTCTCAGCGGTTAAAGCGTCGTATGAAGGTGGCTGAATATCTTTGTTGGAAATGGTCACTTTGTATGCGAATTTACTATTAATGGGCAGGTTATTCAGATCAACCATCGCAGTATAATCGTGTCGCTTGCCTCCTAATTTGCATGAAAAAGGTGAGAGAAGTCACTGTCAATTGCTTCTACAAAGAAATAGTATGTTTGTTTTTCCCTTGTTTCATCCCCTCTAATTAGCGCCTTTTGAAGCACGCAAGTGTCAAAATATTCTCGATAACCGAGTAATGGGCCAATTAGACCGCTAAATAACCTTTTCCCAAATACTCAATTGGCTAAAGCTGTGTTGAAATTTACGTTTGGTATCGCGAATAACGAACGGTACATCGGCAGGTTCATTGATAAGCTTGAAATTTTTACCTAGCTGCTCTTTTAAGCCTTCAAGTGTTGAGAATGGCTCACCATCCTTTCGTTTGCCACCTAACCAGTTTTCTTTGGGTGTAAATTCTTCCAGCCAAGTGTAAGGCGATGCGATAGCTAATATGCCGCCAACGTTAATTCTATGGCGAATATCATCAAGAAAAACGGCGGGTGTACGTAGCCGGTCGATAAGGTTTATGGCTAGCACTAAGTCGTAATCGGTAAACTGTGGTTTTAAATTAGTGGCATCACCTTGGAAAAACGCGATACTTTCTTGGTTTTTATCAAGCCCCATGGCGGATAGTTGTTGCTCGTGATACGAAACAATTTCACCCTCTTCAGTTAGCTCGTAGTGAATATTTCCCTTTTGTTGCATTTGATGCGCGACGCGGATGAAACGCGCTGAAAAGTCGATGCCAGTTACAGCATCAAAGTGCTGCGCCAGTTCAAATGATGCACGACCAACGGCGCAGCCTAAATCGAGTGCGCGGGTGGTTGGTTTGTTTTTCAGATGCTCCATGCAAAGGCGCACGCAATGGGCGGATAAATCTTCGACGTCAAAATAGCTTGGGCCGTAGTGAAAGTGGCAATATTGAGAGACTGCGGTATCGGTTTCGTACATAGCGGTAGGTTTTTCCATAGTTTGAATAGATTCAACGTAGCGGAATCCCGCGTGTTGATAAAAGTGACGCCTAAATGCATAACGTGCGTGTTTGGTGGCCTCGTTGCCGGTTGAAATCCAGCAGCCGCCTTTAATCAAGTTGTGCTGAGTATCGAAGGTGGGTGTTGAAAAATCATCGTATAAGGGGTGGACTTCAAAGCCATCAAAGCCGCTGATGGGGGTTTCTGTCCATTGCCACGCGTTACCGATTAAGTCGTGAAATTCACCGAATGCAAAGTGGTCAACAGGGCAGGCGGACGCCCAATGTTCAAGATTGATATTGCCCGGCGCGCGCTCCCATTCAGGTTGGTCGGGGATGTCGTGCAATTGATGTAAGTGTTGCCACTGTTCTTCGGTGGGTAAGCGAATGGATTTACCCGTTTTACTAGCGAGCCAATTACAAAATGCTTTGGCCTCGAGGTAGTTAACTTCGGCTGGCCAATTCCACGGCATGTCCTGTTCTTCTAACAAGGTGCGCAACGTGTAAGGGTCTTCTTTCTTTACCCAAAACAATGGATGCTCAGGTTTTTTGAATTGCACCCATTGCCAGCCCTCGTCGGTCCAATATTTTTTCTCGTAGTAGCCATTGTCTTTAATAAAGCCTAAAAACTCGCCATTCGACACGAGATATTTACTGGCAGAAAACTCTGCTACCTGGGTTGTTTTTTCACCGTATTCGTTGTCCCAGCCATACGTTTGGTGGTTGCGTTTTTTGCCTAGTGTTACCAAACCCGCTTGAACTTCAATCAATTGATTGTTGGGCGCCTCGCCAGCGTGTGGGCAAACGTCCCAGGTGCTATGAGTTTGCAAATGCTCTAGTGGCATTTGGCGAATAATGGCAGAGGAGGTTTCTATATGAATGCGCTGGTGCTCTATGCCCATCAAGATGGGCCAAAATGAGCTTTCCCAAGTAAGGGGTAAGTTTAAAGGCATGCTGGTAATTAGCGAATCAATCAACTCAAGTACAGCTTTTCTGTACTCGCGAATCTCATCAATAGAGGGCCAATCGTAATTTGATTTGTTGAGGTCATCCCACGACATTTCATCCACGCCCACGGCAAAAATAGACTCGAAACGGGGGTTAATACGGCTTTGAATTAATGAAGCTAGTGTGAGCTTGTTAATAAAAAAAGTAGCCGTATGACCGTAGTAAAAGACCAGTGGGTGGCGTAAAGATTCGGGCCTTAGATAAAAGGCATCGTCATTTTTTAGAACTTCATATAGCTGCTCTTCAAGTACAAAGGTGTTATGCAGATAGTTGCGAATTTCCTCCCTTTTTTGCTCAGCGTTGCCGGTGTTTAATAGCACCGTCCGAGTGTTTCTTGCTTCGCCTATTTCTTCAGCTGCTAATGACATATTTAATCCAATTTATTGCTTTTTTGGTCTGAGTCTATAACCGACCATTAAGGGGTAAGAATTATTGCACAGTACGGTTACTGTAGCTGATTGGAATCAATTTTTGTAGATAACGGACGGTAACCACGTCGCTAAGTCTGGCCATGCTGCTAGTAGACCAAGCAAGGACAGCTGAATCAGAATAAACGGCATGACGCCTTTATATATTTGGCTGGTTTTTATGGAGGCTGGCGCGACGCCGCGTAAATAAAATAATGCGAAGCCAAAGGGCGGCGTTAAAAATGAAGTTTGTAAATTAAGGGCAATCATAATACCGAGCCAGACGGGGTCTAAGCCCATAGCCAATAAAGTAGGTGCTACGATTGGAACCACGACGAAAGTGATTTCAATAAAGTCTAAAACAAAGCCCAATAAAAACATCATCAGCATTACGATCAATACTGCACCGAAGACGCCACCTGGTAGATCTGAAAGCAAATGCTCGACCAGTTCATCGCCGCCGAAGCCTCTAAATACAAGAGAGAATAACGAAGCTCCAATCAGGATAAAGAAAACCATGCTGGTGATTTGAGTGGTGCTTCTGGCGACATTTCTTAGCTGTGTTAGGTTTAATTGCTTTTTGAGGTAAGCCAAAAACATAGCCCCCATAGCACCAACTGATGCAGCTTCGGTTGGGGTGGCGAAACCGCCAATAATTGAGCCCAGTACAGCCACGATTAAACCTAGCGGGGGCAGTAAGTTTTTACTGAGTTCTAGAAACAACGCTTGTCCAGAGCTTCTATCCTGCCGTGGTATAGATGGGCACTTTTCGGGTTTTAGTGCTGCGATAGTGACCATATAGAGTAAGTAGAGGATAACCAACAACACGCCAGGGATTAAGGCGCCTGCAAATAAATCACCGACCGAGACTGTTTCAGGCGAGAAAATACCCATGTCGAGCTGTGCTTGTTGGTAGGCGGATGAGATGACGTCACCCAACAAGACCAACACGATGGATGGCGGAATAATCTGTCCCAAAGTTCCCGAGGCGCAAATGGCACCGCAGGCTAAAGCGGGATCGTATTGACGCTTTAACATAGTTGGTAAAGAGAGTAAGCCCATCGTTACAACCGTTGCGCCGACGATGCCGGTGCTGGCCGCCATCAACATGCCCACCAGAATAACTGAATAACCCAAGCCACCGCGAAGGCTACCAAACAGCTTTGTCATACTTTCTAATAGGCCGTCGGCTACTTTAGACTTCTCCAGCATAACACCCATAAAAATAAACAACGGAACGGCAATTAATGTTTCATTACTGATGATGCCAAATAAGCGATTGGGTAGGGCTTCTAAGAATGCGGCATCAAAGGCGTCTAGTTGATTGCCTGCAAAAGCAAATATTAGAGCGGTACCGGCGAGGCTTGCGGCAACGGGGTAACCGATTAGTAACACGATAAATACCGCGCCGAACATCCACAGTGCGAGTGAACCGTCCATTAATTTGTGCTAACAGTAGGTCGCATTAGCACGCACACGGCGCGTAATATTTCGGCAATGCCTTGTAGTAGCAACAAAACAGCCGCAGCAGGAATCAAGCTTTTGAGTAAAAACACGGCATCTAAACCACCTGCTTCTCGTGAGCCTTCTTGAATAGCCCAAGAGGCTGCAACATATTCCGAACTGATATACGCGATGAATATACAAACAGGTAGTAGCAAACAGATTGAGCCGATTAAGTTCACAACGGCTTGCCCCTTTTCTCCCCAGCGTTGATAGAAGATATCTACACGTACGTGGCCATTTATTTTTAAGGTATGAGCGATGGCCAACATGAAAATCAGCCCGTGCATATAAGTTATAGATTCTTGCGCAAGAATAGAACCTATATTAAAGGCATAACGCAGGAGTACGATGAAAAACATGGTAAAGACCATCAGTACAGTGAGCCACGAAACGGTGTTTGAGATAGCTTGGTTAAACGAATCAATAGAGTTGATGATTTTACTTAGCATGGGCAGAACTAAGGGGAGTCGTATATAATTTATACGATAGTTTTCGGGTTGCTCTCTTCTGGACAGAAGGACCTTGCGCATCATTTTGGGGTCTTTTATGTGGGTCATTTCGCCTTCTTTTGGAAAGTGAAAATCCTTTAATCTTGATAGCCAAAAGCGTAGAGCTGCGGCGCGAATAACGGTTGGCCAATGT
The DNA here is from genome assembly GCA_002101225.1 of Cycloclasticus sp. symbiont of Poecilosclerida sp. M. Classification (GTDB taxonomy): domain Bacteria; phylum Pseudomonadota; class Gammaproteobacteria; order Methylococcales; family Cycloclasticaceae; genus Cycloclasticus. Next base: position 7,123 of record LWTN01000202.1, on the reverse strand, counting down.
TCAATCTCTGCATCTGTAAACGGGCGAATAGCTTGGTAGGCCTGAATAAAAGAGTTGAACTTGCTTTTGTCGAGTAGGCCATTTTCCTCTATGCACCAGTCATTCACCGCCACGGCAATGTCGTACATGAGGTAGTCGTTACAGGCGTAATAAAAATCGATGACGCCTTCTAGCTGTTCGCCAGAAAATAGCGCATTATCTTTAAATAAGTCGGCGTGGATAACGCTGCTGGGTAAAGCCAACGAGGTGTAATTTGATTGAAAATCTAATTCATCTCGCAACAGCTCTGCAGACTGTTTATCAAGGTGTGGCAACATAAGTTCGCCCGTTTGTTGTCTCCACGCCGCATTTCTTCTGTTCTCACGCTGTAGTGTTAGTTGTTGGCTCGCGAGGTGTAACTTAGCCATGGTCGCACCCATAGTTGCGCACTGTTCCACTGTTGGGTTTTCTACGTCTGTGCCGTTTAGTTTTATAACCAGCGCAGCGGGTTTTCCATTTAACGTGGATAAGTAGTCGCCATTTTTTAGGGTAATAGGGTCTGCGCTGGGGATACCTTGGGCAGAGAAGAAAGCCATGATATCGAGAAAATAGGGCAGTTCTTCGGCGCTTAATTCTTCGAAGAGGGTGAGAACAAATTTCCCTTCGGTAGTGGTTACGAAGTAGTTGGTGTTTTCGATGCCCGATTCAATGCCTTGAAAACTAACGAGTGTGCCGACTGAATAGCGCGATAAAAACTCGACGAGTTGAGCGTGCTCAACAGCGGTGTAAACAGACATGGGAGCTAGAAATAGAGTGCTTTACCAGCTCACCAATAACCATTGAGGAATATTCATACCCTCTTCCAACGCGTAGCGGCGTTCTTCTAAGTTGCCATCACCATCGGAGTCGATTAGGTAGTAGGCGGGCGCACCTTCGGGTGATATTTTCACCATATACACTTGGCCGTTGACACTGTATTCGGTGATGCTTTCTTTTTGTTTTCTAATAATCGTAATGTCAGGTTTCATGTTTTCGCCACTGACGATTTGCTCAGGCAATTCAGGGGGCTCAGAAACAATAGCGGGCGCAACATCCTCGGCCATCACGTGTGGAAGGTAAAAGCTAAGTAGTAAAGCTAGAGGCAATAAGCGATGCATGTTTTTTCCTTTGATTGAATAGTATTTGATTATTATGCCATTAATACGTGTGTTTTGTATATTGCGTTCGCCACGTGTCTTTTATAGGTCTAATAACTTTTCTTCTTCTTCAGCTGAGGGTGCAAAACCACGGCGTTCATAAAAATCGAAGATAACGTTTAGGACTTCTTCCGGTGTTTCCCTGATTTGAATGAGCTCTAGGTCTTTTTCGGAAATGGTACCTGCTTTTAGCAAGGTGTTATGAAACCAGTCAAGCAGGCCGGACCAGTAGTCCTTATTAACCAGAATAATAGGAATTTTGCGCGTTTTACCGGTTTGAATGAGGGTTAGGATTTCCGCGAGTTCATCGAGTGTTCCAAAGCCGCCGGGTAAGACAACATAAGCGGAAGCGTAACGGACAAACATCACTTTACGTGCGAAGAAGTGCCTGAAATTGAGGCTTATGTCCTGATAGGGGTTGGCTTTTTGCTCGTGTGGCAGGCTGATGTTTAGGCCAATGCTAGAAGAAGATCCTTTAAAAGCGCCTTTATTCGCTGCTTCCATAATGCCGGGTCCGCCACCGCTAATAATAGAAAAACCGGCGTTCGATAGGGCTAATGCAATGTTTTCAGCCAGTTGATAATCGCGGTGGCCTTCTTCTAAGCGAGCCGATCCATACATACTGACGGCTGGGTGAATATCGGATAATCGCTCGAAACCATCAACAAATTCAGCGATGATTTGAAAAACTTTCCAAGCTTCTCTTTTTACATGAGGCCGCTGGTTATCCATTTTCTCTATCCTTAGTGTTGATTGAGTGGTTAGGCTCTTATTTCTTAGTATAATTCAGATAAAATTAGACTCTAGACTTTTTGGAATTTATTAATGACGAATAAAACTTTGGTATTGGTCGACGGCTCGTCGTATCTTTTTCGTGCCTATCACGCGCTACCTTTATTGACCAATTCAAACGGTGAGTACACCAATGCTATTTTGGGCGTGTCTAACATGCTTAAAAAGTTAGTGGCTACCTATCCGGAAGCGCACTTTGGTGTGGTTTTCGATGCCCCTGGTAAGACCTTTCGCAACGACATGTATCCCGAATATAAGGCAAATCGAGCCGCTATGCCGGATGAGCTTCGCGAGCAGATTAAACCGTTACACGATCTGATTAAAGCGATGGGTCTACCCCTAATTATGGAGTCAGGTGTTGAGGCGGACGATGTGATTGGAACGCTTGCACAACAAGCGGGAAAAGATGATTTTAAGGTCATCGTATCGACCGGCGATAAGGACTTGGCGCAATTGGTAACCGACAAAATAAGCCTCATTAACACCATGAACAACCAATGGCTGGATTGCGCTGGGGTGGTTGAGAAATTTGGCGTGCCACCCGAACGCATTATCGATTATTTAGCGCTAATGGGTGATACCGCCGACAACATTCCCGGCGTGCCAAAGGTGGGGCCAAAAACAGCCGCTAAGTGGTTGAATGAATTTGGCTCACTAGACGCGCTCATTGAACGCGCCGATGAAGTGAAGGGCAAAGTGGGTGAAAGCTTGCGTGATAACCTCGATGCGATTCCCTTGTCAGTAGAGCTGGTTACTATCCGATGTGGTGTACCGTTGAATGAGCGCCCAGAAGAATTAGTAAGAACGGCAGAAGATATCGATAGTTTAAAAGATATGCTAGGCCGTTTCGAATTTAGAAGTTGGCTCAAACAGTTAGGTGGAGCTCCTGTTAAGGCAAGTAAAAGCGAAGTGGAAGATGACGAGCCGCCACCGCCTTTGATGAAGCTAAAGGTCGATACGGTGCTAGACGAGCCTGCGTTTAATGCGTGGCTGAAAAAACTAACGAGCGCCCAATTATTCGCTTTTGATACCGAAACGACCGACCTTGATTACACTAAGGCGTTAGTCGTTGGCGTTTCATTTGCGGTCGAAGCTGGGCACGCCGCGTATGTGCCATTAGCACACGTTTATCCAGGTGCGCCAGAGCAGCTATCGCGCCAGTGGATATTGGATCAATTGAAGCCTTTATTAGAGTCAGCGAGTGTTGCTAAGCTGGGGCAAAATCTTAAATACGATGCCAATGTGCTCGCCAACCACGGCATAAAAATGGCCGGTATTCAGCACGATACGATGTTGCAGTCTTATGTGTTCAACAGTACTGCAACGCGGCACAATATGGACGCCTTGGCGGAGAAGTATTTAGGGCAAGAAGCCATTCATTATGAAGAGGTGGCGGGCAAAGGGGCGAAGCAAATAAGTTTTGATCAAGTGTCTATTGAGGTCGCTGCGCCCTATGCAGCAGAAGATGCCGACGTGACTCTGCGGTTGCACCAACAGTTGTATGGAAAGCTGCAGAAAACACCAACTCTTACAAAGGTCTATGAAGAAATAGAAATGCCTCTGGTGCCCGTGTTGGCGCGTATCGAACAAACGGGTGTATTGGTCGATGCCGCTATGTTGCAACAACAAAGCGGTGAGCTAGCCGTGCAGATTAAAAGCCTAGAAACACAAGCCCATGCGGTTGCAGAACAGCCATTTAATTTAGGTTCGCCAAAGCAAATACAAGAAATTTTGTACGATAAGATGGGGCTGCCTGTGTTGAAAAAAACGCCCAAAGGACAACCGTCAACGGCAGAAAATGTGTTGCAAGAATTGGCGTTGGACTTTCCCTTGCCAAGATTGATTTTGGAGCACCGTAGTTTGAGCAAGCTGCGTTCAACTTATACCGAAAAACTTCCGTTGCAAATAAATCCAGTAACAAGCCGAGTGCACACGTCGTATCACCAAGCAGTTGCGGCAACAGGAAGACTGTCATCGTCGGACCCAAATTTACAAAACATACCGGTCAGAACGGAAGAAGGAAGACGGATTCGACAAGCCTTTATCGCAGAGCCTGGTTACACCGTTTTAGCGGCGGATTACTCGCAAATTGAGCTAAGAATCATGGCGCATTTATCACAAGACACAGGCTTACTGGAGGCGTTTAAACAAGGGCTTGATGTGCATAAAGCGACGGCGGCGGAGGTGTTTGGTGTGGCTTTAGATCAAGTTGAAGGCCATCAGCGTCGTTCTGCTAAAGCGATTAACTTTGGGTTGATATATGGTATGTCGGCTTTTGGTCTAGCAAAACAGCTCGACATCGACCGCGGGGCGGCTCAAGGTTATATCAATTTATACTTTCAGCGGTACCCAGGGGTTAAACAATACATGGATGACACGCGTGAATTAGCGCGTGAACAGGGCTATGTGGAGACCTTATTCGGTCGTCGTTTATACCTGCCAGATATTCTTGCGAAAAATGGGCAGCGCCGCCAGTACGCAGAAAGAACCGCTATTAATGCGCCGATGCAAGGAACCGCTGCGGACATTATTAAGTTGGCGATGTTATCGGTGGATGAGTGGTTACAAGATGAAAAGCCCGCAGTGCGAATGATTATGCAAGTGCACGATGAATTGGTGTTTGAGGTTGAGGATGGTTTTCTGAATCAGGCGACGGAAATCATTCAAGAAAAAATGAGCGCGGCGGCAAAGCTAGATGTGCCACTTGTCGTAGATATCGGGGTGGGGAAAAACTGGGATGAGGCGCACTAAATAGTTTTAGGCAGAAATAAAAAAGGTCGCTAGATTATTTCTAGCGGCCTTCTTAACGTTTGTTAGTAATTAAGCTTATTAATCAGCTTCTAACGTACTTTTTAAGTTTTCAATCCCACCACGATAGATACCACTTACACCGGCTTGAATATCTTCGGGTTTTGGCGTGCCAACTAGATTGAAGCTGCCATCCCAAGTTATAGATGAGCCGCCTTGGCCATTGTCTTCTACAGAAAACGAAGAGATGTAGTCTTTAACTGGAAGTACGGCTGGGTCAACTTCATTGATTTTGTACGTGAAGCTTTTATTTTCGTCATCAAAGGCCACCAACTCTTCAGTAATCGTTGGGCCACCGAGGTCAAGTACGCGCACACTGCCAATATTGTTGCCATCGGTGTTTGTAGAACTTTCAACACCTGGGTGCCAAACGTGTAACTCACCAAAGTTTTTAGCACTTTCCCATACAGCTTCGGGTGCAGCGGCGATGTCAATTTTTTCAATAACGGTTAATTTAGTCGCTTCATCAGCGGTAGCTTCTTCAACAGCCGCTGCTTCTTCAACAGATGCTACTTCTTCAACTGCAGCGGGTTCCTCTGCTTTCTCTGAACAGGCAATCGTAACGACAGCACAAGCTAGTAGGGTAATTAATAAACGGAAGGTTTTTTTCATTTTTTTCTCCAAAAGTTCGGGTTAATAACTTGGTGACGCTGAATAATGCCATACTAAATAGGGTTGTGGGTACTATTATTTAAACTGTGAGTGGCTTATAGAAACCTTAAAAGTCTTTGTTGTCATAATCGTATGCTTCTTAAATACTTCTTTAGATAAGATAAACGGATTAAACATCGTGAATCAGTCAAGATGGCTTTATGAAAACAATAAAGAATGTTTTTTTATTTCCTGCCAAATATGCAGCTCGTGATTGTGACAAATACAAACGTGCTGCATAAGTTTTTTTATAGCTTAATAGCTTCGCAGGGAGTCGTTTTTCAGTAAAAATTTCATCGACAATATTGGGTACAAAATCTGCAGAAAACGCGTAAACATGTCGTAAGCTATCGTCCTGCTTATAGATAATTGCAAGTGGGCGGACAATACGTGAAGAGGAAAATAGTGCAAATGCAAGGGCGAAAATAGAGATGTCTTCACAGTTAACCATATCTTCGTTATATCGTATTGTTTTAAAAACATCGCGATGAAATACGCAATCGCCGTTAACAACAGAGAACTTTTTGCTGAAGTAACCGACAAAACACGCTTCTTTCGTATTGGTAAAGCTATTAACGGCTGTTAAGTACACATCGCCTGTTTCCTCTTTGCTGATATGGCTGCCAACAATAAATTTAGTATCAGGGTTTTCAGTTAAATGGTGCTGAACTAAAGAGAGAGCATTTTTTTCTAGTTCATCGTCAGCGTCTAAAAAAATTAGGTAGTTGCCGGTTGAGTTGTCAATCCCAAGGTTACGCGCTGACCCAGCTACACCATTTTCTTTTTCAATGTAGCGTAATTTTTTTTATGCTTTTTCAGCAGAGGTTTGATGGCTTCGGTGGTGTTATCAGTAGAACCATCATTAACGACTAGGATTTCGTAGTTACCCCCCCCTGCTTGTTGAGCGGCAGAATTAATAGCTCTAGTGAGACAGTGTGCATAGTTGTAGGTTGGGATTATGACGCTGGTTAATGGCTTCTTCATAGGGCGATTTAAGCAATCAAGGTTTTGAGACAGTGGATAAACGCTAGTTCAGTTGAGGTTTTTTGTTGATGAATATTGTTTAGAACTGAGGTTGTAAGCTCCTTATTTAGCGCAATGGGTGCTATTTTTTCGACTAACGCTCTATTTGAGCTTTTAGCCCGAGGTAATATGTTTTTTATCATGCTGTTCTGTTTTAGCGAATCCGTATTGATTAAAAAATCTTGTGCATCATGGGCAAAATAGAAGACTTCTTTTTTCTTATCGCTTAAAGATGCGTGCGCCATTTCATTACCATCAGTGATGCAAATTGCGGGTGTTCCTGCATTCCACGCATTTAAACATAAGTGATACGTGTCGGTAATAATTAAGCGGTGTTCTTTTAAAGAAGGCGAATTCAACCCATAAGTGCAACACTTCCATTTAAAAAATAGTCTTCACCAGTCATCTTAGCAAAAACCTCAAATGGAGTCTTATACTCCAAACATTTCCTAGGTCTATTATTCATTAAATCCGTCGCCCTAAATGCTTCTTTTTCACTCACACTATCCAAAGCCATTTGCTTAGGGAAGAATTGCCTTAACAAACCATTATGGTTTTCGTTTAAGCCACGCTCCCAGCTATGATATGGTTTAGCAAAGTAGGTGTTACAGTCTAATGTCTCAGCTAATTCATCATGCCAACTAAACTCTCTACCATTATCAAAGGTTAAAGTT
>LWTN01000201.1 GCA_002101225.1 Cycloclasticus sp. symbiont of Poecilosclerida sp. M | reverse complement strand
TTAAAACAGAAATAAAATCTAGAAAAACGTATAAGACCACTCTATTGGAAACGACCCACAATCCAGCAACACCAAAGTTCTACTGAGTAGCTAGTGACACAACAACTATTATGCTAGAGATGCTAAAATAGCTGACTACTGTAACAGTGCAATATGTAGCCCACCCATAGGCCATTACACTGCCTGGAGACCTCTTTTGGAAGGGGGACTAGCTAGCTATAATTATAGACTGTCTTGCCTCTGCAATTTTGGGTCCCAGGGATATTTGACCTTGATGTCATGTACTTTCACCCTAGTCAATCCCAGGTGAGTGTGGAGCCCCTCGTCCCAGTTCAACATGACATCTGCTATCTCACACAGGTCTGTGTCCACTCCAGCATGGTCATGGTCCAACTGGAGCTCAAGGTGTGGGAGGGCATTGGCAGGGAGGGAGGACACATAGGCTTGGAAAACAGGTACTATTACATTCACACGCGTAAGTAAGAATATCGCCAATAATTATTTACATACCTCTTTGTGTTTCTTGGTTACCAGTGATAGGAGCTGCATGTGAGCCTATAATTATTTATAAGAACAATAGCTACAGACACTTCATGATACAATAGTTACCTCCATCTCTCATTGTTCCCCTTCCTCTCCCTCTTCCTATCCCATGACCTCCACCCCCCCTTCCCTGCACTCCTCTCCCCCTAGCACCCCTTCCCCTGTGGCCTCCCTGTGCTGGTGATGGGACTGGTGATGGGTGGTCTGCAAAAAAAGCTCATTCACACACAAAAAAGAAAGCCGAATTCACAAAATACCTCCATCTTTTCTAGTAGCTAAGGTACTAGACAATCTCACAGAATCAGATCCATCTACATGACCAAAAGAACAAGTTAAGTACAATCAATAAGTCATTTTGATGATTATACCTCTGGCCATTGTGGTTGCTGAGATCAAAGGTAATCTTACAGAATCTTCTGATATATCTGAATGTAGGTAACAACAAAAATACTCAACTCATCATACAGAAGGAGAACTAGAATCCCCCCACCCCCAATAATAATAGTAGGCATTGCAATGCTGATCGATGTCCTGAATAGTGCATGTGTACGTTTTACAATTAAATTTCTGCTCACCCACCAACGCAACATCTGTATATAAAGCCCTGGGAATTAACAAACTAATGTTCTTCGCTAGTCATCTGAAGCAGATACAATACCTATCCCATGATTGATGGGTTTTGGATATAAATTGTAACATCTAGCTGGCTAAGCTGGGGAGGTGATTAAATATTGGTCCCGGACTCATGGGGGGAGCAGGACGAAAAAATACTCCGCTAGTGTGCACTCACCTTCACCATACCAACATCGTCCTCGTGGTGGGAGACGACTGGACTGCTTAGTGCACCTGCAAAATAACATGTGGAACTTTCCAACTTTGGAGACAGTGTGCAGTTCAGGACAGTCGTCACATTTGAAGCATATCTCAGGTTTAACTCTCGAGTTGTTGTAGTGAAGATCACTCAGTGATCTATTAATGGAATCCTCCACAATCTGACGGACATTGCAACACACAACTTTAGTTGGAAAATCTTCACGATTTTTAAGCGAATACGGAACAAAGTATACTTTCAAGTGAGAAGAATAAACTTTGATGGACATTTCATCGTGAAAGCCATTGCAGGTAACGTCAAAGGTAACTTGGTCTCTGAAGATCTTATCTTGTATGAGAGAAAATGTGGTGTCGGTATCATTCTGCTTGCTGACATCAGGGGTCATGAGGTGAGTGACTAGGACACCAAACACACCTTTTGGACAGTGGCGACACTGGAATTTCACATGTAGCGGTGATACATCTGTCTCTAAATCATCCCCACTTGATTCTGGGATGTGGTTCAGGACACACGGAATGAAATATTTCTTTTCTTCGTCTTGTGGTGTGGTGATTGGAGTGATGATGCGGAGGTGAACTAGAAGCCGTAGGAACTTCTCTGAGCTGATTTTGTCATCGCTAAAAAATTTACCTTTAAACGCTGATGCTGGAAGAATGCCTTTCATCTCTTCATTGTTAGTAACATATTCCAATACCGATGACGACATAATACCTTTCTCAAATTCATTAAATTCTCTTCCGGTTAGTACATCACAAGAAAATGTACGGATGACAAGATCAGTGATTGTATTAAAGAGAACTTGTGGCTCAATAACAACAATGTCCCGTAAACCTTCGACATCATAATATCGAACAATGCCAATTCTGAGATGAAGGAAATGTAGAAGGTGAAATACATCGTCTCCCTCAATGCCATGTCTTGCTGCAAGATGCTTGAACTCATCAAGAGTAATGATACTCTTTTTCACATTTTGCAGATCAAGACAAAGCAAAAGGTAGCTGATGGGATAATCAATGGTAAATTCCTTACGATGATAGACTAGGCTGTTAACTTTGGATCGAATCAACTTGAAATCATCGTCGCTATCTGAAGTGTTGTCGACTGGGAAAAAGATTTGCCCTTTGTGCTTGTCAGCATACAGGACTAAATCTTGAAAGCCATTCTCTACAATCAAAGTAATGATAAGCTGATTCAACACTGCGATTCTTTCATCGGCTAAAGAGCCAAGTTGGTCTTTGTGCGTGCCAACGATGAAGACTAGAGGCTCGTGTGTCTTGACTATGTCCTTACCTGGTGTATCCATGGCGTACACACTAGCTAGACACTGGAGAAGGGCCTCCTCGGTGGTGATAGAAGAAGTGTAGCGGTTGATGGAATCACTCACACCTTTCCTGTACTTGATAAAAAACTTATGCTGAAAGTCGAGATCAATACGGAAAACAAAGATGAATATAGACGGGCCAGAAATTAAAAGAGGAAGCATTTCTTGAAACTCGACCTGCCCTCCAGTGTCTCTAAGGTAGAGAGAGAAGGTTTTCTGCAGGTAATTCTTGAATGTATCAAAGCCATATTTCTTTATGATTGAAAGAACACTTTCTTTGGACATGGTTAATACAGCAACGGGTTTCTTTTTTGATGGGAAATGCATGGCCACCTGAATATCAGGCACATCTTCTTTAGCTATTTCTACTTTTCTTGGTGGCAGTTTCTGTTTAGGAGGTTGAACTTCTGATGGCACAGGTCTCATATAATTTTTTGGTACAGATTGTGGAGCGGCTTCTTTGCTTTGCCCTTGCCCTTCTTTGCTTTTCCCTTCACTTTGCCCAACCAATTGATTTACTATTGAAACCTCATAGTCCACTTCTTTCCAAGTTTCTGAATCCACTCCAGTGGCTGAAAAGAAGACTGATGGGTTGATTTCATCAATGTCTACTACAATGACAGAGTTACAGACACCAGTGGATTTGGAGAACTTCTTCCTCAATCTCTTGAGGAGACGATCGATCAGCGAGCTCTTCCCTGAACCCGGGGGGCCAATAATTATAGAGTGTGCTAGCTTTCTGCTGATCTTCTGATTCTCATCAATAGCCTGTTCAACTGTATCAATGAACTTTTGTGATTCTGCTTCAGTTTTCTTGTCATCTAAAGTGTGCAAGAGCAATTCTGTGTACTCCGAACTATTGTCATATTGTCATGCATGTGCATTACCTTTAATTATGAATGGTGGTAGTTTCAAGATGTATTCGGCATCCAATCCCAACACACGAAGATTAAATCGATCTGTTTCAGTAGCAGATGTTTTCATCCCAGTTAAGTTAATCTTAGGGGGATAATCAGCAAGGTTTGAGATGCATCCTCCAATAATGGTGTCTTTGTGAACCTAAAGAATATTTTTCCTGATCCTGAAGCAACTAGGTATTTCCCCTGGGCCAAACATAGCAACCAACCACAGAAAAACAATGATCAGTTGATATAGGTACTATGGGATTCCCCAGGGAAATTCCCAGGGCAAATCCCTACTGTTGTTTAGATAAAAGATGCAGGGTTATTGCACTCCAGGTGGTGTTTAGGAACCTGAGGGATGTTGCTATCATGACTGACAAGCTGAGGTCATTATAAGACATTCCAAAGGTTTCTAAATACTGGTTGAGGGCACTAACCTATGGTAACTAAGCAAGCAGTAGTCAACTATGTGCTGTAGCCAATGAAAAACTTATGCTGTGCATAGCAGGAAGTAGTCAGATTTACATCAAAGCATAATTATTATGTATATACCCTCCAACTGACCAATCAGATTGTTGTATAGTCATATTATACATATGAGAATCTTACTTCATTTCCTCCTTCAAACTTCACATCCCATCCATCAGCTTGACTGGCTGCAAGAGTAATGTGGTCAGAAATGATCCTTGCTGTCACTACACTTGGTGGTGCTATTGCAGGGTTAAAATCTGCAGTGTACTGAGCAATGACTGTGTCACAGTGCTATAAACACAAACACAGGTGAACACAGACAACAATTCACTACAAGACACCCTACCTTCTCATACACAGGGTGGCTCAAACAACTGTAAAAGACTGCTTGTACTTGATTTTCTTCAATCATTGTTGGGACCAACTTCAAAGCACACAAGCAGTTTCCTAAACGAGGATGTAATTTCAATACCCTTTAGAAAAGTCACAAACCTTTCGCTTCTCTGTTGGCCACAACCAAGAAACCAAATTCTTTCAGTGCAATTTCTCCAGTTTGGCTTCCTTTTTTGAATTTTTCCGTAACTCCATTAATCTCTGTAAATTTGTAGGTTTCCTGAGAAGTGGGAGTGGCTGATAGAAACTTCATGTTCCTGCAGTCTTCTTCACTCTTCAAGCTTGCAAAATGACGGATGCACACAGTGACGTCTGTGTGAATCTCTCCACCAGTGCTTGATGGCTGTATGAGGTAGACTGGACTAGCTGCTTCGTAGTCAGCTGGCAGAAGAAAGGGTCCAGCAAGACAAGGATGAACCAGAAACTCTAGTTCCTCTATAGGGTCAAGTGCTCGCAGGGACACACCCACATCTGCCATGTCTACTGTGGATGTAGATGATGTAATGGTTGCTATCTTGCATTCTCCATGAAAAGTTACACTGGTATCTGTAGTTATAATTACTACAGATTATACAATACCAAGGGCTTGCGGGGAGAGGGCATGCAACTCCCGTTGCTACCTGTAGAGACAGCAAAATAAAAATAGAACACGGATGCTATTCAAAAAATATCATCACACGTGAAATTTTTGTAACATATATTTCGCCATCTCCTAGCATGCCCTCTTCCCGATGGGTCTATAAGCCCTTGTGACAATACCTCATTTCACAGCTTTGGAATTACCAGCTAGTGCTTCCTTCATTACAGCATATATGCCCACTGTATCAGAGAGTATCATACTATGTATCATATTATGTCAGCCCATAGAGCCTTCAGCCGACCTAGCCCAATACTGGTAATAGGCAGTATAATTATATGTTTTGCATCAAGAGAAATTGTCAGACAGCATCGAAATCAACCAAATTAAGCTATAGAAATTATATAGTGTGTAGTGATCCAAAGAGCGTATCTTAATTCAGGAGAGGCCTATCGGTTTCAAAATGTGTGTCAAGGTGCCAAGACGCTGTTTAAGGGACATGGCTGCACAGTCCCCAAGGTTTGCTAGGGAGCGAGGGGGGACAATTTTGGCTGCCAAATGTATAGTCCCTCAGACATTTATTCAACTCACATTGGGTTTGCAGGTCTCCAGATCCCTGGAGGGTTTGTTTTGAGCGGTCGAGTTTCTGCTGGATATCGCCTTGCTGTGGGTAGCGCACTCCATGGCTGCTGGTGATGATCTGTCCCTTGACAGTTACCAGCTCCAGTAACTTCTTGTATAGCTTCCATTCATCTGAGCCAGCATCAAAAGCGCCATCTACACTCTGACTTAGTGCATAATACATGGCCACTTCCCCAGAGTATAGGGAGGCAAAACTGGTGGTAGGGAAGGGCTCACGGGCGACATAGTTCAGTGCTGTGGCATCATGGTAGACACACTGCCACTTAGCAAATGCGTGAAGAGCTCGTAGACAATTAGAACCCAATCTTAGATCAGTATTATCAGGTCGAGGAATCACTTTAGAACATGTGAAAAAACTCAAAACCAAAGACTTTACTAGTGGCATAGGGACATCAAGATGTCGATACCAATAGGAGGTAGCAGCAATAGGGAGCTTCCACTTAGCATCCAGTTGCTTAAAATCCTCAGATGATGAAATTTCATGAGGTACTAATACCGATTCAACTATTAACTGGCGTTCATTTTCATGTGGAGATACAATACTTCGTGCAGGCTGTTGAAACTTTGGAAGCACAGATTCCTCAGTAAGTTCAGGAACTTTGCTTTCACGAATAATCTCCTTGACTGCAGGTAGTCCTAAAAGTCCATAAAGGTACTGTCTGATTTCTCTGCTGATTAGCCAGGCACTATCCTTGGTAATGACTTCTACCATTGTTGGTAAGAGGTAGTACTTAGTGTTAAATGCCATAACCAAAAAAGGTGGAAAACAGCCCTCTCTATATTTTCTGATGATCCATACAGGCAGGTCATCAAAGTGATAACCAACAGGACCGCTCCCGTCAGAAATTCCAAAAGGCACTTTCAAATCACAATAAAATCTTCTTATATCCTCGTAAACATCAACTGCAACTTCCTGCTTCTCATAATATTTTCTGAAGGTATCATAAGCTTTTATTAACTTATCAAATGAGGATTTATTGAAAAACATATTAGTTCCAAATTCGCCTGGGATAATCAGTATTTGGTCATTTTTCAAAGAAAACTGCTTCATGAACTGCTTTCTAATGAAAAGTGGCTCTTTTCTTTCAAAGTATCGAACAGAGTGAATTAAGCCATGATTTAGATCAAATATGAAGTAATCAGAATCAGAAGACAGCACTGGACATTCCTTGTGGTTAGCAAGAGCAGCTATAAATTTATGTGGTTCACCACTAGCAACATAAAACTCTATATCCAGTCTTCGAAGGACATCCATACAAACAGATTTGATCATAAGAGGCTTTACTTCACCTGTACTTCTTATGTCCCCACTTCTTATGTCCCTAGTCTGGACATTTTTCATCTCTTTGAAGGATCGAAGTCTGCGTTCACGAACTTTATTAATCCTGTTCTCAATTTTAACACCATGAAATACCACAATAGGCTCACAATGTTGCTGCTGGATTTCTTTTAAGAATTTTTCGATTATTTGTTCGAATTGGTCATACTCTCCACCAAAGTCACAGCTAAGTATATTGTTATAGAGTTGGCAGCATATGTTGTGTCCATCAATAATCAAATTCTTCCATTTCCAATTCGCAGCTCTCCACTTATAGTTTTCATTAATGAACTTAGTTAGTCCTTTGATACCCATTATAGCTGGCAGATCTTGGCTGGGTGGTAAACTCCAGCAATAATTAATATCGAGCTGGCTTATAATTCACAGCTGTTTTCTTTTGGACATTCACCACGACGTATAATAAAATTAATGAAATTATTTCTGGTCTAATTATGGAAATTATTTTAGCGGCGCGTGATCCGCGCGCGCGAGTGAATTGCATGCACTGCTATACTACTGTCATAAATTATAATTATTCTGCAGGGAACTGGAGGGATTGATATGTACATGCGCTATGTACACATAATTATGGTTAAATACATGCACACAAAAATCACAGCAAGTTGCAATAGCTAATAAAGTTGCAGTATTTAATAGTTGTCGAGGCTCTCCAGCAACTTTCCCTTGTCGGAGTCTCCATTCTCATGTAGGATGATGGCAGAGTAAATGTTAGGCCTGAGTAACATAATAGCTAACATAATAGGGGCTGTATAGTCAGGATTTGAGGATAGGGGGAGGACACAGTGACAGGGCACAAGCTTTCCAAGCTGGGGTGCAACCTATAATGCATGACTTTAGCCATGAAGAGGAAGTTGACTAAATTTTGGCTATCCCCCTCTGTGGCTAAGCTACACACTAGTTTATTAAGAGACTAACTCTGTATTCTTCTTGTCAGCCACGTGTGTTGAGTTCCTTCCTCTCAGCACACAGCAGAGCACCACCACAGCAACCCATGCCACCATCACTGCAATCCCAGCAACACCACTGCTCACAGCTATCCAGATGATAGAATTCTGGGACAGCCCCAGGCTTCCAAATGCCGAACTGTCTCCATCACCATCACCATCACCATCACCATCATGGTCGCCATCACGATCATGGTCGCCATCACGATCATGGTCGCCATCATGATCATTGTCGCCATCACGATCATGGTGACCATCATGATCGTGGTCACCATCACGATCATGGTCGCCATGGTGACCATCATGATCATGGTCGCCATCATGATCGTGGTCGCCATCACGATCATGGTGACCATCACGATCATGGTCGCCATCACGATCATGGTGACCATCACGATCATGGTCGCCATGGTGACCATCATGATCATGGTCGCCATCATGATCGTGGTCATCATCGTCTTCATTGTCTTGTTGCTCAACATAGTCAATGTTCACTGCACACAAACAAACAGTGGATATAAGAACCTTAGCCCTATAATTGAAGATATCATAGATCTATATCCACCAAAGGCTTAGGCTTTTGAACTCTATGAGGCTTTGTATATGAAAGTGGGTGCGTGAATACACCATTACCAGCTCCTGAAAGCCCAAGGCTTTGGATCTCCAACTTTTTTTTACCTGGGCAATCATCAGGAGCCACACAGCCTTCATTGAGCTGCACCATCCCTGTAGGGCAGAAGCATCCCTGCACACACTGGAAGGTACAGAACAGCGGTGCGTTGAGGTGGTTGTCGCAAGTCAATGGACAGGCAGTGCCACAGTCTTGATACACCATCCCATCGGAACAGGCTATTACTATGGAAACACAAGCAGCAAAATTTCAAAGGAACATGTACATGTATTCTATAGATGGGTATAACCCCAAGTATATAGCCTTTTTTATTTTTTACGTTGAACTTCAACTAGCTGAGTAGCTACACAGCAAAAACAGAAGTGTGTGTATTTCATACCAAAAGTACGTATGCTCCCCATGCAGTGACATCTCAGGCTGGGTGTGTACTTTGTGACAAACATGTCACTCCAGTGCGAGCATATATAGCTAGAAATACACACTTCTGTTTTTGCTGTGTAGGTACACAAACACTGGACGGAAAGGCAATGGTGTATTTCCTTCAACTTTCCTGAACTGTTCCTGAAGTCAGTACATGGCAACATTTCCTGTATACCTTTCAGCTACCAGTCTTAAATGACCATAATCACACGTAATAGCTATGCAAGGGCACTTTCTGTATTTTTGTGCCAGGCATAATTGAGGTAGGCACACACACATCAGTTGGCCGTATACAAAACTGACTACAGTCTATCACAGCCTATCCATTATATTATAATTTTCACTAGGAACTCAGAACAAACAACTCTAAACCTGCCACCACCCAATGATTGGTCCATCATTAGATCGAGTAGAGTGTGGTAGTACTCTATATACTATACTACTATGTCACCATGTAATGTTCCGATACCATATAGCTAGATACACATGCAGCTCAGGTGCGTACAGCATGTGTGTTTATACAGTGGAATCGATGTCTATAGCTATGGTCACTGTATAAGCAGGTTACTCCCCCCTAGCTAACAGAGTCCATCCCAACCTGGTGCTAGCAGGTCACCGCTCTATATAACAGCCAGTGGTCCCGAGGTGCATGCACCCATTGAAAGACCACCCACATTTTAAGGTTGGTAGCTATACTAATTACACATGCATGTGGAGTACGTAAACTATACAACATCACATGCGCATTTCAGAGTAAACATATCATTGCCTATACAGTACAGTCATATGCCTCTTGTCTAGTGCTTCCCTTGAGGATTGGTATGAAGCATGCTAATTACACATGCATGTGGATCACATGCACATTTCGGGGTAAACACAACACTGAATATCATTACCTAGTACCTATACAGTACAGTCACATGCCTCTTGTCTAATGCTTCCTGTGAGGGTTCAAAGGATACCGCACCATAGACTCATATATGTACAAGGGATAGGAAATGGCCATTAACCTGGCCATTAGGCCTACATCGGCATTGCGTTAATTTATGGAGAACATTCTTATGTAGCTACAGCTCGAGCTGTTGTTCACTATGAGAGCTCCCTGCTCTAGCTAGTAGGCTGGTATGTGTACATGTATGCAGTAGGAGGTGTGCTAGATCTGGCTAGCTAGAGATCCTTAAAAGTTACCAGATCAAAAGGCCAAACCCCCCAGCTACTAAATAGCCTGGTTACCCCTACCGTAGGCCCTCTGGCCTTTCTCTGGTCTAGCCCTAGCCCTAGGCCTTAGGCTTCAGCCCGGCGAGTGAAAACTTACATGATTGGGAGTATACAACTGCTGGAATTGTAACAAGAACCAAACACAAGGGTACGAGCTGCTTCATCTCTACGGCTAGCTACGTCAAGCTTGGATCAGGCTATGGTTGGAGGCTACCTGATACTACAGTATTAGATAGACTGGGTGTTGCAATTGAGCATGCGCAGAGCGCAGTGCATATGCGCATGCGTAGGCCCATTTGTTAAAACGTTTCTTGTGTTGACGATGCCGTACCGATTGTCGGGTATGGTTTCGTCGCTGGAACATGCAGTGTTGACGATGCTGTACCGATTGTCGGGTATGGTGTCGTCGCTGGAACATGCAGTGTTGACGATGCCGTACCGATCGAATTGTACAATGTCGGGTATGGTGTCGTCGCTGGAACATGACACATTTAGTACTGTCGATGCCGTACCGATCGAAAAATGTGCACGTTGGGTACTGGTACGGTATCGTCACTAACAAATGGCGCGGGTTTTTAGTGGTGCAGGGTCGGCATTGCAGATTGTTTTTGCACCTGACGTACGTGGGCGCGCATGGGCGTAATCGATTAATCGATTAATCGCAGCGCATGCTGAGTCAGCGGATCCGCGAAAAAACAATAATGTGTCTAGTGCTAGCAGTCTTTCTGATAGGCTTATCTGGGCCAGCTCTGGTGCATTCAGGTCGCTGTGAGTTGGATATAGAATGGTTGAGTATTTACTGACCGTGGTTTTCGGTTTGTACAGCATGTGAAGGTGGCAAGGTGTACAGTGAGACTGTGGCTCACCATGTACCAGTGCTCTGAACTGCGAGACATATGACACCAGAGATGAGATAGGTTGTGCCACAGTATGTGTGGAGGGTTGCTTTTGTCCAGAGGGAACAGTTGATATGAATGGGGTCTGCATCGACCCTGGAGACTGCCCAGGTGAGTAGAGACCCTAGATTCTATACTTAAAACAGTAGTGACCTTAAATTAGAATCCCTATTCTAATTAATTGCAGTTTGTACTGGTGGTAAGGCGTACAGAGAGTGTGGGTCTGCTTGTCCTCTGACCTGTGTGACATATGCCATCAGAGATGAGATAGCTTGTGATGCAGTATGTGTGGAGGGTTGCTTTTGTCCAGAGGGAACAGTGGATTTGAATGGAGTGTGTGTGGCCCCTGAGGATTGCCCAGGTGCGTACATGGCTTCCCTACCATACATTTTATGAAGGAGTGGTTGTTATAATAATATAGCTATTTGAGGGAATCTTTGGAATCCAAGATTCCCTTGCCCTAAAATCTATATAGTGCAGCATTCCAAGCCGACTAGCCCTTCATGAATATTGCTGTCACCTAACCATACTACATGTGTAGGTGTGGCCTTAGCGCAGGTTGATATGAAATATAGACCGGTTCCACTGTATAGAGAGGTGACCTGCTAATACAGTGACCACTATAGACAGTTTCCACTGTATTGAGAAGTGACCTACTAATACGGTTACAGTAGGGTGGAGGGGGGGAGTACCCTCCCCCAGACCTGCTACAAGCAACAGGTTCCACTGTATACATGTGATTATCCCTATTCCAGTGGCAGTGGAGTGTGGTGAGGTGACCTGTCCCCTCTATTATTCATGTCGGGGGAGCGATGCTGCTGATGAATCTGTGTGCTTCCCTGACTGTGGTCTGTACAATGGAGGGTGTCGGGAAGACCAGGAGTGTGACGTGGTCTTCTATGGTTCTGATGGGGACGAGTTGAATCCTTATTACCATTACATTGCCTGCATTGAGCCACCTTATGGTTAGTGATGACCTATATTGAGCGATTACCTATAGAGACCAAGGGATCTACTGCCTGTGGAAAGCCAGTAACTATCTATATTATGCAGTCGATCTCATACACATCATTGTGGGTGTGTTGTCATCAGATCATAGCTAGCCTACATATATTGCTATGATATTATTCCCTCCACTTCCCTCCTTCCCTCCCCACACTTTCCTCCTTCCCTCCCCACACTTCCCTCCCTCCCTCCCTCCCTCCCCCCCCTCCTCTCCCCACACACACAGTTCCTTGTGGCAGTGATGCCTTCTTGGCATGTGACAGTGAATGGACCTACTGTCTCCAGCAGAACAAGACACGTGATGCTGGCTGTGTCGGTAGCTGTCTCTCATCCAATGGCAACTGTGGCAACGGTGAGGTGTGTATCACAGATGAAAACCTGGGGCTGGAGTGCTTGGATAAAGGTGGTAAGTTTCAGTAGTGGACTACCCATTACATCTACCCTTCCTTGGAGTTTGACTACCATTTGCAATATTCAGCAGCAACAGCAACATTGTTTTATTGGTGTAGATCTGTCTTTAGAGTGTCCTGCTGGTCAAGTGATCAATGAGTGTGGGGCATATTGCCAAGAGACTTGTGAACAGCGTTTGTCTGGGGAGCAGTTTGCTTGCATTTTGATCTGTGGGCCCCCAGATTGTGTGTGTCCAGCTGGACTGCTCCTGTACAGGGACAGGTGTGTCAACCCTCAACTCTGCTATGTTCTCCTCCAATGTGAGTCAGTGTCATAGTTGTCTGGTCTCATGTGAGAGTTACTAGGTCTCCTGCTGGTCTCATGTGACTATGTGTGACCTGTTAGGTCTCATGTGTGACCTGCTAGGTCTTGTTAGGTCTCATGTGGCCTGTTATGTGTGACATGAAGGTCTTAAGTACATACGTATCACATGACCTGAGTACATTTTGACCTTTAGTAATGCACTTTGTCTCTCTCCTCTTTCCCATTCAGACACACAGCCTATTGACCCCCTCCCTATAGTGGTGAGTCACCCTAGCTATGCAGTGCATGCATTAGTGACAGCAAACTGCCTCTCTCCACAGGAAGATGACCAATACTTGTACTCCATGTTCTCTTCCTCATCATCTGCCGCTGACTTTGTCGAGGACACGTTCGTTGGTGCAGTAAGAGATGTGCTGAGCGAGAATGGATATGACGACGTTACTGTGGACTTGTATGGGATCTATGAGGACGAGGGCTTGCAGTAAGGGAATGGGACGAGGGCTTGCAGTATGGGAATGGGATGAGGGATTGCAGTATGGGAATGGGATGAGGGATTGCAGTATGGGCATGGGACGTGTGTATGGGTGGAAATAGTCCATTGTCTGCACCTGCCTGTGTGGGGGGCAGATAGGGTTTCACACCACTCACACCTACTTGGTGAGGAAACTCTCAATTCTTTGTTGAGGGAGGTGTGAATGGTGGTAAAGGTCACATCCCTCCATTTTCCCACTAGTAGTTGTGGCAGAATGAAGTGATTTTACTTGATAGCCATGATCAATAATAATGGTCTTTACAAAATTGTTCTGTCACCCTTGGAAAATGGTTATACTGAGGGATCTTTGCATGCTGCACAATGTCCATTCACGACATAATTCATAGAGCGCTGGTTACAATAATTATTTGACATGATGATATGTATCGTGTAGGATTGTGGTACGGTTGTCTGGGGATGGTGTGAGTGAGGAAACCTCTACGAGCTTCACTCTCATTCTGAGGGACAATGCCGGCCAGCTTCCACTGCAAGTACAAGATGTTATCATGTGTGAGTAGAGCTGCCTGGGGCAAAGGCTGGGCTAGGGCTAGGGCTAGCTTCGCCTAAGGACTATAGGGCTAACTGTAGAGATGGACATGGTAAGGGGCTAGGGCTAGAGCTAGGGACTGGAATATAACCAATGGTTGGTTGTGATTGCAGTGGAGGTGGACAGGGTAAGGGGAGGGTTCTGGACCACCCCCAGGATAGCCTTCGTCTCTGTGGCTGCTGTGGTGTCTCTCCTCCTGGTCTTGGCGGCCATTGTGGTGCTGACAGTGTGTGTCTTCACACACACCCAAAAGGCTCCATCCAACAAAATAAGAGTAGAAATGTGAGTTTAGAGTCAATGATGTATATCATCCATGATACTGCATGTACATACATGCATGTATATCATCCCTGCATGTATATGTACATGCATTGGGTTAATGAGAGGCTAACTACTCCTTTATAGGGACTCTTTGGTAGCACATTCTGATACATGTACATGCTAATATGTGTGTACATACCTACATAGCTGCTAGTGACAGCGACATGGACTGACTGACTTTGACTCCTGACACTGACTTACTTTGTCTCAGACACAACTTAATGGCAGAGGAGGAGACATTGGAAGAGAAAGGGAAGCTGGAATTTGAAACCTAGGTTACCTTTAAACTAACCTCCTCATTTTATTTTTTTAATTCCCCCAGCTCATAATTATGCTATTACTGTTCCATTGTCGATGTCATTGTCAAGAAATTGCTGTATCATTATCATCATGAAGTTCTATGCTAAAGCTATCTGAATGGGGAGTTGCAATTAATGATGAGTGATGCATAGTCATGGCTGTGTATAATATCTCCCACTCAACTAGCTATATCTGTGTAGAACTCAACTAGCTTCAACTACATATCTGTGTACAATAATATCACACACTCAACTATTATAAATATCTCCTCAACTATTATCACATTCATTCAACTAAGATTATAAATATCTCACACTCAACAGATTAATGACACCTTTTATAAGTGGGCGGTGTCTGGGAAATGCTGACTCAGCGTTGCCTGGACTCCACTAAATAAACAACATTATTTTTATTATGGCCAAAGTTCTGGTCCTAGCAGTCTTTTTGATAGGCTTATCTGGGCCTGTTCTGGTGCATTCAGAAACCTGTGAGTTATAATTAAATGGTGGAGTATTGAGCTAGTAAGTTTACTGTTTTGGTTTGTACAGCATGTGAAGGTGGCAAGTTTTACAGTGGCTGTGGCTCACCATGTACCAGTGCTCTGAACTGCGAGACATATGACACCAGAGATGATATTAATTGTGCCACAGTATGTGTGGAGGGTTGCTTTTGTCCAGAGGGAACAGTTGATATGAATGGGGTCTGCATCGACCCTGGAGACTGCCCAGGTGAGTAGAGACCCTAGATTCTATACTTAAAACAGTAGTGACCTTAAATTAGAATCCCTATTCTAATTAATTGCAGTTTGTACTGGTGGTAAGGCGTACAGAGAGTGTGGGTCTGCTTGTCCTCTGACCTGTGTGACATATGCCATCAGAGACACCCTGCTATGCCCAGCAGTGTGTGTGCAGGGATGCTTTTGTCCAGAGGGAACAGTGGATTTGAATGGGATCTGTGTGGCCCCTGAGGATTGCCCAGGTGAGTACATGGCTGTCCTCACTGGACTGATATCATACAGTAAGCCATGAGGTTGTATTTGACTTGCCCTAAAATCAGATTCCAATCCGACAAGAGTTATAATTGCATTCCAAGAGGACCAGCCCTTCATGAATATTGACCATTCCAATCCATACATACATGTACACCACAGGTTGAAATATAAAGTTCCAGTGACCATTATAATTATTTAGACACGTTCCACTGTATCCTTATACCTTCAGGGCTTTCATGGGGGGGGGGGGCCCTCCCCCCCCCCCCAGACCTGCTACGTACAAGCAACAGGTTCCACTGTATACATGTGATTATCCCTATTCCAGTGGCAGTGGAGTGTGGTGAGGTGACCTGTCCCCTCTATTATTCATGTCGGGG
>LWTN01000200.1 GCA_002101225.1 Cycloclasticus sp. symbiont of Poecilosclerida sp. M | reverse complement strand
TTGCGTATTCGCTCTTTTGGGCTGGGGTGAAATTTATTCGCGTTTTTCTTACTTTGCTCGTCATGTCATGTCCTATTTTCAATTAATTATAGGCTATGAGACCTTCTAGCTTTATTAGACCATTACAATATGGCTATGCCATTGGTAAGAAGCGTGTTGAGCGATGATGGGTGGTGAACAGGCCGCGACCGTTATATCGATTGTTTACGAGAACAAACAAAAAGCGAATGATAAGCTGATTGACGACGCATTTATGGAGAAACAATCTAAAGAAATTATTGCTTATTATGCAGACGCCTCAGCCGCTTTGTATTGCACCTCTCAAGTATGGGATGAAGGCATTATCGACCCGCGTAAAAGCCGTCGACTACTGGCCGAACTGCTTGATATTTGCATAAAAGGCCGTCAAACACGGCTTGATCCAAATACCTTTGGTGTTGCGAGAATCTAATATGTTGACGCTACCCACCACAGAAACGCTGCTGCTGGACTGTTCAAATGGTCGGCTTTATATCACCTTGAATCGCCCAGAATGTAGAAATGCAATGAATAACCTGATGCTTCAAGAGTTGCACGATCTCGCTGATTTTCTTGCGACAACGGAGCAAATTCGCGTAGTAATTCTGCAAGGTGCAGGGGGTAACTTTTGTGCTGGCAGGGATATTAAAGAACGTAAAACACAAACAGATTCAGCAGAATCAGGTACTGACCCCGCGCGCGAGCGCAACATTCACTCGGGCCTGTTATTCAATAAATTTTGGAACCTGCCACAAACACTGACTGTTGTCGTGCAAGGTGCGGCGATGGGTGGCGGTTTTGGTTTGGCGTGTTTAGCCGATTTAACCTTGGCACAAAAGGACGCCAAAATGGGCATGCCTGAAACGACGCTGGGCATTGCGCCCGCACAAATTGCGCCTTATGCGGTTAAAGGTATTGGCTTGTCAAAAGCTAAACAAATGCCCCTAACCGGCCAACGCATTAACGGTGAGGATGCATTTCAAATGGGTGTTGCTCATTATTGTGCAGAATCGGATGACGCATTAGAAGCGTTATTAGCGTCTGTTCTCGAATCTATCGAACAGTGCGGGCCAACAGCCTGCGCCGCGACAAAAACAATCATGCACCAAACAACCAATCAAATTAATGAGCAGACGATTAATTTTTCTGCTGAGGTATTTTCAGAATTAAACAAACACCAAGAGGGTCGCGAAGGACACAAAGCCTTTGTAGAAAAGAGAAAGCCCAATTGGTTAGCGGACCTAGGTGAGAAATGACGATATTTAATACTATTTTAATTGCAAATCGCAGCGAGATTGCGGTGCGCATCATCAAAACAGCGAAAAAAATGGGCTACCAAACGGTGGCGGTGTACAGCGATGCCGACGCAAATTCTTTACACGTTAGAGTAGCCGATAAGGCCGTTTGCATCGGCGGCGCATCTGCCGATCAGTCTTATTTAGATGTAGATAAAATTTTACGCGCTGCTGAACAAACAAACGCTGAAGCCATTCATCCAGGTTATGGTTTTTGTCTGAGTCCACTGACTTTGCGGAACGTTGTGAACAAGCAGGTATTAACTTTATTGGCCCGCCCTCAAGCGCTATTGCACTAATGGGCAATAAGACCGTCGCCCGACAACATATGGTCAATGCGGCCGTGCCGCTCGTGCCGGGTTACGATGGTGATTCTACAGACGATAGCGTGTTGCAAAAAGAAGCGGTACGCATTGGCTACCCTGTCATGGTTAAGGCTGCCGCAGGTGGTGGTGGACGTGGCATTAGATTAGTAAGGGATGCTGCAAAGCTGGTCGATGAAATTGCCTCAGCCAGAGGCGAAGCACTCAGTAGTTTTGGTTCTGATGAACTATTACTTGAAAAGTGCGTCGAGCAAGCCCGCCATATTGAAATCCAAGTATTCGCTGACCAAATGGGCAATACGATTTACTTAGGCGAGCGTGACTGTTCAATGCAGCGCCGCAATCAAAAGGTAATAGAGGAGTCACCTGCGCCGCAAATGGAGGATGCCCTACGTCAAAAAATGGGGGTAGCAGCGGTACAAGCTGCAAAGGCAGTTAATTATGTGGGCGCAGGAACCGTTGAATTTTTAGTGACCCAGTCAAACGAGTTTTATTTTTTAGAAATGAATACCCGCTTACAAGTTGAGCACCCCGTCACCGAAACGGTAACGGGCTTGGATCTAGTTGAGTGGCAATTAAGGGTCGCCGCAGGCGAGGCTTTGCCGCTACAACAAAGCGAGATAAAACTCACAGGGCATGCCATTGAGGTGCGTTTGTACGCCGAAGATTGTGATGCTGGGTTTGTGCCACAAACCGGCACGATATTAGAATGGACACCCCCCATAGGTGACGGTGTTAGAGTTGATGAAGGCATCGCTAGAGGGCAACATATCAGCCCGCACTACGACTCAATGTTGGCAAAACTAATCACCTATGGCAAGACACGTCAGGAAGCCTTGCGTCGCCTAAAACGCGCTCTGACGGACACGGTACTACTCGGCTTACCCAGCAATAAGCAATTTTTATTAACGCTGTTAGACGACCCTGTTTTTATCAAGGGCAAATCCACGACGCGTCATATAGAAGAAAACATATTACCGCAACAAGAAGCCTCTAATGTGCAAGCCATTAGCGCTAAAAATTGGGCTCTGGCGGCTGTTTTATTATCACGAACGGACGGTGCAAGCGGTTGGCGAAGCACGGGGGGTTTACGTTGGCCTGTTCGTTTAAATCAAGGTGTGGAAACTCGTGATTTTTTTGTTTCGCAAGACGCAGTTCGGTTTATTGTTGAAGACGATGCGTCCAACCGTGTGACCTTAACGGTATTAAATCAAACAAACAGCCAAATGCTCGTTTTAATGGACGACACTCAACACGAGGTTTATGCTGCCTTTGCAGAAGAGCAAACCCTCTATCTCGATAATGGCAGCGAAACAGTGGCCTTTCAAAAACTATCATTTTCTGAAAAACAAGCAGAAGAAGAAATTGGCGCGAACCTTGTAGCACCTATGAGTGGTCGTATCGCCGATATAAAGGTGAGTGTTGGGCAAACGGTTGCAAAAGGCGATTTATTAGTCGTTTTGGAATCAATGAAAATGTTCCAAGAATTAACAGCGGCACAAGCCGGTGTTGTAAGCGAAATTTATGTAACGAAAGATAATCAAATGGAAGTTGCTGTTCCACTCGTAGATATTGAAGAGGATGAAGAATGAGAAAAATTAGAATTGGTGGTGCGTCGGGTTACTGGGGTGATAGTGCCTATGCCACAAAACAGCTATTAGAAAAGGGCAAGTTAAATTATTTGGTGTATGACTATTTGGCAGAAGTGACTATGTCATTGCTGGCCAATGCCCGATCCAAGTCGGATGAGTTAGGTTATGCAACGGATTTTGTACAACAAATTTTAAAGCCAAATTTAAAAGGTATATCCGAACGTGGGATTAAAGTCGTTGCAAATGCGGGTGGAGTAAATTTACCTGCGTGCCAAAAAGCGATTCAAGCGATTTTGGACGAGCAAGGGATAAAACTGAAAGTTGGCGTAGTAAGTGGTGATGATTTATTGTCGCGTGCGGATGAATTTAAAGCGGCGGGCGTAACTGAGATGACTTCAGGCGATGCTTTTCCAGATAAGTTGGCGAGTATTAATGCTTACCTAGGTGCTTTCCCAATTGCGGCAGCGTTGGATGCTGGTGCGGATATCGTTATTACGGGTCGGGTTGTAGATTCTGCGACTACTTTAGGCGTATTGATCCACGAGTATAAATGGCCACTTGATGATTACGATAAATTATCAATGGGCTCGCTCGCTGGGCATTTAATTGAGTGTGGCTGTCAAATTACGGGTGGAAACTTTACCGATTGGCGCGATACGAGCGATGGTTGGGATGATATGGGCTACCCCATCGTTGAATGTGAGGAGAATGGCGAATTTGTCGTCACAAAGCCTGACAATACAGGCGGCTTAGTCTCTCCACTGACCATTTCTGAGCAATTGATTTATGAGATTGGCGACCCGCAAGCTTATTTTTTACCCGATGTTGTTTGTGATTTTTCAGCAGTCATCTTAGATGAAGAGGCTCCGAATAGAGTTCGAGTTGCTGGCTCTATTGGATACCCTGCAACGGATAAATACAAAGTATCTGCCACGCATATGGATGGCTACAGAGCCACTTACACGCAGCTAATTAATGGCTTTGATGTGGTTGAAAAAACGCAGATTACGGCTGAGAATATTCTAAAACGCTGTCGTGCCCATTTTGATGAGCTGGGTTATGGCGATTTTAGACAAACGTCTATTAGCCAGTTAGGTGCAAGTGCTTTATGGAACCCTAGGCATTTCAATGTGCCTGATGGCCTGTTGGAGGTGGTGTTACGCATGGCAATTCACCATGATAAACATGAAGCGGCGGCCTTGTTTTCTCGAGAAGTGATGGGTGTTATTTTAAATATGACCGGTGGTCGTTGCGCAGCGGGTGCTGCAGGTCGGCCTAAAGTGTCGCCTGTTATTTCCTTGTACTCGTTTTTACTGCATAAGACACAAGCAACTGCCATCGTTAATGTTGATGGCGCTGATGTTTCTTATCCATTAAGTGATGGACAAGCTTTTGACGCCAGTGGCATACGGCGCACGGACATACCAAAAGCTAAGTTCGGCTCTGATATGGAGCAAGTTCAATTAATAGATTTAGCGGTAGCGCGCAGTGGCGACAAAGGTGATTTTGCTAATATAGGCGTGATAGCGCGTAGACCTGAATACATGGCTTACATAGCCAATGCATTAACTGAGCCAGCTATTGCCGATTGGTTCTCACATATCTTGGGCGGCAAGGTTGAACGCTTTTATTTACCGGGTATCAACGGCTTAAATTTCTTGTTATACGATGCCCTTGGTGGTGGCGGTGTAGGCTCTATGAATATTGATGTACAGGGTAAAACCTATGCGCAACAAGTCTTGATGATGCCCGTGGATATACCACCCGGCCTGCTTGATTGAGAAGCCAGTCATGTCGATAGCCGACCCCCTATTGTCCACAGAACGCACTCAAGAAATGCGTGCCTCTCAGCACTGGCGCGACAAAACTATCTTAGACTTTTTTGACCAAGCCGTCGCTGAACACGGAGATAAAACAGCGGTTATCGCCTACTACAAAGAACGCGGTAGGAAGGAATCAAAAACCTATCAAGAATTGGCTGACTTATCCGATAGATTAGCGGCGGGCCTGTTAAAACGCGGCATCAACAAGGGTGATATTGTTTCCTACCAACTTCCTAACTGGTGGGAATTCGTCGTTGTATACCTCGCGTGCATGCGCGTGGGTGCAATCAGTAACCCGTTAATGCCTATTTTTCGCGAGAAAGAACTGTCGTACATGCTGGACTTTGCCGAATCAAAATTGCTGTTTGGCTTAGACTCATTTCGTGGCTTTGACCACGCGAGCATGTTGAATGGAATACAAAGAAATCTCCGCAAATTAGAGCACGTTTGTATTCTCGCTGAGTCCGGTCTAGAACCCTATATGGTAACGTCAGTAAGCGCAAGCAACAGGGCTGAATTTGAACGTCGCAAACTACAGCCTAATGACGTATTTTTATTGATGTACACCTCAGGCACAACGGGTAATCCAAAAGGTGTGATGCATACATCCAACACACATGAATACCCAGCCAGAAAATTTATAGAGCGTTCCGCTTTTACATCAAACGAGGCCGTGTTTATGGGTTCGCCTACAGCTCATATGACCGGCTTAATGTACGGCGTTAGCGTGCCATTTATGACCGGCTCAACCAGCGTAATCCTCGATCAATGGAACGCTGATACAGCATGGAAAATTATAAAAGATGAGCAAATAGCGTATACCATGGGTGCGACCCCTTTTCTCGCGGACTTAAGCGATTCTGATATGCGAGAAAGCTGTAATCACGATGCTTTCAGGCTATTCGTTTGCGGTGGAGCACCCGTACCACCAGCGCTAGGCAGGCGCGCTGCAGAATCCCTTAATGTTAACTTGGTAACGGTTTGGGGTATGACAGAAATGTCGGCTGTGACCACGACCTTGCTTACGGACGATGAAGCAAAGGTATTTGAAACAGACGGCTGTCCATTCAAAGGTACGCAAGTACGCGTAATCGACAACAAAGGTAAGAAGGTACAGCACGGCGTCGAGGGCCTCTTACAAACACGCGGTGCGGGTAACTTTGTGGGTTATTTAAAACGCCCAGAAGCATACGATACCGACGATGACGGCTGGTTCGAAACAGGCGATTTAGCAAAAATTGTACACCAAACCTATATCCGTATTACGGGCCGTTCAAAAGATATCATCATTCGCGGTGGTGAGAACATTCCCGTCGCCTTAGTAGAGAATGCCTTATATCGCCACCCTGCAGTTCAAGATACGGCGATTGTAGCTAAGCCAGATGAACGCCTAGGCGAACGTGGGTGCTGTTTTATTACCCTGCGCGACGCTCAATCACTGGATATTGAGACGATGAAAAAATATCTTGATGAAGAAGGTATCAGCAAAAGCTATTGGCCTGAGTACCTGCAAATACTTGAGATGATGCCAAGAACGGCCAGTGGAAAAACACAAAAATTTAAGTTAAGAGACATGACTAAAAAGCTTTAGTAGACAAACCAGGAGAGAAGAATGAACCCAGCACTACTAACTGATGACCAGAAAATGATTCAAGAAATGGCCCAGCGTTTTGCCAAAGAGCGCTTGTACGATGGTTATCGTGAACGCGCCATTAACAGTGAGTCTAAACTCGATCGTGGGCTCATAAAAGAAATGGGCGAGCTGTGCCTATTAGCACCCAATATTCCAGAAGAATTTGGCGGCATAGGTTCGACTAGTTTTGTTAATGGTTTAATTTGTGAAGCCATCGCGTACGGTGATTTCAATCTCAGTTACTTGAATATGACGAACCCTTTAATGAGCGATGTCATTATGCGCTTTGGTACGGAACAAATGAAACACGACGTACTGCCTAAGATGGCCTCTGGTGACCTCATCTCGGCGTTAGGTTTAACGGAACCGCGTGGAGGTTCTGATGCAGGTAACTTAATTCTAAAAGCCGAAAAAACGGATACCGGTTATATCTTAAACGGCGAAAAAACCTCCATGAGCTACGCAACACAAGCCGACAATGTGTTGATGTTTGCAAGAACAGGTACCGTCGAGTCTGGCCCCTACGGCGTCTCGGCTTTCTTAGTCGATTTAAACTTACCTGGCATCAGCCGTACGGAGTTTGATGACATTGGCACTAAACCCGTAGGTCGTGGCTCGGTGTTTTTTGATAATGTCGAAATACCTGCATCCGCATTGTTGGGTAATGAGAATGAAGGCTTCACCAAAATTATGGTTGGTTTTGATTTAAGTCGTGTGTTGATTGCGCTGCAATGCGTTGCTACGGCACAAGTATCGGTTGATGAAACCTGGGAATACGTTCAAGAACGTGAAGCATTTGGTACGCCATTAGTTAAATTTCAAGGCGTATCGTTCCCCTTAGCTGAACACGAAAGCATGCTAGAAGCTTTGCGCGCCCTGTCCTATCAAACACTTAGATTACGAGATGGTGGACATAAACACACTAAAGAAGCCGCTATTTTGAAATGGATGGGCCCGAAATACGCGACAGAGATTTTACAGAACTGTTTACTACTGAGCGGCCACTATGGCTACACCACTGATTTACCACACCAACAAAGAATGCTGGATGTTTTGGGGCTACAGATTGGTGACGGTACGGCACAAATCATGAAGACCGTCATATCACGTGAAAAAGTAGGCAAAATTGCATTGCAATATAAATAATTAATTGGAAAACAAACCCAATAAGAAGGTAGTTATGACAACGAATGAAGAATTAATTTACACCCTTGAAGATGGCGTGGCGACGGTCAAACTCAATCGACCGGAACGTAAAAATGCCTTGTCAATCAGCTTGGTTAACAAGTTAACTGAGGTATGGCAAGACGTGGACACGAATGATGACGTGAAAGTCATCGTACTGACCTCTGCCGATTGTGGTGTTTTTTGCGCAGGTATGGATTTAAAAGAAGCGGCTGAAATCAAGGCTAAAACGGGTGACGACGCTCTATCGAAACTTAAAGATCCCTTTCACCAACGCATGCGTGATGTGCGCAAACCGATTATTGCAGCGATGACGGGCCACTTGATGGCAGGCGGCATGTTACTCAGTTTAAATTCTGATTTACGCGTGGGCTTGAGCCGTACACGCGTTGGCATTACCGAAGCAAAAATTGGGCGTGGTTCCCCTTGGGCTGTACCTTTGCTCGGTATGCTCCCACAACCGATGATAATGGAGCTCGTTTTGACTGGTGAACAATTAGCCATTGAACGTTTTTTTGACGTTGGGTTCATTAACTATCTCGAAGAAACACCTGATGACGTTAGAACACAGGCCTATCGCTTGGCGGGCATCATACGCGACAACGCCCCGCTATCAGTCGTTGCTGTAAAAGCCAGCATCCTCAGAGCGATGAGCCTAGGTTGTGATGAAGGGCTTAAAGAAGCAAAACGTCTACACGAAGTTGTGTATGCAAGTGAAGACGGCATTGAAGGACCTAAGTCCTTTGCTGAAAAAAGAAAACCGATTTGGAAGGGTCGATAGTCAATAAGAGGATACACAGATGAATTTTGAATTAACTGATGAACAGCGCATGATCTATGAGTACGGAGATCAGGTTGCGAAAAAATTTGACCAACAGTACTGGCTAAAAAAGGCGAGAAAAGCTGAGTTCCCAAGCGAATTATAGGATCAAGTAAGTGAAGATGATTTTATGGGCATGATGGTGCCTGAACAATACGGTGGCGCGGGTCTGGGTATGATGGAAATGGCCTTGCTCATGTAAGGCCTATCTAACAACGGCATCCCCTTGCTTTCAATGGTCGTGGGTTCAACCATGTCTTTACCGATGATAGCCGACCACGGCAGCGAGAGCATGAAGGAGAAATACTTGCCCGATGCCTACGCCGGAAAAACGCTATTTTGTTTTGCCATTACGGAGGCCACCGCTGGCACGAACACCATTCGTATCAACAGCATTGCTACTGAAAAAGGCGGACGCTATTTTTTGAATGGCTCTAAAACATTTATAACCAGCGCTGATGAATCAGACTATGCATTGGTGGTTGCCCGTACACAACCTCACACCACTGTTAAGCGAAAAACAGATGGCTTCACCCTGTTTATCGTCGATATGAAGACAAAAGGTGTGAGCATGACACCGCTAGAAATGGGCGTTGTTTTGCCTGAACAGCAATTCCAATTATTCTTTGATGAGGTTGAGTTGACCGAAGACGATGTTATTGGAAGCATCGACAAGGGCTTCGATATCTTATTTTAATCACTCAACCCTGAACGTATTGTCGTCTCCGCTATGTGCACAGGCATTGGCCGTTTAGCTTTGAATAGAGCCGCAGAATACGCCTCCGAACGCGTTGTTTTCGATGGTCCTATTGGTGCATATCAAGGGTTACA
Source organism: Cycloclasticus sp. symbiont of Poecilosclerida sp. M (assembly GCA_002101225.1). Taxonomy (GTDB): domain Bacteria; phylum Pseudomonadota; class Gammaproteobacteria; order Methylococcales; family Cycloclasticaceae; genus Cycloclasticus. Next base: position 6,117 of record LWTN01000200.1, on the reverse strand, counting down.
ACACCCACTCGCCGAGGGCAAAACTCAAATCGAATTAGCCTCATTAATGACAAGACAAGCCGCCTGATTATTTGATAATGGGAAATCTGCTGGAGAGGCATCCAGCATGGCAAAAATTGCCGCTGCAGATGCCGCATCAAGGCCGTAGATTCAGCGCTACAATGTTTTGGTGGTAATGGGTTTACCGACGACTATGGTTTATACGATATGTACTCTGTCGTCAGACTATTAAAAACTGCACCAATTAATAGAGAAATGCTGCTCAATTATATTGCTGAAAAGAGCCTAGGCTTACCGCGTTCTTATTAAAAGCTATGCGGCTAAAGTTTGCTCACAGCAAACCCTTTAACGACCGCTTTTCCTCCGCAATGGCAAACTAGACTGCAGCGGGCATATACACCGTCTGCCCGTTGCTCGATTAATTCGAGCGCACCACTAACGCGCACCTCATCACCTGGACGAACCGGCCCAAGAAAGACCACATCCAATTCTCCACCGTACGCCCAACCTTGCCAGTTCCATTGCGATAAAACGCGCGATACAAATGCCAAGGTTAATAGACCGTGCGCGATAGTGCCGCCGAAGAACGTCGTTTTGGCAAATTCAGGATCAATATGCAAGGGGTTAATATCACCCGAAGCATCGGCGTAGGCGTCGATCATTGCTTGGTCAACGGTTTGAGAAAGTTCAGGCAATTCATCACCAACCCGGATGCCTTGGTAAGACTGTAACTCTCTCATGGTTCTTGCCCCCATATTCGCGTGATCATCCCAGTCGTAATTAACTCGCCTTGCTGATTCGTCGTTTGAGTGGCCATTTCTACGTAATGGCGCCCTTTCTTTTCATACAATTTTAATACTTGAGCCGATGTGTACAGTGTTTCGCCAATATAAGCTGGGCGGTGAAACTTAAACTGTTGCTTGCCGTGGATTCCACCGGGTGGCCCGACCCGTGTGCGTAATGCATCAATCACATAAACCGCAGCTAACATCGGCGGAGCCAAGCACTCTCCAACTTCCGTCGTCTGCTTAAGTTGCACTGTGACGTCTTGAGTTGACTGTAGATACTTCTTAACCACCTCTTTACTGACCTGAAAGGACGGCGGTGGGTCTAAAAACTCTTCACCTTCCGTCATGCTGTTGTATTTCACATAGCTTGTCATTTACATGCCTTCTTCAAGGTTAGTTTGTTGTGTACCGATAAACAGGGTCATCACTACGTGACAACACATTCTTGGCGACTAAATAATTTAAATGCGCCATCGCCTCGCCTGTAGCAAGCGACAAATTAAACAAACTCAACTTATCACCGAACATCTCTTCAACACATTCATAACCCGTGCGTGATACTCGGCAAAATTTACGTAACTGTTCTAATGATTTTTGGTGCCCGTCAATCAATATTCTTGCTCGTTCTTGCACACCAATGAAAACATAACCATGAGAGGGTAATACACGCGTTTCCTTATCAAGCTTAGAGAGCTGTTGAAGGCTATATAGAAAGTCTGCCAAGGGGTTAGCCTCGCTTTCATTAAATAAAACACTCACATTAGAAGAGATGCTGGGTAATATCTGATCTCCAGAAATCAGCACTTTACGCTCCATATTAAACAAACAAATGTGACCTGGGCTGTGGCCGCTGAATTGCATTAATTGCCACGCTTCATCATTAATTGTTATCGAGCCACTTTTTTCTAGACGCTGATACGATACCGGTGCTTCAGGTACGCTATTGAGATAACCACCAACTTTTTTTTTCAGGTCTGATATCTTTTCAGCAGGCAATCCAAAACGCGTAAAATATTTGCTACGCTGTCCCTTTTGTTTTTCTGAATATTCTTGACAGGCCAGATTGGTCATCAGGTATTCAATCTGACTCATATAAATAGGCGCACCTGTCGTGTCTGCAAGCCACTGCGCCATCCCCACGTGGTCTGGATGAAAATGCGTAATGATAATTTTTTGTATCGGCTCGTTATTACAAAACCCACTCAACACGGTTTTCCATAGTTCTACCACTTCTTCACTGTGGTAACCCGAATCAACAATCGTCCATCCGCCAGCATCTCGTAACAACCATAAGTTGATATGATCAAGCGCATAGGGAATGGACATTTTCAATAAGAAAATATCCTCCGACACTTCTAATGGCTCACCAAAATTAGGTTTTTCGCTAATGGGGTACTCTAAAGGGTCAACTTTCTTCAACACGTTTTCGCCTACTAAGCTGCGGTACTAAAGCGCTGTAAATGATAATCGCGATCGCCGAACAAGGTATTGAGCATTGTTAAACGCTTCACATAATGCGCTACATCTAATTCATCAGTGACACCGATACCACCATGCAATTGTGCCGCTTGTTCCGCCACAACCGAGCGACAATCACCGAGATAAACTTTGGCAGCAGAAACACTTTTGACGCGCTCGTTATCATCATTTTCACCCGCGCGAATAGCCGCAAGATATGACAAAGAGCGTAGCTGTTCTTCTGCCATAAACATATCAACCGCCCGGTGTTGCAGCACTTGGAAAACACTGATGGCCTTACCAAATTGCCGACGAGTCTTAAGATATTCGACTGTTTTCCCCCGCAGCTGAGTCACTACGCCAACGGCCTCTGCGCTGATAGCAGCTGTGGCTGAATCGATAACCCGTTCAATAACCGGCAGCGCATCGCCCAATGTTCCTATCAATGCATCAGCACCCACCATAACACCGTCAAAAGTAAGCTCAGATGCACGCAAGCCATCTACCGTTTCATAATCACGCGACGCTAGCCCCGCCACATTTTTATCGACAATAAACAGCGAAACACCTTCATTAGAAAGTGCCTCTCCAGCCGTTCTAGCTGAGACAATAATTTTATCGGCTGTTTCTGCGTTAAAAACGACAGATTTGTGCCCCGTTAAACGGTACTGGCCCTCTACTTGTTCAGCCTTAAACTCAATGTCGCTTAAGTTATAACGCGCTTGTCGTTCAACATAAGCGAACGCCATCTTTAAATCACCACCTATCAGCGCGGGCAATAAAGTTTCTTTTTGCGCTTCGTCACCCGCTTTTTGAATCAACTGGCCTGCCAATATGACAGACGCCAAATAAGGTTCTAATACCAAGCCTTTCCCTATTGCCTCCATCACCACTATCAAGCCTATTTGACCAAAACCAAACCCACCGTACTGCTCATCAAACGGCACACCTAACAAACCCATGTCAGCAAAATTCTGCCAGTGACCTTCGCTATAACCTATGCCTTTTCGGCTTAATTTCTGACGCGTTTCAAAGTCATATTCATTTTCTATGAATTTATTGAGGCTGTCCTCCAGCATCACCATCTCTTCTGAAAATTCTAAATTCATTAGCTCTATTCCCCTCTACAAGCCCAGCACAGCTTTCGCCATGATGTTCTTTTGAATTTCATTTGAGCCCCCATAGATGGACGTTTTACGCCAATCAAAATAATGGGGAGCTAGCATCACCGCCTCTTCATGCCCTATAGGGTCACCTTGCCAACCATCGGTCATGGTTTCTTTTACATAAGGGAAGCCATAATAGCCCACCGCTTCCATCAATAAGGCTGTTATAGCTTGTTGAACCTCAGTACCTTTTACTTTCAATAAGGACGATGCCGAGCCTGGTGGCTCGCCAGCTGAGAGTTTTGACAGAACTCTACGTGAGGTCATTTCTAAGGCCATTAGCTCAACTTCCACTTCGGCAATTTTTAATCTGAATTGTACGTCTTCTATCAGCGGCTTATCGTTATACATTTCTTGAGAAGCGATTGCTTTTACGCGCTTAACCTGAGCTTTTGATCGCGGCACTTGGGCAATATTAGTCCGTTCGTGTTGCAGTAAGTATTTAGCGATAGTCCAACCTTCACCTTCTTTACCGACGAGGTTCTCAACCGGAACCTTAACGTTATCTAGAAACACTTGGTTAACCACGTGCATACCATCCACCGTAACAATCGGGTCAACGGTAACGCCGGGGTCGTTCATATCCAGCAATAAAAAACTGATGCCTTTTTGTTTTCTATCTTCTTGGCTGGTGCGGACCAGGGCGAACATTTTATCGGCGTAGTGACCGTGCGTGGCCCATGTTTTAGACCCGTTTATGATGTAGTAATCACCCTGCTTTTCGGCTTTAGTTTGTAACGACGCCAAATCAGAGCCCGCATTCGGCTCAGAATAGCCCTGCGCCCACCAAATATCACTCTTTAAAATATCAGGTAGGTATTTCTGTTTTTGCTCTTCATTGCCAAACTCTAATAATACGGGGCCTAACATCACCAAACCAAAAGCAACCAAACGTAAACAGTTGGCAGCACCGCATTCCTCTTCAAATATGTATTTTTGCATGGGCGTCCAACCTGTGCCGCCGTATTCAACCGGCCAGCCAGGTGCCACCCAACCTTTATCATTTAAGGTTTTTTGCCAACGCACGTAGTCGTCTTTTTTAAGTGCAATACCTTTCGCTACTTTCTCTTGAACCTCTTTTGGGTATTTTGAATTCAAGAACTCACGCACTTCTAGCTGAAAAGCTTGTTCTTCTGGGCTGTAATTTAAATCCATTAGTTTCCTTGTTTAACTTAGTTTTTGCCGTCGATCATGCTGACCTGCAATGATGGGCGGTTTGCATCTTTTTCTGTCAACGGTTCAACAGGAACGAGTGAACTTTTACAACGCCCAACTAATTCGTGATAACAACGCGTACCGTCTTTTTTCCACTCAATTTCTTGCGTTTTTAGTTGACGAATAACTTTTGCGGGCACACCCGCAACCAAACTATTTGCAGCGACGTGCATGCCCGTTTTAACAAAGGCCATCGCCGCGACAACGCTATTTTCACCAATCACTGATTCATCCATCACCACTGCATTCATACCGACCAACACGTTTTTTCCCAAGCGCGCACTATGTACCACCGCACCATGGCCAATATGTCCCCATTCACCCACCATCGTCGGTATGCCTGTCATACAGTGCAAGGTGCAGTTGTCTTGAATATTTGACCCTTCGCCTATTTCAATTGACGCCATATCACCGCGAAGCGACACATTGGGTCCAATATAACAATTGGGTCCAATGACCACGTCACCAATAATCACTGCACTATTATCAATAAACGAGCTAGGGTGAATCACTGGCACAACGCCATCGATTGAATATATCTGTAGTTTATTTTTCATAACGAGTAGGGGAAGGTTATTTATTAAACTGCCTAAAGTCTGGCTTACGTTTTTCGTTAAACGCCTTAACGCCTTCTTGCGATTCATCCGTATCGTAATATAAAGCCAAAGCTTGTAGTCCTAACGAACCAATGCCCCGAATATTCTCAGAATCTGCATTAAACGAACGTTTGGCAATTGCGATAGCCGTTGGGCTTTTTTGCATAATTCCGTCACACCATTTTTCAACTTCAGCATCCAATTGATTATGTGGCACAACGGCATTTACTAAACCCATCTGAAGTGCTTCTTGCGCGCTGTATTTACGGCACATATACCAAATTTCTCGGGCTTTTTTCTCGCCTACTACACGCGATAAATAAGCCGTTCCAAAACCTGGGTCAACCGAACCCACTTTAGGACCTACCTGGCCAAACACAGCCTTTTCTGATGCAATAGTCATATCACAAAGCGTCGCAAATACGTTACCTCCACCAATCGCAAAACCTTGCACCTTTGCGATAACAGGTTTAGGCGCATCACGTATAACGGTGTGCAACTCCTCCACGGGTAAGCCAATCGTTCCACGACCATCGTAATGCCCATCCTGCGCGCTTTGATCACCGCCAGTACAAAAGGCTTTATCGCCAGCGCCCGTTAAAACAATAACGCCTATACTATTGTCCCAAGCCGCTTTACCAAATGCATGAATCAGTTCATCACAGGTTTTTCCTCTAAAGGCGTTATAGACGTCTGGGCGATTAATAGTGATATAAGCTGCACCCTTTTTTACTTCATGAGACCTCAGCACAACCAACAACTTTATCCATATTCATTAGGCTTCCCCTATTTTTTCGTCAATTACACTGTTCTTTAGGTCATTTAATACATTAAATCAATTTTATTCCTGTTTTTCAGTGGTTTTCCCCGATTTTTGACACATTTACCCCGCAT
>LWTN01000199.1 GCA_002101225.1 Cycloclasticus sp. symbiont of Poecilosclerida sp. M | reverse complement strand
GGCGAGGAAACTGCTGGGATAATGCTGTTCAAGAACGGTTTTTTAGAACCTTAAAAAGTGAATATTTGAATGGGTTATCGTTTATCAATCATCAAGTAGTTGTAGTAACAGTTGAGCATTACATACGATACTACAATAACAAAAGAATCAATTCTGCCATTGGCTATATAACGCCAGCACAGAAAAGACAGAATTTACTAAAAGTGGCTTAGAAACCTTACAGTTTTAGTTGACCATTACATACGGTCTTCGATAGGTATCTCTAAGCCATCTATAAATAGCTCGTTTGAATCGACAGCTTTTCGACCCATTTTTTCAATTTCTTGTACGTCAATTTTGTTACGATCTAAGTCGGTATAGAACAGGCTAAGTCCGAGCGTCGGTTTTTTAACCTCTTCAAGCGGGGTTGTCCGCGCCAGCAATAGAATTTTATCGGCAACTTGTGCGGTAGAGATCCAAACTTTCTGACCCTTAACAATATAACGGTCGCCTTGTTTAACGGCGAGGGTCTTTAGTTGCGTGGTGTTAAGCCCTGTATTAGGCGTCGGTGACGCCAAAACAGGCTTTTTCTTTGCCTTCAACAATAGGCTTTAGCATTCTAATTTTTTGTTCTTCTGTGCCAAATACAACGACGGGGTTCAGGCCGAAGATGTTCATATGAATTGCAGAAGCACCGGACATTCCAGCGCCCGATTCGGCAATAGTGCTGGCTAAAATAGTGGCTTCTGTAATACCTAAAACCAGATCCGCCGTATTCCTCAGGTATACAAATGCCTAGCCAACCACCATCGGTCACCGCCTGATAAAAATCGTGCGGAAAGCCCCTTTTTGATCGCGTTCAAGCCAATAGCTATCGTCAAACGGTTCGCATAGTTTGTTGATGGAGTCGCGTATGGCTTGTTGATCGTCAGTATAGGAAAAATTCATAAAGTATTTTTAGAAGATATTGGATTCAAGTCCGGCTGCCATAAACATTCCCAGTTCTTCGCATTGTTCGATAAAGTCTTCTTTAAAATCGCCTTTGCAGGTGAGTGGTTCTTGAACAATTTTCCAGCGTAACCCAGTTAGAATAGATTCTAAGGCGCGCCTTGTGCCGGTGCCATCGTTGCCTGCGCGAATAAATATAGCACAGGGCAGGGCATCGGTTTTATCCATACAGGGGTAGTAATTACGGTCAAAGAAATCTTTTAATGCACCGCTCATATAACCGAGGTTTTCTGGGGTACCTAGAATAACCGCGTCGGCGGCTAGTACGTCTTCAGCTTGTGCTTGTAAGGCAGGGATGAATTTAGCATCTACACCTTGTATATCTTTGTTTTGCGCGCCCTTTATGACCGCATCGACCATTCGCTGTATATTGGGCGATGGGGCGTGCGCTACGATAAGAATGTGTTTGGTGTCAGCCATATATTCTTAGAGGCGCGCTGGCAGCCCTTAGTTCCTTGGCTTGTCGAGGGTAATATGCATCTCTTTAAAGCGTTCAATCTGTGTATCGGAATAACCCGCGTCAGCTAAAATTTCGGTATTATTTTCACCGTATTGTGGCGGCTTAAATTTAATTTTACCGGGTGTGCGTGACAATTTAATAGGTATCCCTGTTCCGCGGTATTCGCCATCTTGTACAACCATCTCCCGCGCAATGGTTTGTGGGTGCTGCAAGGCATCTTCAACGGTCTGCACAGCGCCTGCGGGTATGCCTTTTTCTAAAAGTTCTTGTGTCAGTGCTTTGCCATCTTTATGGGTTAAAATATATTCAAGAATTTTACGTAGTGCAAATCTGTTTTTTGCACGATCGGCATTAATGGTAAACCGTGGATCGCTTGCAATGTTTGGATGCCCAAGGTGTTTACATAAGCCCGCAAATTGGCGGTCGTTACCTATGGCTAGGAACAGTTGACCATTAGCGGTTGGGAAGAGGTCGTAGGGCGTGATGTTTGGATGCGCGCTGCCTGTGCGAATCTGTGGTTTTCCATCAAGGAACCAATTGGCTGCGTGTGGATGGGTTAGGCTAACGGCGGTATCGTATAAACTCACTTCTATTGACTGCCCGAGCCCAGATGTTGTGCGTTCATATAATGCTAGTAATATGGCAATAACGGCGTTCATGCCGGTTGTTAAATCAACAATGGGCACGCCCATTCTAATAGGCGGGCGATCTGGGTCGCCGTTAATACTCATCAGCCCAGATGTAGCTTGCGCTACCGCATCGTAACCTGGGAAACCGGCGTAAGGGCCGGTGCTACCAAAGCCTGTGACGCGGCAATGAATCAGTTTAGGGAATTTCTTTTGTAATAGGTCGGCAAAGCCAATGCCCCATTTTTCCAGTGTGCCGATTTTAAAGTTTTCAACGAGCACATCAGCATTTTCCAGTAAGCGAAACAATATTTTGTGTGCTTCGGTTTGACGCATATCGAGGGCGATACATTTTTTATTACGGTTCACGCCGTCGTAATAGGCACTACCACGTTCGTGGTAGGGAGGGCCCCAGCCACGTGTTTCATCACCAGCGGGCGGTTCTACCTTTATGATTTCAGCGCCGTGATCGCCTAATATTTGGGTGGATAATGGGCCGCCTAAAACGCGCGATAAGTCGATTACCTTTACGCCATCTAATGAAGAGTTACTCATTTATAAAACAGCCTCTGTGCCTAAAATACTAGTAACTTGGCTAGACAGCACGCCGCCGTTACCGTTCACTAATGCGACTTCTGAGTCAGCAATTTGCCGCTCGCCACAATCGCCACGTAATTGTTGAATCGCTTCAATAAGGATAAAAATACCGTACATACCAGGGTGAACACAAGACAAACCACCGCCATTAGTATTTACGGGTAAGCCGCCGCCAGGTGCAATATTTCCATCCGCTACAAACGCGCCTCCTTCACCTTTAGCGCAAAAGCCTAAGTCTTCAAGGAATAAAATGGTATTAATGGTGAATGCGTCATATAACTCAACCACGTCCACGTCGTCTTTTGTTAAGCCTGCCATTGCGAATGCGCGTTTACCTGAATCGAGCGCGGCCGTGGTCGTTAAATCGGGCATTTGCGTAATTTGGCGGTGCCACTGCGCCGTGCCTGTGCCTAATAAATAGATAGGTTTGTTTGGGAAATCTTTAGCGCGTTCGCTAGGCACCATAATCACCGCACCACCCCCATCGGTCACTAAGCAACAATCAAGGAGAGATAAGGGGTCGCTAATCATTCTAGAATTTAAAACATCTTCACGGCTTAAATCATCGCGCGCAAAAGCGCTTGGATTTAATTTTGCCCATTGGCGTGCAGCAACAGCCACATCGGCCATTTGCTCACGCGTCGTGCCGTATTCATGCATATGTCTAGCGGCGGCAAGTGCATACGAGCTTATGGGGTAGCGAGGCTTGTACGGGACTTCGTAAATTTGTTGTTCGGACATGGTGGCTAACTTGCCACCCGCTGTGCGTTGGTTGCTGCCATAACAAACTAACGCGACATCACATAGACCCGTTTTTAAAGCCATCGCAGCATTAAGCGTATGAGCTACAAAAGATGAACCGCCGACCATCGTGGTGTCGGTAAAGCGCGGTTTAATGCCTAAATATTCAGCCGTGCTAAGCCCTGGCATAAAGTGATAAGACGAACCGGTAAAAATACCATCAACATCGGATAATTTTAGTCCTGCATCATCTAAAGCATTATGCGTTGCTTCGGCCAGGATATCTAAAGGGAGTTTGCCGTGGGCCTCACCACAACCTGCCAAACCAACACCAACAACGGCGCTGGAACCTCTTAAATCATGTGCCATTGTTTATGCCTCCTGTGATGGTGAGAAAATAACGTGGCATTCGCCATCGTTATTGATGATACTGGCGGTGACTTTGTCACCAATTTTTACGTCCTCGGCGGGGATGCCATCAATACGACTCATCATCCGCGGGCCTTCCTTTAAAGTAACCAGGCAAACGTTGTAATTGCCGCCGCGTTCGGGTTTACGGCGAATAACCGTGGTTGAATAAACTTCACCTCTCCCAGACAATGCTTGCCACTCTAAATCAAAGCTTCCACAATGTGGGCAAACAACGCGTGGATAGAAATGGAACTCATTACACACAAGGCATTTTGGTAAGAAGAGCTCTTTCTTATTAAGGTGTGCTTGATAGGTTAGGTCTGGGCCTGAGCCTAAATTTTCTGTATTGTCTGACGACATCTAATTCGCTCCTCACAGGATGATGTTTGTTTTTTAGTGCAAAAATTCTAACACTTGTTATGTTTTGAGCCTACCCATTATTTGTTATTTAAAAATGTTTAAAATAATGGTTGATTTAACAAATTAAAAAGCGGTATTATAACAAGTGTTAGGTAGATATGTAGTATTCACCTCTTTATGCGGAGCAGATGCTCCGCATTTTTTTTAAGCTCGGTATATGGGCTTGCTAGTATGTACTTTAATAATCATTATGATTCAAAAAGAAGATTCCCCTGAATGGCCGCTAAGCGGTATACGTGTTTACGAGATAGGCACAAGCGTTGCAGCACCTTTTGGGACTTGGATTCTTGCAGCTTTGGGTGCGGAAGTTATCAAAGTAGAACCGGAAGGGCGAGGGGATGATTGCCGCCACTGGGGGCCTCCGTTTTGGAATGGAACATCAGCTATGTTCCAAGCATTAAACCGTGATAAGAAATCAGTCACCGTTGATTTAAGCGATCCGGACGATAAGGCGTGGCTTAAAAATGAAATGATAACTAAAGCCGATGTGGTGCTTCAAAATATGCGCCCCGGTAAAGTTGATTCGTTGGGTCTTGGTGCAGACGATATTTGTAAAGAAAACCCAAAGCTTGTGTATTGCAATATTTGGGCGTTTGGTAAGACAGGCCCAATGAAAGATAAACCCGGATATGACCCGCTAATGCAAGCCTATAGTGGTTTGATGGGCTTAAATGGTGAAGAAGGTCGTCCCCCCGTTAGAATCGGCACCTCTGCGATTGATATGGGAACGGGCATGTGGTGTTCAATTGCGATAATTTCAGCTTTGTTTGATCGCCAAAAAACGGGTAAGGGTTGTGTTGTTGATACAGCGCTGTACGAAACGGCCTTAAGCTGGATGACATATCACTCTGCAGGCTACCAAGCAACAGGTATTCTGCCAACACCTCAGGGTTCTGGTGTGCAAGGAATAGCGCCGTATCAAGCGTATGAATGTTCGGATGGCTATTTAGTTATTGCTGCGCCGAACAATAAATTATTTGATCTGCTTAAAGGCGTGCTGGGTAATCCTGCTTGGGCGGATGAGGCGCACTTCAAAACGAACCCAGATAGATTTCAAAATAAAGTCGAATTAAATCGTTTAATGACAGCGATTACAATTAAAAAAACTCGCGCCTATTGGAGACAAAAGCTAGATGACGTGGGCATTCCAAACTCACCGATTCAGCAAGTAGATGAAGTATTAAATGACCCGCAGACTCAGTCTTTGGGTATCGTGCAAGAGTCCGTTGAAAATGCGATGAAGTTGATTGGTCTGCCGATAATGTTTAATGGAGAAAGGCCACCACTTCAAAACGAAGCGCCTGCCTTGGGTGCAGATAACGAAAAATATAAATCTTAGAGAGTTAAGAATGGCTGAACTATCAATACCTTTAGGCAATGACTACGCGGACATTCGAGATGCGGTTAACAAGATATGCGAAGATTTTCCCGGCGAATATTGGCGCAAGCAAGATGCAGAAAGCGCATACCCAGAAGAGTTTGTAAACGCACTAACAGAATCGGGGTTTCTATCAGCGTTGATTCCTGAAGAGTATGGTGGGGTTGGCTTACCGCTTAGAGCGGCGGCTGTCATTATGGAAACTATCCACGCCTCAGGTGGTTCAGCATCGGCGTGTCACGCGCAAATGTATATCATGGGAGCCGTATTACGCCACGGAAGCGAAGAACAAAAGCAGAAGTACTTGCCAAAAATTGCATCAGGTGAATTAAGGCTACAAGCATTTGCTGTCACAGAACCTACGTCGGGCTCAGATACTACCAAACTAAGAACTAAAGCGGTTAAGCAAGGCAATAAGTACATCATCAATGGTCAGAAGGTGTGGACTAGCCGAGCCTTTCAATCAGACCTAATGCTGCTGTTAGCAAGGACAACGCCACTTGAAGAAGTCGCTAAACCAACCGATGGGATGTCCATTTTTCTAGTGGATATGAGAGACGTGGTCGGTAATGGAATGGAGATTCGTGCAATCGATGCGATGATTAATCACAACACAACCGAGGTGTTTTTCGACAATATGGAAATCCCTGCGGATGCGCTTATTGGGGAAGAAGGTAAAGGGTTCCGTTATGTCATGAGTGGCATGAATGCAGAACGTGTGATTATTGCAGGTGAAAGCATTGGTGATGCACGATTTTTTATTAAACGTGCTAAAGACTATGCCAGTGAACGAAAAATATTTGGTGGACCAATAGGTAAGAATCAAGGGATTCAATTTCCGATAGCTCGAGCCTATGCTGAAATTGAAGCTGCAGAGTTGATGGCTAGAAAAGCAGCAGCACTTTTTGAAGCAGGAGAGCCATGTGGTGCTGAAGCAAATATGGCCAAAATGTTATGTGCCGAGGCGGCTTGGAACGCTGGTGAAGCGTGCATGCAAACGCACGGTGGATTTGCGTTTGCACGAGAGTATGATATTGAAAGGAAGTGGCGTGAAGCCAGGTTATACCTGATCGCACCCATCTCAACCAATATGATACTTAGCTATATTGGGCAACACGTATTGGGGATGCCTAAGTCGTACTAGGAAAGGCCAAGATATAACAAATTAAAATATAAAAGTGAGGAGAATTAAAATGGGTAGAGTAAGCGAAAAAATTATTTTAGTAACCGGTGGCGCAATGGGTATGGGGCGTACACATTCTGAGTTATTGGCAGAAGAGGGCGGCACAATTATCGTCACCGATATGAATGTAGAAGAAGGTGAAGCGGCGGTAAAAAGGATTACCGATGCAGGTGGAAATGCTGAGTTTATGCCCTTAAATGTGACCAGCGAAGCAGATTGGACAAGTGTTTGCGACAAGATTGTTGCAAAGCACGGCCGAATTGATGTGTTGGTTAACAACGCAGGCATTTTAATTTTAAAGGCTGTTGAAGAGACGACAGAAGAAGAGTGGGATCGTATTTTTAATATTAACGTTAAAGGCGTGTTTTTCGGCACAAAAGCGGTGTTGCCAGGCATGCAAAAAGCAGGCGGCGGTTCTATCGTTAATATCTCATCTATCTATGGCATTATCGGTGCACCCATGGCGGCTGCGTATCAAGCGACGAAAGGGGCGGTTAGACTTTTAACTAAGGCTACTGCGGTGGATTATGCGCAATACAATATTCGTGTTAATTCAGTGCACCCTGGCGTAATCGATACACCGATGACCAAAGACTTGCTCCACAGCGGTGACGAAGAATTAGTTAAAGCAATTATGGGTACTACGATTCTTGATAGAGCGGCGCAACCAAGAGAAGTTTCTTTTGCAGTTCTTCATTTGGCGAGTGATGATTCTTCATTTATGAACGGCTCAGAAATGGTTGTAGATGGTGGTTACACAGCGGTTTAAGTAGAACGGGTTTTTTAGTTCCAGCTTATGCAAGCGCTTAACTATAAGCCAGTACATACGAGCGAAAAAGAAGCCGCCTTAAGAAAACAGGTGCGTTTATTTTTAGCCGAGTATGGGCCATTCGATACGCCAAACCTTATAGATTCTTGGTCGGTTTGCGACCCTAAATTCAGCCGAGCCCTTGCGGGTAAAGGCTGGCTTGGGATGACGTGGCCAACAGAGTACGGTGGGGGCAATAAAAGCTATCTTGAACGTTACGTCGTGATAGAGGAGCTTTTAGCGGCTGGCGCGCCTGTAGGGGCGCATTGGGTGGCAGATAGGCAAAGCGGGCCCCTATTGTTACGCTTTGGTACAGAAGAGCAAAGGTTGGAATTCTTGCCGAAAATTGTCCATGGAGAGTGTTTTTTTGCCATTGGTATGAGCGAGCCGAACAGCGGCTCGGATTTATCCTCCATAAAAACTCGTGCAGAAAGGGTAGAAGGTGGTTGGCTGGTTAATGGGTCGAAGATTTGGACTAGCTGGGCGCACGTTTGTCAGCAAATGATAACTTTGGTGAGGACGTCACCGCCCTCAGATAACAGGCACGCAGGTCTTAGCCAATTTATTGTTGATTTAAACGCTAAAGGCATCACGCTTCGGCCGATTGTCAACTTAGCAGGTGAGCAACATTTTAATGAGATATTTTTTGACGACGCCTTTGTACCAGATGATCGAGTAGTAGGTGAGCTTGGAGAAGGCTGGTCTCAAGTTATGGCGGAATTGGCTTTTGAGCGCAGTGGCCCTGAACGCTTTTTAAGTAGCTACCAATTGCTTGAAGCGGGTATTAAAACACTACGAGAAGCGAATAAAACGCAACAAGCAACAATCGTAATAGGGCAATTTGTAGCGCGTTTGATGGTGCTGCGGCAAATGTCATTATCGGTAGCCAATCAATTACAAGCAGGGAAGTTGCCTGTCAATGAGGCCTCTGTGGTTAAGGACCTTGGCACGTCATTTGAGCAAGAATTAGCAGAAGCTTTGAGGCTAATTTTAGATAGGGAGCCTCGTTCAACGGCTAAAACAGGCGTGGAGCGTTTATTATCGGATGCAATTTTAAAGGCGCCTTCTTTCTCACTTAGAGGTGGCACGCGTGAAATTCTACGTGGGGTTATCGCAAGAGGTTTGGGGTTACGATGAGCGAACTGGCACAACTTATAGAAGAATCTGCGTCCCGTTTATTTGAGCGTTTCTCGGATAGTGATGCAGCTTTAGAGATGGAAGCAGGGGGGTTCCCCGAACAAACGTGGCAAGAATTTGTCGCTGACGGCTGGCTTACAACGATGTTGGATGAGGAAAAAGGCGGCTCAGGTCTTGGCTTTTCAGGTGGCTGTTTGTTAATGCGACTGGCTGGTTATCACGCAGTGCCCCTTCCAGTTGCTGAGTCATTATTAGCGAACTACCTTGCTACAGAAGCAGGTTTTAAACCGAATGATGAACTGCTCGTGCCGGCTGTTTTGTTGCAAACCGTGCAAACAAAACAGGTCACGCTACAGCATGTACCTTGGGCACGCCATGCTTCAGCGGTCGTTGTGGTATTTTCTAAAAACAAGCAAACACATGTCAGTGTGATCGCACGTGAAAATTTATCTGTTGAGTACGGACAGAATATGGCAGGGGAACCGCGCGATGAGGTAACGTTTGATGCCGATTTGTTGAGATATAGTGAAATATTAGAATATATTTCGATAGAAAAACTTTTGTCTTGGTTGAGTTTAGCGCGAGCGTCACAAATATCAGGCGCATTACAAAGGGTACTCGAAAGAACGGTTGAATTCGCCAATGAGCGTACGCAATTTGGTCGACAAATTGGTAAGTTCCAAGCCGTGCAGCAGCAAATAGCAGTGCAAGCAGAAATGACATATGCAACGGTATGTGCCGTGGATGTAGCGATTGAGTATTTGGCGTCACCACACGAGAAGGACTTGATTGCTTGTGCAAAGATAACAGCTGGAGAGGCAGCAGGCTATGCGGCTAAAACGGCGCACGCGGTTCATGCGGCAATCGGTTTTACTCAAGAGTATCCTTTGCAGTTGAGTACCCGTCGCCTGTGGTCATGGCGCGATGAATACGGCAACGAAGCGCAGTGGGCTGCCAAGCTAGGTGAAAACTGCATGGATTTAGAAACAGATAACTTGTGGCAGTGGTTAACCACGCACACGGGTTAAATATTAGGAGAGCATAATGTCTGAAGCGGTAATAAGTGAATTAAATGATGGTATCGCCATTTGGCGAATGAATTATGTGGAAACACGTAATGCTATTTCGGATGGGGGAATGATCGATGCTTTGGTCGAGCTGGCTGAAGAGGCGCAAAATAATAGCGCAATCCGAGTCATTATTCTAACGGGTAATGGGCCCGCTTTTTCGTCGGGCGGTAATGTTAAAAAGATCCGTGAGGAAATGACCGAGTCTGATAAAACGCCGCACGAGCTGGCGAGCTGGTATCGCGAAGGTATTCAACGTATTCCGCTCGCATTTCAACGCTTAGACGTGCCAATCATCGCTGCGGTTAATGGCCCCGCCATTGGCGCAGGTTGCGACTTAACTTGTATGTGCGATATGCGTGTTGCCGCAGAAAGTGCGCGCTTTGCAGAAAGCTTTGTGAAGCTTGGGATTATTCCAGGTGATGGTGGTTCATGGTTGTTGCCGCGCGCAGTGGGCCTCGCTAAGGCGGCCGAAATGGCTTTTACGGGTGACCCCATTAGCGCACAAGAAGCGCTAGCGTGTGGGCTCGTGTCTAAAGTTGTACCTGATGATCAATTAATGGATGAAGCGATTAAATTAGCCAAACGAATAGCTGTCAACCCGCCTGTTTCAGTGCGTATGGCAAAACAATTAATTCGTGAAGGGCAGCAAACAGACCTCGAAACACATTTGCAAATGGCGGCTGTGATGCAAGCCGTGTCGCACCGGACTGATGATCACCGTGAAGCTATGAACGCTATTTTTGAGAAAAGAAAAGGCGAATATAAAGGACGCTAAAACTAAACAGTAGAATATTGGAGTACTAACAATGATGATGAAAGACAAAGTGGTTTTAATTACAGGAGCGGGTCGCGGAATTGGCCGTGCTATGGCGATTATGATGGCGCAAGAAGGCGCTAAAGTTGTTGTTAATGATTTGGGTGCGGGTGTTGGTGGCGAAGAAACAGGTGAGAGCCCTGCAGAAGAAGTCGTGGCAACGATAAAAGCGGCGGGTGGTGAAGCGGTCATTAATGGTGATAATGTGGCTGAGCTTGAGGGTGCGAAAGCGATGATTCAGGATGCCATTGATAACTTTGGGCGTATCGATACAGTAGTGAATAACGCAGGTATTTTGCGCGACAGAATTTTCCATAAAATGTCGCCAGAAGAGTGGAATGCAGTTATTAATGTGCACTTAAATGGCAGTTTTAATACGGCGCATTTTGCGGCGGAACACTTCAAAAAACAGGAAAGTGGTAGCTTTGTTTTTATGACCTCAACTTCTGCTCTAATCGGTAATTTTGGTCAAGCTAATTATGCCGCTGCTAAAGCGGGGGTTGCTGCTTTATCAAAAAGTATTGCGCTAGATATGCAGCGTTATAACGTGCGTTCAAACTGTATTTCACCCTTTGCTTGGAGTCGTATGATAGGCGCTATTCCAGTTAATACACCTGAGCAACAGGCGCGTGTTGATAAGTTAAAAGAAATGACGCCCGAGAAGATTGCACCGATGGCTGTTTATTTAGCCAGTGACGCGGCGAGTGAGGTGAGTGGGCAAATTTTTGCGGTGCGTAATAACGAAGTATTCTTAATGGGTCAATCTCGTCCGTTACGGTCGAGTCATCGTTCTGAAGGTTGGACACCGCAAACAATTTCTGAGCACGCAATTCCTGCCTTAAAAAGTAGTTTTTATCCGTTGGATCGATCGGCAGACGTGTTTTCTTGGGACCCAGTATAAAGATGATACATAACACTATAAATGAGGACTTTTAATGGCAACGAATGAGTTAAGTTATGAGTATGGGGTAAGCGATGTTCCTTTGATGGGTAAAACCATTGGCGTGGTGTTTGACGAAACGGTTGCGCGTTGGCCGGATAAGCTTGCGATCATAAGTCGCCACCAAAGTATACGTTGGACTTACCGTCAATATAAAGAGCAAGTCGATGCGTTGGCGGCGGGTTTAATTGAATTGGGTCTAAAGCCTGGCGACAGAATTGGCATTTGGTCTCAGAACAATGCGGAGTGGGCTGTTGTGCAATTCGCTACCGCAAAAGCGGGTTTGATTATGGTCAATATCAATCCAGCCTATCGGAGTAGTGAGCTTGAATACGCACTAACGAAATCTGGTTGCGTAGCGCTGGTGACATCACCTGATTTTAAAACCAGTAATTACATCGAGATATTGCACAAACTTGCGCCTGAAATTACAAGCTGTAAGCCAGGTAAGCTGATATCAGAACGGTTGCCCTGTTTGAAAACGATTATCCGATTAGGTGTTGAACAAACACCGGGTATGTTTAATTTCAAACAGGTAATGGAAATGGCTACGGCTGCAAGTGCAGGTGTTCTGCAACAGCTATCGAAAACATTGCAGTTTGATGATGCGATTAACATTCAGTTTACGAGTGGTACGACGGGCGCTCCTAAAGGGGCAACGCTCAGTCATCATAATATTGTGAATAATGCCAATTTAACGGGGCATACCATGGGTGTGTCGAGTGATGACGTGGTTTGTATTCCTGTTCCAATGTATCACTGCTTTGGTATGGTGATAGGCACCTTGTTGTCTGTTGTTAGAGGGTGTACATCCGTGATGCCTGGCGAATACTTTGATCCACAGAGCACACTGCAAGCGGTACAAGATGAAGGAGGCACCGTTCTATATGGCGTACCGACGATGTTTATCGCGATGCTCGGTTTAGATGACTTTAAATCCTATAATGTGACCACCTTACGTACGGGTGTAATGGCGGGCTCACCGTGTCCCATAAAGGTATTGAAGCAAGCGATTACAGACATGCATATGGAGAAAATTACTGTTGCCTACGGCATGACAGAGCTAAGCCCTGTCTCCAATCAATCATTAATGAGTGATTCATTTGAACGACGCGTATCGACCGTGGGTGTATCGCACCCACACGTTGAAGGAAAGATAGTCGATGAACAAAATAGAATTGTTGCAAGAGGCGAAATTGGTGAGTATTGTGCTCGAGGATACAGTGTGATGATCGGATATTGGGCTGATGCAGAAAAAACGGCTGAGTCGATAGATGACGGTGGTTGGATGCACACAGGTGACCTAGCCACGATGGATGATGAGGGGTACGTAACAGTTGTCGGCCGCTCAAAAGATATGCTAATTAGAGGGGGCGAGAATGTGTACCCCAAAGAAATTGAAGATTTACTGTATCGACATGAAAAAATTGAAGATGTTCAGGTCATCGGTGTGCCCGATCAAAAGATGGGCGAAGAAATATGCGCTTGGATAAAAACTGTTGCGGACCATCAATTAAATGAAGAAGAATTAAAGGCCTGGTGTAAGGAAGAAATGGCGCACTATAAAGTGCCACGTTATTTTAAGTTTGTTGAAGAGTTCCCTATGACAGTTACAGGTAAAATCCAAAAATTTGTAATGCGCGATGCAATGAAGAAAGAGTTAGGGCTTTAAAAGTAAGCCAGGTAAAGATTAAATTTAATTAAAGGAAGAAAAAAATGAACTACGAAGATTTTGAACATTTATTATTTGACCGTAAAGACAACGGTGTTTTGTTAATGACTATTAATAGACCAGAAGTCATGAACGCAACTAATGCGCGTTTACATTGGGAGCTCACTAAAATTTGGGCGGTTATTCAAGATGATGATACGGTAAAAAATGTCGTGGTAACTGGAGCTGGGGATCGTGCGTTTTCAGCGGGTGGAGATCTAGACTGGGTATCAGGTATGGTCGGTGATGCAAAAGCAATTGAAGGGGTACGCAAAGAAGCGGCTGACCTTGTTTACAATATTTTAAATTTTGAAAAACCTGTCATATCAGCAATTAACGGTGTAGCTGTCGGCGCAGGTTTGGTGGTAGCGATGCTGGCGGATATTAGTGTTATTTCTAAAGAAAAAGGTAAGTTTACCGATGGGCACGTTAAGCTGGGTGTGGCCGCAGGCGATCACGCCGCAATTATCTGGCCATTATTATGTGGCATGGCTAAAGCTAAATATTACCTTATGACAGCAGAATTTATTAACGGTGAAGAGGCCGAACGTATGGGCATGGTGAGCTTATGTGTACCTCATGATGAGCTTATGGATAAAGCCATGGGAGTGGCTAATCAATTGGCTAAAGGTAGCCAGTCTGCTATTAATGGGACTAAGAACACCTTGAATGGTTGGATGAAAATGGCGTCTCCCATTTTTGAGGCATCATTACGTGAAGAGATGTTGAATTTTTTGAGTGACGATGCGAAAGAGGGCGTTGCAGCGGTTCGTGAAAAAAGGGCACCCAATTTTCCGTCAGCCCAATAAAATATTGAGTGAGTTAAGCTATGAAAATTGATCCAAAAGGACAAGATAATTTTTTCAATATTCTTAAGGCTGTTGTTATACCTAGGCCGATTGCTTTTATCTCGTCACAATCAAAAAGTGGCTTGTTAAATTTGGCTCCATTTTCATTTTTTAACGGAGTTTGCTATATCCCACCCACGATTAGTGTGTCTATTGCGCGTTATGCAGGAAGTAAGGCAAAAGACAGTTTGGCCAATATTGAAGAGACCGGTGAGTTTGTCGTTAATTTAGTTAATAAGGATATAGCCGAAGCCATGAATAAAACAGCCGCTGAATATCCTACTGAGGTTAATGAGTTTGAAGTTGCGGGTTTAACGCCTGCAGCTTCAGAACTTATTATGCCGCCGAGGGTCTCTGAGTCACCTGTGAGTTTAGAGTGTCGGCTTAAGCAAGTGGTACCCATCAATGAGGGTAAACGCACAGAGTGTGGTCTCGTGATTGCTGAGGTGGTTTATTGCCATATAAAAGGCGAATTTTTTGACGGGCGGCACGTCGATATGAAAGGGCTTGAAATTGTTGGTCGTTTAGGCGGTCACAGTTATTGTGATGTGGGTAGCTTGTTTGAGATGAAGCTACCTATTTATAAAAATTAAAGCTGTTTATGCCAATAGATAGTGAAATTTTTAAAGGGTCATGACAAGTTAAGCATGAGTATTATCATGCTAAGGTTTTGTTATGACTATAAAAAACAAGTATGCGCACCGTTCCCGCCTTTCCGAAAAGAAATTTAGAGAACTTATTCGGTACTTTTCTAT
>LWTN01000198.1 GCA_002101225.1 Cycloclasticus sp. symbiont of Poecilosclerida sp. M | reverse complement strand
GTTTGTTTAGCAGGTCAATTGGGTATGTTTTTTCATGTTTCACTCCTTTTTCTTGTCGGATTAAAGAGTGGTTAATATACCCTTTTGACCAACTAACGAGTGTTGCACTTATGATGTGAATTCAAGACCTAAAGAACAGTGTAATTGACGAAAAAATAGGGGAAGCCTAATGAATATGGATAAAGTTGTTGGTTGTGCTGAGGTCTCAGAGAGTTAAGGTTTCATGACCCATGCTTCGCCGACGACAACGGGTTTGCCATCAACTGTACAAATAGTTTCTATGGTTAACATTTTTCTCTTTTCTTTAATCGATGTAATCGTAGCCGTCGTTTTAACCGTATCACCAATCATAACCGGTCCTTTAAAGGTTAATGTTTGTTTTAAATACACCGAACCTGGCCCCGGCAACTGCGTACCAATCGTCGCGCTAATAAACCCTGCTGATAACATACCGTGTGCGATTTTTTGCTTGAACATGCTGTTCGCCGCATAATCTGCACTCACGTGTATCGGGCTACAGTCACCCGTAACCGCTGCAAAAGCATCAATATCGGCTTCGCTCACTGTTTTACTCATAGATGCGGTTTGCCCAACTTCCATTTCCTCAATACTAAAGCCTTCTGCCATGTGTTGCCCTTATTTGAATTCTTTACAAAGCGCTGTGTACCTTGGTTTCACTCACCCTTGAAATTTGCTTTTCGTTTTTCAGTGAACGCGCTCGTGCCTTCTTTCATATCGTAGGATGCAAAAATTCCGCCGAAATGCTTTGCTTCAACTTTAAGCCCTTCTGTAATAGTTAAATCATTGCCTTCATTCATGACACTTTTAGCCGTACTCACCGCTAGCGGAGAATTTGCATTTATTTTTTCGAGTGTTTTGGTTGCGGCTGATAGCATTTCATCTTTTGTTGCAAACACTTTCACGACAAGCCCTAGCTCCTTTGCCTCATCAACTTTTAGGTTACGACCGGTATAAATAAGTTCTTTGGCGTTATTTCGGCCAATTAATTTTGCTAGGCGTTGGGTTCCACCGAAGCCTGGGATCAGACCAAGCTTAACTTCTGGTTGTCCAAACACAGCCGTTTCAGTCGCATAGATAAAATCACAGCTCATGGCCATCTCACAGCCACCGCCCAAGGCAAAACCATTCACACAAGCGATAGCAGGGAACGGTAGTTCTTCAAACAATAAACTGACGTCTTGACCCAGTACCGCAAAGTTAAAGGCTTGTTCAGGCGTCATACTGCTCATTTCAACGATATCAGCGCCTGCAATAAAGGCCTTGTCACCCGCGCCCGTAAAAATAAGCCCACGCAAATTGTCAGGGTTATCATCTTTTAGCAGCGTAAGGCATTCTTTAAGCTCGGTGTGCACCAGAGCGTTTAATGCATTGAGGCTTTTTTCTCTGCTGACAGAGAGCGTTGCAAAATCGCCGTTTTGTTCTAACGTGATGGTTTCAAATTTAGTATTCATAAACACCCTTCTTAACTTTTACGCCGAAACGCCCTGCCGCCACATATTTTTTAAGTAACGGGCACGGTCTGTATTTTGTATCGCCTAGCCCTTCGTATAAAACTTCCATAATAGCTAAACAGGTATCAAGCCCAATAAAATCAGCCAGTTCTAGCGGTCCCATGGGTTGGTTACAACCCAGCTTCATGGCGTTATCAATACCTCTCGCGTCTGAAACACCCTCAAACAAGGCATAGAACGCTTCATTTATCATAGGCACAAGAATTCTATTAACAGCAAACCCAGGAACATCATCGGCTCTTACGACGGTTTTACCCATTTTTTCCGAAACGGCGTCTACGCAATCAATCGTTGCGTCTGATGTTTCGAGCCCCGTGATTGTTTCCACCAGCTTCATCACCGGAACAGGATTCATAAAGTGCATACCTGCCACCAAGTCTGGCCTATTGGTAACGGTCGCAATTTCAGTAATTGAGATAGAAGACGTATTAGACGCCAAGATAGCATCAGGCTTAACTATTTCGTCTAATTGCTTGAATATACTAAATTTTATTTCCTTATTTTCTGTGGCCGATTCAATAACAAGATCGCAATCTTTAAGATCTTGCATGTTGGTTGTTTTAGAAATGGCCGCCATCGTTGTATCAACAACTTCTTGCGCCCACTTTCCTTTAGTCACACCCTTATCAAGCTGTTTATTAATAAAGCTCAGCGCAAAATCTAGCCCTTCTTCATTAATATCAAACAAAATAACTTGCAAGCCTGAAGCAGCGGCCACTTGCGCAATGCCTCTTCCCATTTGCCCTGCGCCAACAACGCCGACTAACTTAACTTCTGACATACCTTCTCCCCTTTAATCAACCATTCGTTTCGATACTTCTTCAAGCATTACTTCTGTTGCACCACCGCCTATCGTTTGAATGCGTGCGTCTCGGTACATCCGCTCAATAGCGCTTTCGCGAATATAGCCAAAGCCACCGTGAAATTGTAAGCAGTCATACATTACTTCATTAACAAGCTCACAGCAAAACGCCTTCGCCATAGACACTTCTTTAATAGAATCCAGGCCTTGCTCATCCATCCAAGCGCAATGGTATAGCAGTTGTTTGCCTGCTTCGACACGGGACGCTAATGAGGCCAGACGTTGACGGATGACTTGCTTGTCAAATAACACTCCTCCAAACGCTTTACGTGTGGTGACATAATCAAGCGTCAACTCAATTGCCTTTGATGCTTCACCCATCGATTGCGCTGCCAATACCATCCGCTCGTTTTGGAAGTTACGCATAATGGAGTAAAAGCCTTTGTTTTCTTCACCCAATAAATTTTCTGCGGGTACGCGACAATCTTCAAATATTAACTCAGCGGTATCAGACGACAACCAACCCATTTTGTTAAGCTTTTTACCCATGCTGAAACCTGGGGTGCCCTTTTCTACAGCAAATATTGAAATACCTCTTGAGGCTTTCGCCTCTAAGTCTGTTTTTGCGGCTACAAAAAATAAATCACCATAGATGCCATTTGTAATGAACATTTTTGTCCCGTTAAGAATGTATTCATTCCCATCTTTAACCGCGCGGGTTCTTATCGCTGCAACGTCGGAGCCTGTATCCGGCTCAGTGACCGCAACACCAACAATTTTTTTGCCAGAAATAATATCCGGCATATATTTAGACAATTGCTCTTTGTTACCAAAATTATCTAAATGCGGAGAAGCCATATCGGTATGCACCATCACAGTAACGGTGAAGCCACCAAACGTCGAGCGGCCGAGTTCTTCTGCTAAAATAACTGAGCCTAATGCCCCCATTTCGCTACCACCAAATTCGGAAGAGTAGCGAATACCTAAAAACCCCAGCTCGCCCATTTCCTGTAAAATTTCGCGGGGAACTTTACCCGTCTCTTCCCAGCCCTCTGCAATAGGCATTACGCGTTGCTCTACAAAACGACGAATTTGATTGCGGAGCATATTGTGTTCTTCTGTAAAATATATCGAATGCATGTCTATTTCTCTTTATGTTTTAGTTAATTCCAATTAAACCCACGAGGCTTTGCGTTTATTTAAAAAAGCATCGATACCTTCTTTACCTTCATCGGTTTCCCAGGCATCGGCTAAATTACCAGCGGTATAAACTTTATTCTCAGCCGCGTTGTGTGAATCAACATAGGCAATGAGTTTCTTGGTCGACGCTATAGCATTCGGCGCACACTTTAAAATGAGCCTCACTTCTTTTTCGATCACATCATCAAGGTCGTCAACTTCAACCGCTTCCGTTAACAAGCCCATCTTCTGTGCTTCGTCGGCTTTAAATATACGCGAATTAAAGAAGTTTCTACGCGCATTTGGTTCGCCAATACGCTTCACCACGTAGGGTGAAATAGTGGCCGGCGTTAATCCCAACTTAACCTCCGTTAAGCCAAACGTCGCGGTGTTAACCCCTATCGCCATATCACACACACAAATCATGCCAACGCCACCCCCATAGGCAGGACCTTGCACGCGCCCAATGAGAGGTTTAGTTAAACTATTGAGCAAAGCCAACATAACCGCTAATTCTCCCGTTTCTTCGATACGCTGTTCGCGAGATTTGGTTATATTGCTTTCCATCCAGCGCAAATCACCCCCTGCACAAAAACTTGCACCTGCCCCTGTTAGAATAGTCACTCTAATGGCAGAGTCGTCGTTCACCTCATTACAAACAATTTGTAGTTCTCGAATTAGACCCGCGTTAAGCGCGTTATGGGTGTTCGGCCGATTCAAAGTGATCGTGAACACCCCACGGTCGTCTATTTCTGACATTAAAAATTCGTAAGGCATTTCTATCTCCTATTAACTACAGCCATTTAAGAAAACATTCAAATACTGATCCGCCAGCGTATCAATATCGTCGCCACCTGAGCTATACCATACACAGGACCAATTCAAGCAGCCTAAAATCATTAAACGCAATAATTTTTCGTCAATCTCTGGTCGGATGACACCCTCATCTTTCCCTAGCGTCATAAGCCTTCGCCACTGTTCTTCATAATGATCGCGTTTCGCGTGTGCAGCTTTTTGCACCGCGTTCGGTATCTGCCCATCATTCCGTATGGTTGATTTGGTATACTCTGGGTACTTTAAGACCGCCGTTAAATGGCCCTTAATAAAAGCCTCTAAGCCATCTTTAAATAAATAGTTCTCACCCAACCTTTCAATTTCATCGAACACTAGGTCGCTAATAGTGTCGACGTTTCTTTCGAGCACCTCTGTCATCAAAACCTCTTTCGAAGCAAAGTGATAGTACAAACTACCCGCCTTCATGCCCGCTGTTGTCGCAATTTCTGTTAACGACGTGGACTGATAGCCCTTCGTGCTAAAAACCTGCGCGGCCTTGTCTAAAATACGCTCGCGTGTTTTTTCTTTTTTTGAAATAACTTTATTGTTCATTTTCTAATAGTTATTAGATTCTAACTAGTATTAGATTTAGTATAGTGGTAGCATAAACTTTTATCAAACAATATAAGCAAAGAGAGCACGTATGCCATTCAATATAAAAATTAACGACGAGATTGATGAATTAAGAGACGCGGTTCGCAAGTTTGCCGAGGGCGAAATCGCGCCCATAGCGGAAGAAACAGACCTTAAAAACGAATTCCCTCAGCACCTTTGGAAGCAGTTTGGTGATATGGGCTTACTGGGCATGACCGTGCCGGAGGAATACGGCGGCACGGGCTTAAATTATCTTTCACACCTAGTCGTGATGGAAGAACTCTCTAGAGCTTCCGCATCAATTGCCTTGTCATATGGTGCCTGCTCTAACTTGTGCATTAACAACCTTTACTTAAACGGCACCGAAGAGCAACGTAACAAATACTTACCTAAATTGTGCAGCGGTGAACACGCAGGCGCTCTTGCTATGTCAGAGCCTGGCGCCGGTTCCGATGTCGTTGGCTCAATGAGCTGTCGCGCGGAAAAGAAGGCTGATAAATGGATCGCTAACGGCAATAAAATGTGGGTCACCAATGGCCCTGAAGCCAGCGTTTTAGTCGTTTATATGCGCACAGCCGGCCCTGAAGCCGGATCCAAATGCATGACAGCCTTCATTATTGAAAAAGACATGCCCGGGTTTTCAACCGCACAAAAGCTCGACAAACTCGGTATGCGCGGATCAAATACCTGTGAGCTCGTTTTTGAAAATTGTGAAATCCCTGAAGAAAACGTACTCGGCGAGGTTAACGAAGGCGTTAAAGTATTAATGAGCGGTTTAAACACTGAACGTATGGTGCTGTCGGGCGGGCCTATCGGTATTATGCAGGCGGCCATGGATATTTGCATTCCTTATGTGCACGAACGTAAGCAGTTCGGTAAACCTATTGGCGTATTTGAACTCATGCAAGGAAAAATGGCCGATATGTACGTCGCTCTACAATCAACACGTGCCTTTGCTTACCGTGTAGCTGAACAATACGACAAAGGCAATGATTCTCGTAAAGACGCCGCCGGCTTACTACTGTACGCTTCTGAAAATGCGGTAAAAGTTGCGCTAGAATCCATACAAACATTGGGTGGTAATGGCTATATTAATGAGTTTCCTACGGGTCGTTTATTACGTGACGCAAAACTTTATGACATTGGTGCAGGTACGAACGAGATTCGCCGTATGTTAATCGGGCGTGAATTATTCGAAGAAACTAAATAAGCAGGCAGTATGAGCAATAGAACTGTCGTTATTGTCGCTGCGAAACGCACGCCTTTGGGTTCGTTTCATGGTCAATTTGCATCGTTAAGCGCGTCTGACCTTGGCGCTGAAGCTATTAAATCTGCTATCGAGTCATCTGCTATTAACGCAGATAGTATTGATAGCGTGCATATGGGTTGTGTACTACCAGCAGGGCAAGGTCAAGCCCCCGCTCGTCAAGCCGCACTAAAAGGTGGGGCGCCGCTATCTACGCCCTGTAACACCGTCAACAAGATGTGTGGCTCCGGTATGCAAACGGTTATCTATGGCTTTAACGAAATTATGTCAGGGTCTGCCAACTGCGTTATTGCAGGTGGTATGGAATCAATGACAAATGCACCCTTCATACTACCAAAAGCGCGTAATGGTCAAAAAATGGGCGACGGTGAAATGCTCGATCACATGTTTTGTGATGGCCTAAAGGACGTTAAGCACGGTAAATTAATGGGCTCATTTGCTGAGCTGTGTGCTGACAAATTCAGCTTTACGCGTGAGGCCCAAGACGATTTTGCCATTCAATCATTGGAGCGCGCTAATAATGCAATTAAATCGGGCGCATTTGATAATGAAGTATGCCCCGTTGTCGTCAAGTCGCGTAAAGGAGAAGTTGAATACACAGTAGATGAACAGCCCGGCAATGCGGTCATTGATAACATTAGAAGTTTACGCCCCGCGTTTAAAAAAGATGGCACTGTCACCGCTGCAAATGCATCGTCTATATCAGATGGTGCGGCCGCATTAGTCCTAATGAATGCTGATGAAGCAGCGAACAAAGGCTTAACAGCACTCGCTAAAATAACGGCTCACGCAAGTTATGCAGCGGACCCAGATTGGTTTAGCACAGCGCCGGTTTACGCTATTCAAAAACTGATGAAAACATGCGGCTGGGGCGTGGGTGATGTTGATTTATTCGAAATCAACGAAGCGTTTGCCGTGGTCACTATGGCGGCCATTAAAGAGTTAAATTTAAGTGCCGAAAAAGTAAACGTGAACGGCGGTACATGTGCTTTAGGCCACCCTATCGGCGCTTCTGGTGCACGCGTTATCGTGACGCTTTTACACGCGCTTCAAGCAAGAAAGCTATCAAAAGGTATTGCTAGTTTGTGCATTGGCGGTGGTGAAGCTACCGCTTTGGCCATAGAAATACTTTAATTAAAACGAAATCTTATAAAGGATATTTAATGCTATGCCTATTATAAAATCTAAACTTGAATCAGCGTCAGCTGACTTTAAAGAAAACGCCGCTGCTATGGGCGAGTTGGTCAACGAACTCAATCGACGTATTACAAAGGCGGCTCAAGGTGGTGGGGAGCGCGCTCGTAAAAAGCACTTGGCGAGAGAGAAACTACTACCAAGAGATCGCATAAAAGCTTTGTTAGACAAAGGAAGCTCGTTTCTTGAGTTCTCTCAACTCGCAGCCTACCGCATCTATAACGATGACGCGCCTGCTGCGGGCATTATTACTGGCATAGGCCGCGTACACGGCGTCGAGGTGATGGTTATTGCTAATGACGCTACGGTAAAGGGCGGCACGTATTACCCTTTGACGGTTAAAAAACACCTACGCGCGCAAGAAATTGCCATGGAAAATCGCCTGCCTTGCATTTATTTAGTTGATTCTGGTGGCGCATTTTTGCCGTTACAACACGATGTGTTTCCTGACAAGGAGCACTTCGGGCGGTTTTTTTATAATCAAACTCGTATGTCTGCTTCGGGTATTTCACAAATCGCCGTGGTTATGGGTTCCTGTACGGCGGGCGGCGCTTACATTCCTGCTTTGTGCGATGAATCTATCATCGTACGTGAGCAAGGCACTATTTTCCTTGGCGGCCCACCGTTAGTTAAAGCAGCAACTGGTGAGGTTGTATCTTCTGAAGACCTCGGCGGCGCCGAACTACATTGCAAACAATCAGGCGTGACCGACCATATTGCTGAAAATGATACGCATGCGCTGACCATCGCGCGTGACATAATTAGCCATCTAAACGAAACGAAAAATGTCCACGTAAAAGTACGTGAATCACGTGAACCGTTATACCCGACGGATGAAATTCTGGGCGTTATCCCTAAAGATGCACGCCAGCCCTTTGAGGTTAGAGAAATTATTGCGCGTTTGGTTGATGAATCGGAATTTCAGGAATTTAAGCCGTTATACGGATCTACTTTAGTTTGTGGCTTCGCACATATTCATGGCTACCCCGTTGGCATTATCGCCAACAACGGCATTTTGTTTTCACCGTCTGCGCTTAAAGGCACGCACTTTATCGAGTTGTGTAATCAGCGCGGCATACCTCTATTATTCCTACAAAACATTACTGGCTTTATGGTGGGTAAAAAATACGAAGAAGAAGGCATCGCCAAAAATGGTGCGAAAATGGTTACCGCCGTTTCGTGTTCGAGCGTTCCTAAATTTACCGTTTTAATCGGTGGCTCTTATGGTGCGGGCAACTACGGCATGTGTGGCCGAGCATTTGGAGCGCGTATGTTATGGACCTGGCCAAACTCACGTATTTCAACCATGGGGGGCGAGCAAGCTGCGGGAGTTTTAGCTACGGTTAAACGTGATTCAATAGAACAGCGCGGCGAGACTTGGTCAGCTGAGGAAGAAGAAGCCTTTAAAAAACCTATTTATGTGCAGTATGAAGAACAAGGAAACCCCTACTTCGCCACTGCTAGACTTTGGGATGATGGCATTATTGATCCAAGAGATACACGCCGCGTGCTCGGCTTAGCCTTAGCGGTTGCCGCTAAAACACCGACAGAAGACGCCCAATATGGCGTTTTCAGAATGTAATTCGTAAGGTAATCAATTATGTTTAAAAAAATATTAATAGCTAATCGTGGTGAAATCGCCTGTCGTGTTATTTCAACATTAAAGAAAATGGGTATTACCAGCGTTGCTGTCTACTCAGATGCTGACCGTGACTCACGCCATGTAAAGCTAGCTGATGAGGCATACCATATAGGTGGCTCTCCTCCTGACGAATCCTATTTGAAAGCCGATACCCTCATTGAGCTTGCAAAAAGAATTGGCGTTGATGCGATTCACCCCGCTTACGGCTTTTTATCTGAAAACAGTGAATTTGCACGCGCTTGTCCAGCCGCTGGCATAACCTTCATTGGCCCTTCAGCTGAATCCATCGAAAAAATGGGCGCTAAAGATGCGGCCAAAGCACTTATGGAAGCGGCAGATGTACCGGTTGTTCCTGGTTATCATGGTAAACAACAAGGCGCAAAACACCTTAAAGCTGAGGCCGACAAAGTTGGATACCCTCTATTAATCAAAGCAGTATCTGGCGGTGGTGGCAAGGGCATGCGCGTCGTCAATGCCGCTAAAGAATTTGACGATTTATTAGACGCTGTTATGCGTGAAGCTCAAAATGCATTTGGAGATGACCGCGTTTTATTAGAACGCTATATTGGCAAACCGCGGCATATAGAATTTCAGGTATTTGGTGACACGCACGATAACTACGTCCATTTACACGAACGTGAATGTTCATTACAACGTCGTCATCAAAAAATTATTGAAGAAACCCCCTCTCCATTCCTCGATCAAGCAACCCGTGAAGCGATGGGTGTTGCCGCCGTTAATGCTGCACGAGCTATCAAGTATAACGGTGCGGGTACCATAGAGTTTATCGTCGGTGAAGACCGTTCTTTCTACTTTATGGAAATGAATACACGTCTACAAGTAGAACACCCTGTAACTGAAATGGTGACTGGACAAGATCTTGTTGAATGGCAAGTTCGTGTTGCAGCAGGTGAAACATTGCCGTTGAAACAAGAGCAAATCACCAGCACGGGGCATTCATTTGAAACGCGTTTATACGCAGAGAACCCTAACAACTTATTCTTACCCTCGACCGGCAAATTACACGCGCTGCGTTTCCCGCAAGCGAATGAAAATTACCGTATTGAAACGGGTGTTGTGCAAGGTGATACCATCAGCGTATTTTACGATCCCATGATCGCTAAATTGGTCGTTTGGGGCGAAACGCGTGAGATTGCCCGCGCTCGATTACTGAATGCATTGGGTGATTCTGGCATTATCGGTGTAGAGAACAACATCGCCTTCTTGGAGACCTTATCGACTCACCCTGATTTCATTGATAACAAAATAGACACTCAATATATTGATGCCAAACTGGATGAAATTTTAGACAGCAGCCGCGTTGAATTACCACAAAATGTTTTATTGGCCGCCAGCGTTCGGTTATTACTCGACCAACAAAAATCCGTTGCCGCTATGGCGTCAGCATCCAATGATTCAAATTCCCCATGGTACGACACCACCGGTTGGCGCCTTAATGGTCAAAGCGAACGCAGTTTGTTTTTCTGCTATGAAGACAGTGATGACATTGAAATCGTCGTAACAGAAAGCGAAAGCCACTTTGTCTTTCATTTAGACAATGACCTACACGTAATCGGCCAGGAGTCTGAAGCTAATGTATTACGGTTACAGGTTAATAACAGTTGGGAGCGTTTCATTACCTTGAGGCACGAAGAAGCCCTTCTGATTTCATGGAAAAATCGTTGGTATCTATTGAATGAAGTAAACCCATTTGCAGCCGACATTTCTGACTCCCCTGGCGCATCTAGCATTGTAGCGCCGATGCCAGGAAAACTTCTAAAAGTGTTAGTCGCCAACGGCGATGTCGTGAGGGAAGGCCAATCTTTAGCCATTCTTGAGGCTATGAAAATGGAGCATACATTAACCGCCCCATTTGACGGCACGGTTAATCAGGTTTTCTATGCTGAAGAGGACTTTGTAGAAGCCGATGCAACCTTGATTACGTTTGTTGAAGAATAATGGCCAAAAATTACCCTAAAAGTGTTCGAATTGTTGAAGTATCACCACGTGACGGGCTACAAAACGTCAAAGCCGAAGTGCCCATAGAAACTAAATTAGCCCTCATTAACCAGCTTTGTGACGCAGGTGTTAAAGACATTGAGGTGAGTAGTTTTGTCAGCCCGAAATGGGTACCGCAAATGGCCGATGCCTCTGATATTCTTGCTCAACTACCTGCGCGTGCTGACACTAAATATATCGTTCTAACGCCTAATTTAAAAGGTTTTGACCGAGCATTAGAATGTGGCGCAAAAGAAGTTGCCGTGTTTGCCGCAGCGTCTGAAACATTCAGTCAAAAGAACACCAACTGCACCATCGATGAATCGTTAAAACGCTTTGAGCCATTAATGCAAAAAGCCTTAGACAACGGCATTAAAGTACGTGGTTATACGTCTTGCGTTTTAGGCTGTCCTTACAAAGGGGACGTGTCTATCGACGAAGTTGTACGCATCACAAAAACTTTAATCGATATGGGTTGTTACGAAGTTTCACTGGGTGACACGATTGGTATCGGTACACCCTTGAAAGCTCAAAAAATGATTGAGGCCGTCTTGCAACAAGTTTCTGCAGAAAAACTAGCGCTTCACTTTCACGACACACGAGGTCAGGCGCTCGCCAACATTCTGGCTTGCCTGGAATATGGCATTCCCAACATTGATGCCTCCGTTGCAGGCCTTGGTGGTTGCCCTTATGCAAAGGGTGCATCAGGTAATGTTTCCACAGAAGACATCGTTTATATGTTGCATGGTATGGGCATTGAAACGGGTATCGACCTCGATAAATTGGTTGCAGCCGGTCATTACATAACCGACCAACTAAAGGGTACAAATAACAGCCGAATTGCCGCTATTGGCCACTAGACTCGCTACACTACTCTGCGTTTAACCAACTCGTTCAGCCTACAATACTCAAGACGGGTTACATAAATTTAATAAGGAGAAACTATGAGTGGCTTTAATAAAGTCGTAACCACCTATCAAGAGGCAATGGCTGGGCTAACAGACGACATGACCATTATTGCCGGTGGCTTTGGGCTTTGCGGTATCCCGGAGGGGCTGACCCAAGAAATTAAAAACATGCGCGTTAAAGGGCTCACCATCGTTTCAAATAATTGTGGTATCGATGATTTTGGTTTAGGCATCCTTTTAAAGGATAAACAAATTAAGAAAATGGTGTCCTCTTATGTTGGGGAAAATGCCGAATTCGAGCGTCAGTATCTTTCAGGCGAATTGGAAGTTGATCTGACACCACAAGGCACGTTGGCAGAAAAAATGCGCGCGGGTGGTGCGGGTATCCCCGCCTTCTATACCGCAACTGGAGTAGGAACACCTGTAGCAGAAGGTAAAGAAGCTAAGCAATTTAATGGTCGCAATTATATTTTAGAAGAAAGTATCACCGGTGACTTTGCCATCGTTAAAGCATGGAAAGCCGATAAAATTGGCAACCTTATTTTCCGTGATACTGCTATGAACTTTAATCCAATGGCGGCAACCGCGGGTAAAATTACCGTTGTTGAGGTGGAAGAAATTGTTGAAGTGGGTGAGCTAAACCGCAATGAAATCCATACACCGGGAATTTATGTCAACCGTATCATTCAAGGAACTTTCGAGAAGCGCATTGAAAGATTAACCTTAGCAAAAAATTAAGGAATTCATTATGTCATTAAACCGTGATCAAATTGCCATGCGAGTAGCTCAAGAGCTGAAAGACGGCTACTACGTTAACTTAGGTATTGGTATACCAACTTTGGTCGCTAACTATGTGCCAGGTGATATTGAGGTCATGCTGCAGTCAGAAAATGGCCTGCTAGGTATCGGCCCCTACCCAACGGAGGAGCAAGTAGATGCCGACATGATTAATGCTGGCAAAGAAACGGTTACCGCGGCTGTAGGTGCCTCTATTTTTTCATCCGCCGAAAGTTTCGCCATGATTCGTGGCGGGCATGTTGACTTAACCGTACTGGGTGCTTTTGAAGTCGACCAAAACGGCAACATCGCCTCTTATATGATTCCTGGGAAATTAGTTAAAGGCATGGGTGGCGCAATGGATTTAGTCGCCGGCGCAGAGAATATCATCGTCACCATGACCCATGCTGACAAGCGCGATAACTCAAAGTTACTAGAAAATTGCACGTTACCACTCACAGGCGTTGGCTGCGTTAAAAAGATTGTTACCAACCTCGCTGTTTTAGAAGTAAAGGATGGGGCTTTCCATTTACTGGAACGTGCTCCAGGAATTTCTGTTGATGAAATTCAGCAAAAAACGGCCGGCACTTTAGTGGTACCCGAGCACGCACCAGAGATGATTTTATAAAGCCTACACGCAGCCATTTTCAACAAAAATAGGGTTGATTACTCTGCCACCAAAGAGAATAGAAGCATGACAACATCTTCAAAAAAACCTCCGGTGAAACCA
Organism: Cycloclasticus sp. symbiont of Poecilosclerida sp. M; assembly: GCA_002101225.1. Classification (GTDB taxonomy): domain Bacteria; phylum Pseudomonadota; class Gammaproteobacteria; order Methylococcales; family Cycloclasticaceae; genus Cycloclasticus. The sequence goes on along the minus strand of LWTN01000198.1, from coordinate 526 downwards.
TTTGCCGCCAAGTCATGGAAGATGAGTTTGTCGATTGCGCACTTAACAACATAGACTGGTTAACTGAACCTGTTCAAGAGTACATTAATGAACACGGCTGGGGCGCCACGTGGAACCGCCCTAGTCTAGAACTGAAGACTCGAAGCCGATCACCATTGCGATGCTCGCCGCACTTAAAGCACCTGTAGAATTAAAAGGCCACGTTAGAGGCGCGCTTCGTAATGGCTGTACGAAAGAGGAAATACGCGAAACGCCGCTGCATTCAACGGTTTATTGCGGTGCTCCCGCCACTCAAGAAGCTTTTAGAGCCGCTAGAGAAATATTGGATAATTGGGAAGGCAAACCTGTCCCATAAAAAATAACGGCTTAAAACTCCAATTATTTATTGGGGGGATTACACATTGATATGGCTCGTGCCTCTAACAAACTCATTTTGGCTATGATGCACTCTAAAATGCTTCTTGTAACCAAAATCGACAAGTCCATTATAACCGCGCCAACCATCAGAATGAATAACGCTATTGAT
>LWTN01000197.1 GCA_002101225.1 Cycloclasticus sp. symbiont of Poecilosclerida sp. M | reverse complement strand
ATCAATAGCGTTATTCATTCTGATGGTTGGCGCGGTTATAATGGACTTGTCGATTTTGGTTACAAGAAGCATTTTAGAGTGCATCATAGCCAAAATGAGTTTGTTAGAGGCACGAGCCATATCAATGGAATTGAGTCGTTTTGGGGCTATGCTAAAATACGATTGGTGAAGTTTAAAGGAATGGATAAAGGTTTGTTCAATTTGCACCTTAAAGAGTGTGAGTTTAGATTTAATAATCGAGAGCAAGATATATACAATATTTTACTCAAAATGTTCAGAAAAGAGCCGCTTAACTTGTCATGACCCATAAACAAATACCCCGAAAAATATAAAATAACTAACCACCCCGTACAACAACACTAATGCTCGCATAACCCTCTCCTTTTCGTTTAAATTTTTGATTTATTATTACTACAATGCGTAATAATAAAGTACAGACGCAGACACTGGCAAGAAGTTCAACCTAACCAAACAATGACGCTATTGTTTTCGTAAAATTCGTTTTTCATCGTTTGAGCTTGCAAAGCTCTTACGAAAGTCATGCGCTGTCATGCCCGTTTTACGTTTGAATAAACGTCTAAAATAGCTGCCATCCATTAAACCAACTTGTTCAGCAATCTCTTGTACGGTAGACAATTCTGTTAACAGTAACTTTTTTGCCGTATCAATACGTTCATTTTGAATATACTCATTAGGCGTTTGTTTTGTTGCTAATTTAAAACGTCGTTTAAACGTTCTTTCTGGCAAACCCGAACCCTGCGTCACCTTGTTTAACAAATTCTCAGCCACTAAGTTACTCTCAATCCATTCCTGAGCTTCTCTAATAATCTGGTCTTCGTGTGCAACCGTGCTTTTAAGTAGCTTATACGGCCGCTGCTCTTCTCTATGTGAATTTAAAAGGAAGAATTGCTCAATATGTTTCGCTGTATCAATGCTTGAGTATTTCTCCACCAAATAAACAACGAGGTCTTGCCACGAGGTTGCCTCGCCCGCACAAATAATATTGTCTTGTTCTGTAATAATCTTATCGCTATGCACATCCACTGCGGGGAACTGTTCTTGCATAGCATCTGAAAACGCCCAATGTGTTGTCGATATTTTCCCATCTAACAAGCCTGTTTCTGCTATTAAAAAAGCGCAGGCACAAATGCTGGCAATTACCGCGTCTCTTTTATGGTGCTGAATAAGCCAGTCTTTTAATTCCGGGTATTTTATTAAAAAAGGTTCGTCAATAAACTCAATCGAAGGAATGATAATCAGATCTGTCGTTGTAACGTCTTCCAACGATTTTTGGCACCCTATTGTTAAATCGCTGTAACACCTTAAAGTGCCTTTTTTTATACCAACAATCGAAGTATCCGTTACAAAAGCGCTGATGCCGGCCGCATTTGTTGACTGCACACGGCTGCTGTAGAAAAAATATCGTACGGACCCGCTAGGGTATAAGTCATCGTTTCTTCAAGAGCGAGGATAGAAATCGTTATATTTGGTATAAATAGTCCGTTTTTGTCATATTTAGACCTTAATATACATCAATTATCGGTTCACAATACCCTCCACTAGCGTTTTTAACGCTTAACTTACAAAAAGGAATCCCATGCCAAAGTACATCATCGAACGCGAAATACCAGGGGCTGGAAATTTATCTGCCGAAGAATTACAAGGTATCTCACAAACTTCATGTGGGGTTTTACGTGAAATGAATAGTTAAACCCAATGGTTGTAAAGCTTCGTGACCGGCGATAAGATTTATTGTGTTTACATTGCCCCAAACGGAAAGGCTGTTCGTGAGCCCGCTGAAAGAGGTGGTTTTCCAGCCAATAGTGTTTCAGAGGTGAAATTAATTATCGACCCAACAACATCAGAAAACTAAAGCAACGTATTGTAAAAAATAGAAGTGAACGAACCCCGTTTTAGCTTGTCTGAAACATCTGCTTGCTTAAGGGGTATTGAAATAACTCTCTTTCTAACCCAAGTAATGAGCTACTGATACGGAACCATCCGTTATAGCTTACGGTCGACATAGAAATGGCGCATGAAAATATGCTGCCTATCATTGATTACAAAACATATAATCCAGCCACCTACACAGCTAAATACTAACTCAACATTTAGAAGATTGTTAAGAAATGATGTTATCCGAAAAAGATCGATACAACGCCTTAAGGGTATTGCCTGAATTCACACGCATAAAGTCTAAAACCCTTCAAGAAATGGCAAAATCTTGCAGTGAAACGACCTTGCAAGCAGGCGAAAAGTTAATTTTTAACCACCTCAGCCGGTTTACTATTTTTAGTATTGTTTCGGGCAAGCTTTCTTTCTTTTTAAAAAGCCATGCATATGGCAATCAAGCGTTGGATGAATTTGGGGTCGGTGCGTTCATTGGTGATTTTAAATCTCAGGTGGATTTTAAAGGCGAAATTTCTTTAGTGGCGGCGGAGCAAACAATCCTCTTATCAATTCCCGATAATGTCCTTAGCCCTATCTTGCAACAATATCCAGATACGAAGTTTTATTTCGACAAAACAATCCGAGCCCTTCTCTATCGCGGGCAATTCGCTTTATATATGAGCAGTTTGTTTAACTTTCATGACCCGAAAAGCTTCAAAGAGTTACTCAAAGGAATCACTTGGCATAGTTTGGGCAGCGGCCAAGTACTTTATAGGCAAGGTGATCCGTCTGATTCTATTTATTTAATACTGGCGGGCAAAATGCGTAGAACCATGGATGAAGGCAATGGGCGCCATCGCCTTGTTTCAGAAATGGTTGCCGGTGAAACGGTGGGTGAAATTGCACCCTTGACTGGCTCTGGCCGCCAAGGGACTGTCGCTGCCGCGCGTGACAGCATACTGGCTGAATTGTCCAGCGAGGGCTTTGAGCGCCTGACAGAAACCCATCCCCAAATTACATTACAAATTGCCCGTTTAGTTGCGACACGGCTAAAAAATGAATTCAACAAAAAGCCTGCCAAACATCGCAAAGGCAAAATTTTTGTCGTTGCAGCCGTACACGAAAACTTTAATACGAAAGAATTTGTTTCCTCTTTATTTTCAGCCATGAAATTTACGGGATCCACCGCTTACTTTAGTGCCAAAGATATTGATAAAGAACTTGGGCAAGAGAGTATTGCTCAAGAGCCCAGCACCAGCATTAAAAATATTGAAATTTCTCAATGGCTACATAAGCAAGAAATTCTTTATGAAAACATCATTCTAATTGCCGATAACGACTGGTCAGAGTGGACTGAGAGAACAATAAGGCAGGCCGACCATCTGTTATTAGTCGCCGACTCAGAAGCAAGTGTTGAGCAAAGCCCTCTAGAAAAAAAGCTTAACGCCCTATGGGATTTTTCCAGCCACCTCAAACAAAGCCTTATTCTCGTTCATCCTGCCGATACCGAAGAGATAGTCGGCACAAAACGTTGGCTTGAAAAACGTCGCATTCAAAGCTTCTACCATGTGCGTAACGAATACCTTGAAGACTTTGCACGCCTTGCCAGAATTATTACCGGACAGGCAAACTGTCTTGTCTTAGGTGGCGGCGGGGCACGAGGCTATGCGCATATTGGCGTTCTCAAGGCATTAGAAGAGAACGGTGTCCCTATCGATATCGTTGGCGGCACCAGTATTGGCGCCATTATTGGTGCGGCTATCGCCTTACAATACGACTCAAACAAAACGTTTGAGTTATGCTCGCGGTACTTTCGTAAATTTTTTGACTTTACCCTGCCGATTATATCGCTCATTAAGGGCAGGAAAATTGAAGAAAATCTTGAGAGGGCCATCGGCAACAGACAAATTGAAGACCTACTGATTCCTTTTTTTTGTGTTTCGGCAAATTTAACACGTGCCGAGCAAGTTATTCATAATAAAGGCGCTATTAAAGATGCCTTGCGTGCCAGCATGAGTTTACCGGCAATGGTTCCCCCCGTTTTACAATCAGGCGATTTGCTCGTCGACGGTGGTGTTCTCAATAACTTGCCGATTGATATCATGAACGATTTATATGCAGGTGGAAAAATCATCGCTGTTGATATTTCGCCTAAGGTTGATTTGGCTAATAATGAAAGCCACTTCATAAGCACTTCTGGTTTAAGGCTGTTATTAGCACGCCTTAATCCTTTCCGCCGTAAGGACTATATCCCCAGCATTTTTGATATTGTTTCACGCTCGATGACGCTCGCTGCGGTTAATAAAAGCATGCAATCTAATGAAAAGAGCTTGACAAGCCTCTACTTATTACTGCCCGTAGATACCGTGGGTACACTTGAGTATCAGCACTTAGAGAAAATTGTAGATTTAGGCTATTCCTCTTCTATTAACGAGGTGACAAAATGGTGCCGCGGTAATGAAGTGGTCGAGTAACTATCAAACTGTTACTTTCACTACTTTTGGTCTTTTCAAACGATGCCATAAACCCCTTTTCTAATTAACAGACTCTAGGCAATTTAACCCGTGACTTGCGTCATACTTGAATCGTAAACCACAATGGTTGTGGCATAAATAGCACGGTTTTGTCTTATTTAGACCTTGTTATCGCCCTGCATTAAAGCCCACAATTAAAAACCCAATAACAAAATGAGGTTGAGAAATGATTTCTAAAGATACATTTACACAATTTGGTAAAACGCTTAAAGGCGTGATGCTGGGTTCTGCTGTTGCTTTAAGCATCGGCATGATTGTATTACCCCAAGCAGCACAAGCTGATGAAACTTGCATGTCGCCTTACATGGCTAAAATTGTAGGTCAAGAAGACTATATTTATGTATGGACGCTAGGCGCTGTTGGCGTTGGTGATGAGCAAGACAAGTTGGTAACCATTGCAGCAAATCCTAAAGATAAAGACTACGGCAACGTTATTAACAGTATTTCTGTTGGCGGGCGCAACGAAGCACATCACTCAGGCTTTACTGATGACCGTAAATACCTTTGGGCTGGCGGTTTAGACACAAACAAAATCTTCATTTTTGATGTGCACTCAAATCCTTCAAAACCAACACTACATAAGACAATTGAAAACTTTGTAGCCGACAGCGGTCTTGTTGTTGGGCCACATACTACATATGCTATGCCTGGCACTATGATGATCAGTGGTTTATCAAACAATAAAGATCACGGTGGTCGTACTGCGTTAGTTGAATATACAAACGCTGGCGATTTTGTTGCAACGCATTGGATGCCAACGGATGAAAATCTAAATGGTGCTAAAAAATCAGGAAAATTTGCTGATGGTTATGGTTATGACGTTCGCGTACTTCCTCGCCGCAACATGATGGTGACATCATCGTTCACTGGTTGGAACAACTACATGATGGATTTTGGCAAATTAGTTGGCGATGCTGAAGCGATGAAACGCATGGGCAATACCGTTGTGATTTGGGATTTACACACGAAGCAACCTAAAAAAGTATTAGACGTACCAGGAGCACCGTTAGAAATTCGTTGTGCATGGGGTTCTGATAAAAACTACTGCTTTACCACAACAGCGTTAACATCAAGAATTTGGTTGATTTATGAAGATGATAAAGGCGAATGGCAAGCAAAAGATGTTGCCGCAATTGGCGACGCGTCTAAAATTCCACTTCCTGTTGATATCTCTATTTCAAGCGATGACAACACGTTGTGGGTGAACACCTTTATAGACGGCAAAACACGCCAGTTTGATATTTCAAACCCGCATGCGCCAACACAAGTGTTTGAACAAACTATTGGTAAGCAAGTAAACATGGTGTCTTCAAGCTGGGACGGTACTCGTTTGTACTACACCTCATCTTTACTCGCTAACTGGGACAAAAAAGACGAGAGCCAAGACCGGTACCTACGTGCGTTTGATTGGGACGGTAAAAAACTGACTAAAACTTTCGATTTAGACTTTATTAAATTAGGTTTAGGCTTCCCTCACCAAATGCGTTTTGGTTCGAATGCTTTGCACGCAAAAGCACCTTCAAAAAGTGCTGACGCTATTATCGCATCACTTTCTAAATAAATATTTGCTATGCAAAGGGCTGCCTTCGGGTAGCCCTTTTTTATTCGGCCACACTTATGAAAACGAAAATATTCTTACACTTATCCATCGTTTTTTTTCACTACACGCTCTTGCAGACAGTGACAAGAAAAACGCTAAGCCACTCGATGATTTGATGGGCGACAAAGTCGTTTTGCTTAGCTTTATCTATGCAACCTGTAACGATGTTAATGGCTGCCCTTTATCCACATCTGTATTTCACAAAATAAAACGTCGTTTATCTAAAGCCGGCCTAAAAAAAGATTTGCGCTTAATTACTCTAAGCTTTGACCCGAAACACGACACGCCAGAGATGATGGCAAAATATGCTAAGTCATTAGAAACCAAACAAACTGATTGGCTCTTTTTAACCACGGCGTCTCAAAAAGAATTACGACCTATTCTTGAAGGTTACAACCAAACTATTCAACAAGAATATAACGAGGAAGGGCAATCAACGGGCACTTTTTAACATACCCTCGTGTGTATTTAATTGATAAGCATAAAAAAATTAGAAAAATTTACAGTGTTGGCTTTTTACACCCCGATATTTTAATTAATGATGTGAAGACACTCACGTTAGAATAAGGCTTATGAAAAAATGTGGGCTTTTACTTTCACTCCTTATTGTTTCCTTAGGCTGCTTTGCCGACGATAAAAAAGCCATCCCTAGCTTACACGGCGCGGGGGATGACAAAACAGGTTACAGCGATAAAAGTTATACGACCAATAGCAAAGCACTCAGCACCCGTGTCGGCAAAAAGACGGATTTAATAGCTTTCATTAAACAGCCGCCACTTGGGTTACCGCCCACCCCTGTTCCAAGTAACAACCCCGTCACTGTTGAAAAAGTTTCCCTGGGCCGTAAACTTTTTTTCGATCGTCGGTTATCACTCAACAATACTTTTTCTTGTGCCATGTGCCAGAACAGCCGTTGGCATAGAAGGGCGTTCAGGTCGAAGGAATAACCCGACCCTTTTTAAAATGTTGCCTATGCTAAAACATTATTTCATGATGGGCGTGAAGACAGCCTAGAACAACAAATTTGGGAACCTTTATTGGCGCACAATGAGATGGGCAACCCATCAGTCGCCATCGTCTTGCGCAAAATTCGTTCGCTCAGTGATTATCATGGCCTGTTTGAAGCCGCTTTCAATAAACCGCTTAATATGGAAACACTGGGCATGGCCTTTGCCAGTTATCAGCGCAGTTTAAATTCAGCCAACAGCCCTTTTGACCAATGGCACTTTGGCCATAACAACACCGCTGTTAACGCATCCGTAAAAAGGGGCTTTCAATTATTCAAAGGCAAAGCAAACTGCATCGCCTGCCATAACATTAATAAAAACAGTGAGCTGTTTACCGACCACAAATTACACACCACCGAGCATGGCTATCAAATTTCCATGCACCAACGTCTGAAGAAGCAAAAAATCCTCGTTGCTCCTGGGCAATATATTGAAATTGACTCTAACCTGTTCGATTCTGTTTCGGAAAAAAAGCCCAACGATGTTGGCTTATATGAAATAACCGAAAACCCCAAAGATCGCTGGAAATATAAAACCCCAATATTAAGAAATATTGCCTTAACAGCGCCCTATATGCACGATGGCGCCTTTAAAACTCTAGAAGAGGTCATCGACTTTTATAATCAAGGTGGTGTAAGAAATACTGACTTAGACCCACTAATAAAACCCCTTGGTTTAACCGCCCATGAAAAAACAGATTTACTCGCTTTTTTAAATAGCCTAACGTGTTCAAACGTTGACGGGCTAATTTCTGACGCATTTGCCGCACCGGTTGGCGATACGAAATAAGACCCTTACCCACTAATCTGAGTGCTTTCATAGACAGCTTGATTTATTGTTTCTACCAGTACACGATAGACTCTTAAGCGTACAAACATGCTCACCCCGATTTAACACTCAACTCATTATGAATAACGCCCTAGACAAAACCATTCAGCTTATTGACGATGCAAATGCAGGCGACCCATGTAACGGCGCCGAAAAGTTGTATTCAAAGCGTATGTTAGAGACCTTAAAGGTTTTTGATAACACCGCATCTGAACCGCTAACCTTAGCCTGTTACGCGCAACACGTTTGCCGTTGGAAGCTGGTGCGTAAAGATTACCCCGAAGGCTTGGATGGCTACCTGCGCTGGCGAACTGAGCTTGCCAAGTTGCACGCCAAAATCCTGGGAGAGGCCATGAAAAAAGTAGGCTATGACGCTAATTCCATTAAACGCGCGCAACATATTATTCAAAAAAGAAAGCTGAAAACAGACCCTGAATCGCAGATCTTAGAAGACGTGTCTTGCCTAGTTTTTTTGCAACATTACCTAGACCCTTTTGTGAAAAAACACCCAGAAGACAAGCTCATCGATATTATTAAAAAAACGTGGGTGAAAATGTCTGAGAAGGGGCAACAAGTTGCGCTACAAGCAGAGCTCCCCGAGCACTTGTCGGCACTGGTCAAAAAAGCGTTAAACTAAAGCCATCATAAGAAGGCCTACACAATTAGATGCTTTTCATAAAAAAATTACTCTTATTTTCCTTTTTCCCACCCTCGGCGCTTGCGCCATTCAGCAAAAGGACCTTAAGCCCGTTGATTTAAACAGCATTCGAATTTGTTCCGGTTATGGCTGTCGCCACGTTGATAAAATTTCGCTCAGCAACGAGCAGTGGCTAGTGATTGGGGGTTATTTCAGCCCCGCCGCTACAACGGCCGAAAGGGAGCGCAAACAAATTGCAGGTGCTATTGGCCAAATTGAACGCTACGTTGGCCCCATGACTAAAACAGCGTATGACTTACCTGGTACGTTTGAGGCGCCTCTTTTTGATGTTCAGCGTCAAATGGATTGCGTAGATGAAGCAAAAAACACCACCCTCTACTTACGTATTTTGCGTGAAAAAGGCTGGATAAATTTTCACCGCGAAGGCTACCGCGTTAATCGTGGCTTTTTCTTTAACGGCTGGCCACATACTTCGGCCATGATTAATAATCCGTCAACGGGAAAAGACTACGTGGTGGATTCTTGGTTCCACAAAAATGGTGAACCCGTCGAAATAGTCCCGCTTAAGCTTTGGCATGCGGGGTGGTGGCCAAAAACGATAATACGCGACTAAACAACGTAAGAAAGGTTTGCTTTAACCACCTATTACCGATAAATTAATCTCACTATTACTTAAGGAGAAGGTTATGCGTTCAAACATAAAGTTTTTATCTTTATTATTTATGGTGCTTTTTTCGGCGTCTTCTGTGGCTGGATTTTTAGACCAAGATTTTTCTAAAATGACGCTAAAAACCGTCAAGGCCCGTAATAACATTTACATGCTGGAAGGACAGGGCGGCTTTGCCGGCGGCAATGTCGGTGTATCGGCTGGTGAAGACGGTATCCTCATTATCGATGACTTACTCTCGCCCATGTCTGACAAAGTCTCCGCGTCTATTTCAAAGCTTAGCGCGGGGAAATTACGCTTTATCCTCAACACTCACTGGCACGGCGACCATACGGGCGGCAATGCTAACCTTTCTGATCATGCGACCATTATCGCGCACACCAACGTTAGAAAACGTTTGATGACAAACCAGGAAAATTCATTTGGTAAAACCCCCGCCCAACCTATAAGCGCATGGCCAATCGTCACCTTCGACAAAGCTCTAACCATTCACTTTAATGGTGAAGACATTCGATTTATGCACTACCCCAATGGACATACTGATGGCGATGGCATCATCTATTTCAATAGGAGTAATGTGGCCCACCTGGGTGATCATTTCTTTGCGGGCACGTTCCCCTACGTAGATTTAGCGACTGGTGGTAATGCCTTTGGCCTGACAAAAAACGTGGGTGATATTATTACAGCCTTACCCGACGATGCGATAGTCATACCTGGGCACGGCGCAATTTCTGATATGAAAGGCTTGAAGAGTTACCACGAGATGCTCGTTGCAACGACCTCTTTCGTTAAAGACCTAGCCGCGCAAGGCGAAACCCTTGAAGAAATTCAACTTGAGGGATTGCCCAACAAGTGGATTGAATGGGGCGGCGGCTTTGTGAACGAACAAGCGTGGATTGCGCTTATATTTAATAGCCTTTAAAGCCTATTCCTACTTATAAGCGCCCTATCATAAGGGCGCTCGGCTATTTCACTTCCACACTATTTATAACCCAAATATGATCAGCAAAACGGATCAAGAATGGCAACAGCAATTGACGCCCGACGAATACAGAATATGTCGGCAGAAGGGCACCGAACCTGCTTTTTCTGGCCTATACGCCGATAGTAAAATAGCCGGAATTTTCCGCTGCAAGTGTTGCGATACGCCCCTTTTTGAATCGGATACTCAGTACGACTCGGGTAGCGGTTGGCCAAGCTTTTGGAAACCCATTAACGCCGATAACATTAAAGAAAACCGAGACACCCGCCTTGGCATGACACGAGTCGAAGTCGTTTGCGCTAACTGCGATTGCCATTTAGGCCACGTATTTGAGGATGGGCCTCAGCCAACGGGGCTTCGTTATTGTATTAACTCCGCATCACTTAATTTAGAGTCGAAAAAATAATATGTCATCAGCGCAACAACACGCTCGAGCCTTGCTCGATTATATTGATTCAAGCCCCAGCCCTTGGCACGCCGCGCGTACGACCTCGAAAATACTAAACAACAACGGCTTCTGTGAATTGCTTGAAGCTGATGCGTGGTCAATAAAGACACGGGGGCGTTACTACGTCATTCGTGATGATTCATCCATCATTGCCTTTACCATAGGTGATAACCTGCCAAAGGAAGGGTTTAGGCTGATTGGTGCACACACCGATTCACCTGGGTTACGGGTGAAACAGAAACCAGATAGTCAGTCGGGCGTATTTAATCGGGTGGGTGTTGAAGTGTACGGCGGGGCTATTTTAGCGACCTTTACCGATCGCGATTTAAGCCTAGCTGGGCGCGTTCACATTAAAGAAAACGGGGCGTTAAGCTCTAAACTCGTGCACTTTAAAAAGCCCTTCCTGCGTTTGCCAAACCTCGCTATTCACATGAACCCAAAAGTGAACACCGACGGCTTAAAACTCAACAAACAAACCGAATTACCTTTATTGCTTTCCATTGCTAATGAGCAACTTAACGAACAAAAAATTCCTAACCTATTAGCCGCTGAACTTGGCATCAATGTTGGCGACATTTCTGCTTGGGAATTACACGCCTGCGACACACAAACCGGTGCAATTTATGGCCTAAATGATGAGTTTTATGCCAATAGCCAATTGGATAATTTAGCCTCTTGCCACGCTGGGCTCAGCGCCCTCATTTCTGATAGCTCACTCAATTCAGGCCAATTTAACGTCTGTGCTTTCTTCGACCACGAAGAAATTGGCAGCAACAGCCATAAAGGGGCCGATGGTAGCTTTTTACCCGACGTGCTCGAGCGCATAGCAGACTCGCTTAATGTATTTCCTGAAGAGTACAAACGCGCGCTATCGAAAAGCTTTATGCTTAGCGCCGATATGGCACACGCCTATCACCCTAATTTTCCGAATGCCTACGAACCCGAGCATAAAGTGCTGGTTAACCAAGGGCCCGTTATAAAAGTAAACGTCAATATTCGTTACGCGTCGAACAGTGCCTCACAAGCACGCTTTATCCAGCTTTGTGAACAGGCGGATGTACCTTATCAGCAATATTCACACCGTAGCGACATCGGCTGTGGCAGCACCATTGGGCCCATGACGTCTGCTCAGCTCGGCATCAATACCGTTGATGTCGGTTGTCCCATGTGGGCGATGCACAGTATTCGCGAAAGCGCGGGCGTGCTTGATCACCACTATATAACACGCGTATTTCAGCAGTTTTATTGCTAAGTTTTTTAGTCTAATCTTTAGCTCATGTCATCTTTTAGTCAGCTTACAAACGACTTAAAGAACTGCAGAATCTGCGAGCCACATTTACCGTTAGGGCCACGGCCCGTTTTTCAACTTACCCCTAGCGCTTCGGTTTTGATTGTTGGTCACGCGCCCGGCAAAAAGGTCCATGAAACGGGCATCCCGTTTGACGATGCCAGTGGCAAACGTTTACGTGAATGGCTGGGCATTTCAACTGAGCTTTTTTATGATGCATCCTGTATCGCTATTCTACCGATGGGCCTGTGCTATCCAGGAACCGGTAAATCTGGTGACTTACCACCAAGACCCGAATGCGCCACTACTTGGCATCAAGCCGTATTAAGTCAACTGCCAGATTTAAAGCTAAAGGTGCTTTTAGGCGCCTATGCACAAGCCGCCTACTGCTCCAAAGAACATAAGACATTAACCGAGCGCGTGGCCGCTTGGGAAAGCTATCTACCTGAATGTATCCCGTTGCCACACCCAAGTCCGCGAAACAACATTTGGCTTAAAAATAACCCGTGGTTTGTGAAGGATGTTTTGCCTACGCTAAAGAAACAGATTGATATTGCGCTTAGCTAGGACTTTAAGATAACCTTTATCTTAATCTCCACCAAGACATGACTGTTATGCTCATCGAAAAAGCCAATAAAGAAGACATACAAAGCTTTCTAAGCTCGTTTCCTGAATGGTCTCTACTGGATGGCAAGCTGCATAGAGAATTTATTTTCAATAATTTTATCGAAGCCTTTGGCTTTATGACAAAGGCGGCGATTCTGGCAGAAAAGTCTAACCACCACCCTGAGTGGTTTAACGTATATAAAAAAGTGGTCGTAGATTTAACCACCCATGAGGCGGGCGGCATTACCGAACGTGACTTTAATTTGGCCAAAGAGATGGAAGCCTGCGCTTCTCAAGGCTAGTGCTGGAAGATAAACTAAGTGTTCTTTTATGAAAGCACCGCCGAAGAACTGGTAATGACCGTCAAAGCAGGCACAAAAATTGCCGACATCAAAACACAACTTGCAAACAACAATCAAGCCCTCACTTTCTACGCAAAAGACGAAAAAAGCATCGGCGCCATCTATGCCAACGGCGGACAAGACGTGTCTGACAGCGTATTAGGCGTGCAAATCATCGACGGCAACGGCGAGTTGCTAAACTTCGGCGGACAAGTAATGAAAAATGTCGCCGGCTACGATGTCGCCCGCCTATTAGTCGGTTCACAAGGCAAATTAGCCCTCATCACCCAAATCAGTTTTAAAGTTATGCCAATTACTTATGTTGGCGAGTTAAAAAAATCGGTTAAACCCAATAACAATAGCCCTGTTCGTCAGGGTATTGAGGAAAAATTAAAAGCTGTTTTTGATCCTAAGGGGATTTTTTCAATAAAACCAATTATAATTTAGATAAATATACAGATAAAAAAATTACAAGCCCAACCATTAGAAGCATTTAATTGTACGTTAGAATTATTGGATTGTTTAGCGGTAAAATTGGATATTTACAAGCGATTGGGGAATTGGAATTTGAGATTTATACAGCATAGGAAAAATTTAATATGACACACGACCCATCGGAATATATCAAAGGACTTCAACAGCTCTTAATATCAGATAAGAAGAATATTGCCTTTTTATTTGGAGCTGGAACCTCAGTAGCTAAGAAAGATAAAGATTCCATATATGTGCCAGCTATTGATGAAATGACAAAAAATATTGAGGACATTCTTAATGAAACTGAAGCATATAAAACAGCACTAAGTGATATACGAAAAGATATAGAATCAAATGAGGGTAGTTATAATATTGAAAGCTTATTATCAAATATAGAATTAAAAATCCAAATAATAGATAGTGGGACTTTAACTGCTTTAAAAAGAAAATTAAGTCATTAGTTAAGACTTTAAAAACAGAA
>LWTN01000196.1 GCA_002101225.1 Cycloclasticus sp. symbiont of Poecilosclerida sp. M | reverse complement strand
ATCAATAGCGTTATTCATTCTGATGGTTGGCGCGGTTATAATGGACTTGTCGATTTTGGTTACAAGAAGCATTTTAGAGTGCATCATAGCCAAAATGAGTTTGTTAGAGGCACGAGCCATATCAATGGAATTGAGTCGTTTTGGGGTTATGCTAAAATACGACTGGTGAAGTTTAAAGGAATGGATAAAGGTTTGTTCAATTTGCACCTTAAAGAGTGTGAGTTTAGATTTAATAATCGAGAGCAAGATATATACAATATTTTACTCAAAATGTTCAGAAAAGAGCCGCTTAACTTGTCATGACCCATAAAATTTAACAAGAAAAATTAAAACATGGAAAATTCATTAGATAAAGTAGTTAAAGACGCTGAAAAAGAATTGCTGCAAGCCGATTCGTTGGCTGATATTGAAGCGATACGCGTGGCGTACCTGGGTAAAAAAGGCGTATTTACGCGTCAAATGAAAACGCTAGGGAGTTTGCCGCCCGAAGAGAAGCCAAAAGCTGGCGCAGCTATTCATAAAGCCAAAGAAGCTTTTCAGTCAACTTTAGAACAGCGTAAATCGGCTTTAGAGTCAGAAGCATTGAATAAGCGCCTAGCCGAAGAAACTATTGACGTCACCCTGCCGGGGCGAGGGCAAAGAATAGGTGGTGTTCACCCTGTGACGCGCACCATGCGAAGAATCGAAAAGATTTTTGCGAGTATCGGATTCGAGGTGGCAACGGGCCCTGAAATTGAAGATGACTTCCATAATTTCGAGGCATTGAATATTCCCGCGCACCACCCAGCAAGAGCGATGCATGACACGTTTTATTTTGATGCGCATACCTTGCTTAGAACGCACACATCACCCGTGCAAATTCGCGCTATGGAAAACCAAGCGCCGCCGCTAAAGGTCATCGCGCCCGGACGTGTATATCGGTGTGATTCAGATTTAACCCACACCCCCATGTTCCATCAAGTGGAGGGGTTTGTAGTGGATAAAGACATCAGTTTTGGTGCTTTAAAAGGTTTATTGAGCGAGTTTCTCATTGTCTTTTTTGAAAAAGATATCAAGGTGCGCTTTAGACCGTCTTACTTTCCCTTTACCGAGCCTTCAGCCGAGGTTGATATCGAGTGCATGATGTGCGAAGGAAAGGGCTGTCGTGTGTGCAGTCACTCGGGTTGGCTGGAAGTACTCGGTTGCGGCATGATTCATCCGAAAGTGTTCGAGCACGTGAATATTGATGCGGAAGAGTTTTCAGGCTTTGCCTTTGGAATGGGCGTCGAGCGCCTCACTATGCTCCGCTATAAAATTAACGATTTACGATTGTTTTTTGAGAACGACTTAAAGTTCTTGAAACAATTTAATTAAGTTAGGCGATAGACGAAATGCTAATTAATGAAGCGTGGCTAAAAGAGTTTGTTAATTATTCTTTAACGACAGAACAACTAACCGATAAGCTGACGATGGCGGGTTTAGAGGTGGACTCTGTAGCGCCTGCAGCGGCAGAATTTAAGAGCGTTGTTGTCGGTGAGGTGCTATCGGCTGAACAACACCCTAATGCCGATAAATTGAGTATCTGCAAAGTAGATATTGGTGATAGCGATGCGTTAAATATCGTGTGTGGCGCTAGCAATGTTAGAGCAGGCCTGCGTGTGGCGGTTGCCACGGTGGGTGCCGTATTGCCAGACAATTTTAAAATCAAGAAGTCAAAACTGCGCGGCGAATCATCCAATGGCATGTTGTGTTCAGAGCAGGAGCTAGGTCTTGCGGATTCTGCCGATGGCATTCTGGAGCTCCCCAGCGATGCGCCTATTGGCACGTGTATTAGAGAGTATATGCAGTTAGACGATACGATTATCGAAGTTGATTTAACGCCTAACCGTGCAGACTGTTTGAGCATTGAAGGGGTGGCGCGTGAAGTGGCGTGTTTTTCAGATGAGAAAATACAAGCGCTAAAAACATCGCCGATTGATGAATCAATTAAAACGCAGAAAACGGTTCAGGTAGACGCACCTGAAGATTGCCCGCGTTATTTGGGCCGCGTGATTGAGGGCCTGAATGCCAGTGCAACTACACCACTGTGGATGCAAGAAAAGCTTAGACGTTGTGGGCAGCGCAGTTTGGGTCCTTTGGTGGACGTAACGAACTATGTATTGCTTGAGCTAGGACAGCCCTTGCACGCGTTTGATCTTGCTAAGCTGCAAGGCGATATCGTTGTAAGGCGTGCGTCAAAAGGCGAAAAACTCGTTTTATTAAATGAACAAGAAATTGATTTAGACGATGGTGCATTAGTCATAGCGGATGAGGCAGCACCACTTGCACTTGCGGGTGTGATGGGAGGAGAGCCCTCATCGGTAGGTGACAAAACGACGGATGTTTTCCTTGAGTGTGCATTTTTTGCACCGCTCAGTATTGCAGGAAAAGCGCGTAAATTTGGTCTGCATACCGATTCATCACACCGCTTTGAACGCGGCGTAGATCCGCAGCTTTGCTATCGTGCGCTTGATCGTGCGACTGAATTATTACTTGAAATTGCAGGGGGCAATGCAGGCCCTGTTACGGATGTATCCAACGAGAAGTCTCTACCCAATAATCCATCTATTAAACTTCGTTTATTGCACGTTAATAGTTTGTTAGGCATTGAGTTTACGGCAGCAACGGTCGAAGGCTATTTAGCTAAATTAGACATGCAGTGCGTTAACGGTAAGAACGCGGATGAATGGATGGTAACGGCGCCGTCTTATCGTTTTGATATTGAAATAGAAGCTGATCTAGTTGAAGAGGTCGCGCGCTTGTATGGCTACGATAAGCTGCCGCACGTAAGCTTGAATATACCCAGCACGATTGTTTCTGATGTTGAAAGCCGTCAACCGATAGATAGGGTTAAGGACTTGCTGGTTGACCTAGGTTATCAAGAAGCGGTTACCTATAGTTTTACTGATGAAGCGCTATTACAAAAATTAACACCGAACGCTGAATTTTATCGCCTTCAAAACCCTATATCGTCAGATATGTCCGTGATGCGAACAACGCTTTGGGCAGGATTATTGATGGCAGTCGAAAGTAACCTTAAGCAAAAGCAAGAAAGCATCAGGCTGTTTGAAACGGGTTTGAAGTTCACCGTTAAAGACGGTGAGCTACGCCAAGAACAAATGTTGTCGCTGGCGGTAACGGGCGATGTTTGGCCAGAACAGTGGTCAGAAAAAACGAGGAAGGTTGATTTTTACGACGTGAAACACGATATCGAAGCGATATTAAATTTAAACGGTAAAGGCGCAACAGGGCGCGCTGCGGCCTTTGAATTTAAAACCGCCGCACACGAAGCGTTACACCCAGGGCAAACGGCCGAATTAATAACAGCAAATGGAAAGCTTGTGGGTACGGTAGGCTTGCTACACCCAGCGCTTGAGAAATCACTGGATATCAACAAACCGGTGTATTTAGTTGAGCTAAAGCAAGACTTAATCATAGATAAATCGTTGCCAATTTTCGAGCCTATTACCAAATATCCATGGGTTCGACGCGACTTAGCGCTTAATGTAGATAAAAATCTAAGCGTAAATTCAATCATCAGTTATATTTCTAACTTAGAATGCATTATTAAGGGCGTAATCTTATTTGATGTTTATGAAGGAGAAGGCGTAGAAACCGGTAGAAAAAGTATAGCCTTAGGCTTGATTTTACAGGATAAATCAAAGACACTGGTCGACCAAGGTATTGAAATGGCTATCGAAAAACTGCTTGTTTCAATAAAAGATTTATTTGACGCCCAATTGAGGGAATAACAATGGCATTAACAAAAACAGATTTAACAGAAAAGCTATTCGACGAACTCGGGCTGAACAAACGTGAAGCTAAAGAGATTGTTGAACAAATGTTCGAAGCTATTAGAGCGTCTCTTGAAAAAGGCGAGCAAGTTAAGATTTCGGGCTTTGGCAACTTTGAATTAAAAGACAAGGATGCAAGGCCAGGGAGAAACCCGAAAACGGGTGAAGAAGTTTCAATCTCTGCGCGCAGAGTAGTCACTCTAAGAGCAGGCCAAAAATTAAAAGAACGAGTAGAAACTTATGTTGGAACCAACGCATAATAACGAATTACCCGCGATACCCGCTAAGCGATACTTCACGATTGGTGAGGTGAGCAAACTGTGTTCTGTAAAGCCACACGTATTACGCTATTGGGAACAAGAATTCCCCCAACTTGAGCCGGTAAAGCGCAGAGGTAATCGCCGTTATTATCAGCGTCAAGATGTCATGTTAATCCGTCAAATCCGTGGGCTATTATATGAAGACGGCTACACCATTGGCGGCGCAAGAACTCATCTATCGGCTGACCACGCACAACAAGATACGTCTCAAGCAAAAATTCAAATTCAGCAAATCAAAGCTGAGTTGCAAGAAATCTTAGACATTCTTAAATAGAATTACTTCTTCCATCGGGGCGTAGCGCAGCCTGGTAGCGCACCAGTATGGGGTACTGGTGGTCGGAGGTTCAAATCCTCTCGCCCCGACCAAAACCTAAAAGTTCAATGCCACTTAGTTAATAAGCTAGGGGTGGTATTCTTAAGCACTTAAACTTTGAATGTAGTTGTAAGTCTCTCTATTATTAATTTCTCTGGGCTTTCAATGGTATTTTAAACACGCATCATTAAGAATGGTTTTTAGTGTTTATTTCGGGGTCATCAAGAGTCCGATTCTTTGAATATGAAAAGCAATAAACTACCTGTTTTATTTGTGAGCCATGGCTATTTTTCTTGTGTCTGCTCACTGGGAAACGGCTGTTCCATCTATAAGTGGTAATGATAATTCGGAAACTATTTACGACTTCGCTGGGTTTTCTGATGATATCTACACCTTGGAGTATCCAGCCCCTTCAGGCAAAGTGGTAGCGAGTGCTATCGCACAAAAAGTAGGCTTTATTCAAGACCATCAAAGGGGGTTGGACCACGGTGCTTGGACCCCATTATTCGCGATGTACCCTGATGTGGATATTCCTGTAATGACTTTATCTGTTTCGCCAAGTAAGGGGTGCGAATTCGCTTTTAAGCTAGGGGAGCAACTTGGTTGCCTACGTAAAGAAGGCGTGTTAATAATTGCCAGCGGTGGTTTGGTTCATAATTTATCTATGATTGATTGGGCAAACGTTTATGCGCCCGAGGCGAGTTGGGCGAGTAGTGTCATGAGCGCAATTGATGCACAAGTTAAAACACGTGTGCTTGATACTGTGCTGAAACCATTTGAAATGAAATATGCGGAGAAGGCTTTTACAAGTTTAGAACACTACTTGCCATTTCTTATCGCGTTGGGTGCATTAGAGGGGGATGAGGGGAAGTTATTTTGTGATGTTTGGCGCTATAGGACCCTGAGTATGCACAGTTATCAATTTGGTTAAATTCTAAGCTCAGTAGCGCTGCCGTTTGGAGGGCATATGTAATTATAGAGAGTTAATTAAGCGGTCATGCCTGTGCTGCTTGATATGTATTTTGTGTTCTGCAATAGTTGTTGAAAATGAGTAATTAGATAATGAAGACAAATAAAAAGAACACACACACGATTTCATTAGTAAAAACAGAAATCTCTTTTCCATGTAGTACTACACAAACAGTCCTAAACTCAATGGCGGCACTCACTCGGTATATCTGGTATTCCTTCTGGGTGTCATGGTGCGGCTGCGGTGTATGCGTAGTTGAAGTTCTAAGTGGAAAGTTCAGCGGGTTACCTATGAGCCGTAAACATATCAGTGGCAAAGATGAGGCGAATGGGCGTGTATTAGCGTGCCGGATTTCTCCTCAATCTGATTTGAGTTTAAAAGTGGTGGGTAAGTTGCAAAAAAGCGTTTACAAGTTTAATGTAGGAGATAAAGAAATTTTCTAACTTTTGTTAGAAAGAAGATACAAAAGAGGGAGAAAATAGATGAGTTTAATGAGAGTAGGCCACGTTAATATTCGAGTATTGGACATTAATGCAGCAACTGAGCATTATGAAAATGTGTTGGGTTTGATAAGAACGGGTGAAGACGCAGACGGTAATATTTACTTAAAAGGTTGGGATGAGTGGGATAAGTACTCCGTTATCTTGTCTGAAGCGGATAGTGCAGGTATGAATTATGTGGCGTATAAAACAGCAACAGATGTGGATATAGATACATATGCAAAAAGCATTCGTGATTATGGTATTGAAGTTGAAGAATTAGCAGCGGGTGAATTACCTGATTGTGGAAGAGCGCTTCGCTTTAACTTACCCAGTGGGCATATCATGTGTGTGTTCGCAGAGAAAGAACATGTAGGCAAAGCCGTAGGTACAACTAACTCTGCGCCTTGGCCTATTGATGTTAAAGGTTGTGGCGTGCATTGGTTAGACCATGTGTTACTTGTATCGCCGTTTAGCCCGCCAGACGGAATAAATAAAGTTGCAGAGAATGCAGATTTTTTAATCGCATGTTTAGATTTTCAGTTAACAGAACAAATGAAAGTTGGGCCTGATGCTGATATACAAGCACTCGCTTTCTTAACCCTGGGTAGTACGCCGCACGATATTGCTTTTGTGCCAGGACCAGAGGCAGGCTTCCATCACTGCGCATCCTATTTAGATGGCTGGGGTGATGTTCTAAAAGCGGCAGATCTGATGTGGATGAATAACGTCAAAATGGATATCACGCCAAATCGTCATGGGATTACAGGTGGGGAAACTATCTATTTCTTTGACCCTTCTGGAAATCGCAACGAAACGTTTGCCGGTTTGGGTTACCTAGCACAACCTGATATGCCAGTTATTACCTGGACAGAAGATCAAATAGGCACGGCTATTTTCTACCATAGCGGTGTTTTAAATGAAGAGTTCACGTCGGTCTACACCTAGTGAATATATCAACCCCGCAAGCCACCATAACGATGGAGGCCGCCACAGAAAAGTCTGATAAACTCGGCATCAAAATTAATGCGGCGGTGACGGATAATGGCGGGCACCTGCTCGCCTTTTTAAGAATGCCAGGCGCGTTTTTACATTCGGTTGATATCGCGATAGATAAAGCATACACCGCAATCAGTTTTGGCTTTCCTACCAGCGAGTGGGACGGAATTTTACCCCCTGGAAGCACCCTTCAAGAGGGTATTCAAACACGCGATAGACTTGTGTCTTTTGGCGGCGGTATCCCGATAATTGTAGACGGCCAGTGTATCGGTGGTATTGGGGTGTCGGGTGGCTCGGAAGAAGAAGATGCAATTTGCGCTCAAGCGGGCATCGATGCGATCAGTTAATAAGAATTAAAAAAGATGAGAGAAATAAAAGGGTTTATCAACGGTGAATTTGTTAATTCAGCTGAGTTTGGCGATATTTATTCACCCGCGACAGGGCAGATGGTAAGCCAATACCATGTAACGAGTACGCAACAAGTAGATGAGGCTGTCAACGCTGCAAAGGAGGCACTCAAAGGCCCTTGGGGTGATTTCAGCCTTCAACAACGCGTTGATATCTTATATAAAATTGCCGATGGCATTGACGCACGTTTTGATGAGTTTCTTAAGGCGGAATGCTTAGACACGGGTAAGCCATATTCTTTGGCAAGGCATATTGACATCCCTCGTGGCGCGGCAAATTTTAAAGTGTTTGCAGACACCATCAAGAACGCAGCCGATGAGGCGTTCCATATGCCAACACCTGATGGAACGGGTGCGCTCAATTACACGGCTCGCAAACCAAAAGGCGTTATTGGTGTTATCGGCCCTTGGAATTTGCCCCCTATTGTTAATGACGTGGAAAATTGCACCAGCTCTTGCCTGTGGTAATACCGTCGTTATAAAACCATCAGAAGAAACACAATTAACGTCGACTCTATTGGGTGAAGTGATGAATGACGCAGGTATATCCAAAGGCGTTTATAACGTTATTCTGGGCAAAGGCAGTAAGGTGGGAGAAGCGCTTATTAACAACCCTGGCTTGGATGCGATAACTTTCACAGGTTCTACGGAAACAGGTCAGCGAATAGCGGCTGCGGCGGCGATTGGAGTTCGCGATTCTTCGCTAGAATTAGGTGGTAAAAATGCGGGCATCGTGTTCGCCGACTGCGATATGGATAAGGCCATTGAAGGTGCCATGCGTTCTGCTTTTGCAAATTGCGGTCAAGTTTGTTTAGGGACAGAAAGGCTTTATGTTGAACGTTCTATTTTTGACGAATTTGTACAACGTTTAAAAGAAGGTGCTGAAGCATTGACGTTAGGCCATTCAGATGACCCTGAAACAAACATGGGTCCGCTTATCAGCAAATCGCATCGTGAAAAAGTACTCAGTTATTACAAAGCAGCCATTGACCAAGGCGCTACCGTAATAACAGGTGGCGGCATTCCAGATATGCCAGGTGACTTAGCGGGTGGTTATTGGGTAGAGCCCACCATATGGACGGGCTTACCTGAAACATCAACGGTCGTTCAAGAAGAAATATTTGGCCCCTGCACACATATTTGTCCATTTGATACCGAAGATGAAGCTATTCGTCTGGCGAACGATACGCCGTATGGTTTGGCATCGTCCGTGTGGACGGAGAATGTATCGCGCGCCCACCGTGTAGCGGCTCAAATGGATACGGGTATTTGTTGGGTTAATAGTTGGTTCTTACGCGATTTACGTACGCCGTTCGGCGGAGCAAAACAGTCTGGAACAGGCCGCGAGGGTGGGCATTATTCGCTAGAGTTCTACTTCGAGCTGTCGAACGTTTGTATAAAACTTTAGAGGTAATGGTAGATGGATAAAGCAACAATAAAACAGTACGGGGATGAGCTTTACGCTGCCCTGATTTCGCGTTAAACAATTGCACCCATCACAGAACGCTCACCCGATGTAACGATTAAAGAGGCTTATCAAATTCAAGCGCAAATGATTGCACGGCGTGTAAGCGCTGGAGAAAGTATTATGGGTAAAAAAATAGGTGTAACCAGCAAGGCGGTCATGAACATGCTGAATGTTTACCAACCCGATTTTGGTTATCTCTTAACGGATATGGTGTATTCGGAAGGTGAAATTGCGTTTATTTTAAAGCGTGACTATGTGGCTCTGGGCTAACAAATGTCGATATTTTACGCGCGACAGAAGCCGTAATGCCCTGCTTTGAAATTGTTGATTCAAGAATCACCGATTGGAAAATTAAAATTCAAGATACGATTGCAGACAACGCATCCTGTGGTTACTTGGTGTTAGGCGGCACAGCGGTTAATCCAAGAAAGGTTGATTTAGGCGTGTGTGGTTTAACGCTCGAAAAAAATGGTGAGCTGATGCACACGGGAGCTGGTGCTGCAGCGTTAGGTTCACCGGTTAATGCGATGACATGGCTCGCTAATACGATGGGCGCTTTGGGCGTAACGTTAAAAGCAGGGGAAGTAATTTTATCTGGTGCACTGTGTGCCATGGTGGAAGCAAAAGCAGGTGATTCTATGCGCGTGAGTATTGGTGGTATTGGCTCTGCGAGTGTTCGCTTTGTTTAATTCAGGAGAGTAGCAATGGCAATTAATTGTGCAATGATCGGGTCAGGCAATATTGGCACCGACTTAATGGCAAAGCTTTTACGCAGTGCGAATTTAAATCCGGTTTGGATGGTAGGGATCGATGCTGATTCAGATGGCTTATTAAAAGCAAGTGAGGCAGGGTTAAAAGCCACACACGAGGGTATTGACGGTCTAATTCCTCATATAGAAGCGGACAATATTCAAATTGCATTTGACGCGACATCGGCCTATGTGCATGCGGAAAATAACCGTAAGCTACAAGAAAAAGGCGTGCTGGTCATCGACTTAACGCCCGCTGCGATAGGCCCTTTTTGCGTACCGCCCGTTAACTTAAAAGATCACGTCGGCGAACAGGAAATGAACGTTAACATGGTCACGTGTGGTGGGCAAGCCACTATTCCGATGGTTGCAGCGGTTAGCCGCGTCCAGCCGGTTGAATACGGCGAGATTGTAGCCACAGTTGCATCAAAGTCAGCAGGTCCTGGAACACGAAAGAATATTGATGAGTTTACACGAACGACCTCGGGTGCTATTGAAAAGGTAGGTGGAGCGAAAAAAGGTAAAGCGATTATTATTTTAAATCCAGCTGAGCCACCTTTAATGATGCGCGGCACCATTCATTGCTTAACAGAAACAGAACCCGACCAAGAGGCCATCACGCAATCTGTACACGATATGTTAAAGGAAGTACAAAAATATGTGCCCGGCTATAAGCTTAAAAACGGCCCTGTTTTTAATGGTAATCGTGTCAGTGTTTTTATGGAAGTAGAAGGCCTAGGCGACTATCTCCCTAAGTACGCGGGAAACCTAGATATCATGGCGGCAGCTGCCACAAGAACAGCTGAAATGTTTGCTGAAGAGATTGAAAACGGCACGCTTTCACTAACCAAGATGAGCGCATAGGAGAAGGTCATGGATTTAAGAGGTAAAAAAGTACGGCTACACGATAATGCGCTGCGTGATGGCATGCACTCGGTTAGTCACCAGTTTACGCTTGATCAAATGGTTTCAATGGCAACGGCGCTGGATGATGCGGGAATGCCACTTATTGAGGTGACGCATGGTGATGGCCTTGGCGGCTCTTCCGTCAATTATGGGTTTGGGCGGCATACAAATAAAGAGTATTTGAGTGCCGTTGTTCCAAAAATGAAGAGGGCAAAAATTTCAGCACTGATATTGCCAGGCTTAGGGACGGTGGATGATCTGCAAATGGCGGCTGATTGCGGTATCTCAACGATTAGAGTTGCCACACATTGTACAGAGGCTGATGTATCGGAGCAGCACATCAAAAAGGGCTGTGAATTAGGTTTAGATACCGTAGGTTTTTTGATGATGGCGCATATGACGCCACCAGAAGCCTTATTAGAACAGGCAAAGAAGATGGTGAATTACGGTGCAAACTGTATTTACGCAACAGATTCAGCGGGTTATTTATTACCCGATGACGTGACGGCACGGATTAGTGCTTTACACGGTGAGTTTGGTGAAAGTGTAGAAATTGGTTTTCATGGGCATCACAATATGGCGATGGGTATTGCAAATTCATTGGCTGCAATTGAAGCGGGCGCTAGCCGGATTGATGGCTCTGTCGCAGGTTTTGGTGCAGGCGCAGGCAATAACACCGCTGGAAGTGTTTGTGGCCGTGTGTGACCGTATGGGGATTATAACGGGTGTTGATGTTGATAAGATTATGGATGTGGCTGAAGATATCGCATTACCGCTAATGCCTACACCCACGCGTATTGATAGAGACTCTTTAACTCTAGGTTATGCAGGGGTTTACTCATCTTTCTTGCTACATGCAAAAAGTGCGGAAGCTAAATACGGCGTGCTCGCGAAAGATATTTTAGTTGCGCTGGGTAAAATGGGTGCAGTCGGCGGACAGGAAGATATGATTGAGGATATAGCGCTAGAAATTAAAAAGAAAATGGCTTAAGGAGTTACACGCGTGAGTTTAGATAAAGCAACAATCGATAAATTAGCCGAGCATTTGGAAAACGCGGAATTAAACTGCGTTGAAGTGACTAAAATTACCGATGACTACCCTGATATCACATGGGAAGAGTGTGAAGATGTTCAGTGGGAAATTCGTCGCCGTAAAGAAGCGCGTGGTACCAAAATTGTAGGCATGAAAATGGGCCTAACATCAGCCGCTAAAATGCGTCAAATGGGTGTGGACAAGCCTTGCTATGGTTTTTTAGCTGACTACTTCAGTGTTCCTGATGGTGGGGAAATTAAAGTATCTGAGTTGATTCATCCAAAAGTTGAGGCAGAAGTAGCGTTCGTCACCAAGAAGGAGTTAAGCGGTCCTAGTTGTCATATTGCTGACGTGTTGGCAGCAACTGATTTTGTTGTTCCTGTGGCTGCAAAAAGGGCAACCCCAACAATATCGAGGGGGTTTGTTGTGAAACCAGCCATACGGTTTAATTCTAACGGACTTATTAACCCTTGATTCATTAGATTAATAGTAACGCCCATAAAGGCGGTTCCACCAGCGATAAATTTCGTCACTATAGGTAACACCGTAGCATCGGGCAGTCCAATAAAGTTTAGCAAAGGCGCAAGAGCAAGACTGATTAGCTCTATGGCGCCGGTCGTTTTTAATACGTTCACTAAGAATATAGCCAGAATTAACATTGGAATCATGCTGAAAACAATTTTCACGCCTTCTTGACCACCGTCAGCCAAAATTTGCATGACGGTTTTTTCTTTTTCTTCCAGCGATGTGCTTTTTACAGCAAGGTCTAGTTTATCAGCATCTTCAAAGCCACGGCATAAGACATAATAAGTAAACGCTCCAGCAGCCAATCCTCCAAATACAGAGGTGGCTAATGCAACGCCCAAGTTTAAGCCAACGGCAGACAATGGAAAGGATGCGTTTGCTTGAGACATTGCCATTACCATTGCTAAGGTAGAGGCGATGTGGCGATTAGACGTGCTACCTTTATCCATTAATGTCAGCGTTGCGATTGGTGCCGCAAAGCTAACAAACAATAGCTTTATCATGGCGAAGATACCCAGTCCTGGTATGCCGAACAGCCGAGATGCCGGTGCAAGCTTGTTAGATACCCAGCTTAGAACGCCTTTAGCATCCAACAACTTCATCAAGGCAAGCATGATGACCATAATGGGCAATAATATATACAACGCCATATCCAAGCTGGTGCGGCCTGAATCAAGAATCAGAGTGATTAAACTTTCCAACGGGAGGAGTTGGTTACGTGTTGATAAGTCTTATTAGCCCTTGTTCTCAACTACTTCAATCGAGTAATTGGCTTTTCGCCAAGCGGCAAATCCACCTTCGATATGGCAGATATTGTCTAGCCCCATCTGTTGTAGTGTTTGACTTGCAAGCGCAGAACGCATGCCTCCGCCACAATAAAAAACTAGACGCTTACCCGATACGAAAATAGGTTTGTGGTAAGGGCTTTCGGGGTCTACCCAAAACTCAAGCATACCCCTAGGTGCATGGTAAGCGCCGGGTATTTTGCCGTCACGATACAACTCTCGAATATCACGGATATCAACAATAACAACGTCTTCAGCTTGTTGTAGCTTAAGTGCATCGTGAACAGTAATAGTTTCAATTTGTTCTTCAGCTGTGGCGCATAGCTCTTTAATGCCTACTTTAATTTTCATATCACTCCCCATGAATTTGCGTCTGTTGGGCTGTTAGTTTTTTTGCTTCTGATGATTCCTAGGTAAATATCCTTTAGGATTGCATTAAGTCTATCATGCCGAAATTTTAACTGTAGGCAAGACAGCAATATAGAAATTTTTCAGTTAAGTTCTTTCGGTTGTGATATTTTAAAGTGGATTCATTTGTGGACTTAAATTAGGGTTTTATTATGTTTGATATTGGTTTTTTTGAATTGTGTGTGATTGGCGTTATCGCTTTATTGGTGATTGGCCCAGAAAAGCTTCCCCGTGTAGCGCGTACTGTTGGTTTATGGACAGGAAAAGCACGTGGTGTGATTAGAACGGTAAAATACGACATTGATGAGCAAATTCGTATGGAAGAATTGAAAGAGTCAATGAAAAGAACAGCTAGTACCGTGGAAAAGGAATTCTCAGAATCAGTAAATAAAGTGGAAGACTCATTCCAAGAGGCCCAGCAAGAGGTTAATGAAGAAGTGGCTAGCTTAAAGAAAAGCACTGAAGAAAACAGTTAAAATTAAATAACGGGCGAATTCAACCCATAAGTGCAACACTTCCATTTAAAAAATAGTCTTCACCAGTCATCTTAGCAAAAACCTCAAATGGAGTCTTATACTCCAAACATTTCCTAGGTCTATTATTCATTAAATCCGT
>LWTN01000195.1 GCA_002101225.1 Cycloclasticus sp. symbiont of Poecilosclerida sp. M | reverse complement strand
TTTAGTGTTTTTAATCCTGTTTGGCTTGCGTAGTAAGCCGCTATATCAGCCATATCTTGTTCACTTAGAGCCGACGCCATACCTTGCATAACAGGATTATTACGTTTGCCTGTTTTATAACCTTTTAAGGCGTGTACGATATAGTCGGCGTGTTGGCCCGCGATGCTTGGAAACATTGGGCTAGCGCTCACTCCATCTGCTCCATGACACGCTACACACGTCGTTGTTTTTTCTTTGCCTGCATCAATGTTGCCGCCTGCAACAGCTGTTACTGACACTAAACAAGCGCTGATTGCGAAAACCAATTTAATTAACTGTTTCATTTTTTCCTCTACTTGCCGTCTTGTTCGAAATAAGCGGCGATATCTTGCATATCTTGCTCAGATAAGTCTGCCACATTGCCATACATAGTATCGTGTGAACGTTGTCCGCCTTTATAGGCTTTCATCGCTGCTACAAGGTAAGCTGCGTGCTGACCACCTAGCTTCGGCACATGAAAGGTCGGGTACACGTTATTGTAATTAGGGATGCCGTGACAACCGAGGCATGTTTGTCCCTTAACGGCGCCTGCTTGCGCGTCAGCCGCTGCGTGAGAAGATATAGACATCGCTGCTAGTCCAAAACCCAATAAACACACTAATAGTCGCTTCATTACTTCAATCTCTCTTTGTTTAATTGAAATTCATTTAGGGCGTGATTCTACTTAAAACACGTGCTAAACGCTAGTACAAACCTGCATATAAAACTTTACAATATACAAACCTGTTAAAATCTCTGTTTAGTAAAAACTTATCCTTACGATGCCAAAAATCACAATTTACACCACAACATTTTGCCCTTTTTGCATTCAAGCCAAGTATTTATTGAAAAAGAAGAAAATCGCCTATACCGAAATCCCTGTTGCTCGAGACCCCGAAAAAAGAGCCGAGATGGAAAGAAAGAGCCGCCGCAGAACCGTTCCCCAAATCTTTAACGGTGACACCCATATTGGTGATTGCATGGAAATATTTGGACTCGAAAGCAAAGGTAAGCTAGATGCATTGCTTGCATAACGCGGATGACACCAAAGAGAGATAACAAACCCGAAAAAACCCTAGATAAATTACGCTTAGACAAGTGGCTTTGGGCGGCTCGGTTTTATAAAACACGGCGGTTAGCAGCCGAGGCTATCACGGGCGGAAAAGTACACGTTAATCAACACCGCGTTAAACCTAGCAAAGAAATCCAAATAGACGATAGTTTGCGCATCAGCAAAAACACCTACCATTGGGAAGTCTTTATAAGAGGCTTAAACGAAAAGCGACGACCGGCCTGTGAAGCATGTTTACTCTTTGAAGAAACAGCCGAAAGCCTTCGGCAAAGACAGGAGCTGATTGCAACAAACAAAGCTTTTAACAGCGGCCAGCCTAGACCTGAAAGGCCAAACAAAAAACAACGTCGCCAAATTCACCGCTTTAAACGCGCCAATTAGACCTTTAGATACAAGAGGGAGGGATGGGTAAACCCGCGTACTTATTCGCATACTTTAGCGGCCCATCGGGAAATAAACGGTATAAATAAATAGATGAGCCCTTTTCTTCACCCAAGGTTTTTTTTATCGCTTTAGAAAACAAACGTGCATTGGGCTGATGTCGGTACTGCTCGTAATAATTTTGCATAAATAAAATAATTTCCCAGTGATCAACCGTCAACTCTAGGCCATCCTGCTTTGAAAGCAGTTCGGCCACGCTTTTTGCCCATAATGAGCGGTCACAAAGAAAGCCGTATTCGTCGAGCTGAATATCTTCAATTTCCACCAAATTACCTACTAAAGCCACGAACGTACGGGGTTATTTTCGACCGTCAGTGCAACAAAACCTGCGTAATCAACAGGCTGAAACCGTTTCACGCAATCAGCCTCACTAATACCTCTAGCTTGCATATCTGGCTTTAAAACATAGAGACTAACGCCTTCCATTATCTCCACTGCAAGCTTTTCAAAAATAGCTGAACGCGCGCAAAGTACGGCATCTTCAATGAGCAAAATACAATCATCCAAGCCTGCACGTTTTAGGCATTCGTTGAAAGATAAGCTTTGGCTGCAGCTTTTATTGATGATATGTAACATCTTAAAAACTAAATACGTGGTCACTTATAGCCATTTTATTATTCATGGCTGATTGCGACAAAACCTCCAAGGCTAAAATTAATTGCTCATTTTGTATACCCCGGTCATCCATAGATTCTTTTTCAATATATAAGTTATCAACATCGTAAATTGCCAAAGCCTCTAACAGTGGAGAGTTGTTTTTCATATCCAGCATTTCGGGCACCTGGTTTTTCAATAAAGAAAAGACACCATCAGCCATAAAGTAAAGACTCACTTTTTGGTCAAAAGCTGCTGCCATCAACAACACATCGAAAAACTCCTGTGCAAGCACACGCCCATGTAAAGGCTTATCGAAAACAAAAGAAACGTTTTTTTTCATCTATGCACCAAACGTTATATGGCGATCGGACTCAATAACTGACTCCATCAGCAAGCCTAACCCCGCCACCCTAAACCCGTCGGCAATAGCGTCCTCATAACCACCTGTTTTCTTTGCCACAGAGGTTTCTAATAAGCCGCGACGCTGAGCCGATGAAACGCAAACGACCAGGTCTACGTCAGATTCTTTATGCAACTTAAGCCAACGTTTCACAAGCTGTCTTTCATCACTAGGAGGGCTTACATCATTCGCGGCGCAATAAACGCCATCATGGTAAAAAAATACACGAAACACCTCGTGCCCATTATCTACTGCCGCGCGTACGAATTGCCAAGCACTATCGGATGCCTGGTATTGATATGGGCTTGCATTAATTTGGATGGAAAATTTCATACCTGTATTGCTTAAACTAAGCTAGAGTTCGCAGATTACACCGCCACATTATGTTAAAGTCATAATACCATGCGTTCCTTAAAACTCTCCACCGTTGCTTTTTTATTCTGCTGCATAATCGGCCTAGCACCCTTTATCTGGTCAACCGATTTAGCTGCAAATAATCGCATCAAACTACCCGATATTGGCAACACATCAAGCGCTGTTATCTCGGCTCAATTGGAAAAAAAATTAGGTAAGGCTTTTATCAGAAGCGTGCGCCGGCGCGTGCCCCTAAGTGGTGACCAAGAAATTAATGATTACATCCAAAAAATCGGTAACAAAATTGCAAAATCAAGTGAGCAGCCCGATAGACACTTCAATTTCTTTGTCGTTAATGACCAGCGTATTAATGCCTTTGCAGGACCCGATGGGCACATTGGAATCAATGCTGGGCTCATCCTAACAACAGAGTCTGAAAGCGAACTCGCATCTGTTATAGCACACGAGGTTGGGCACGTGACACAGCAACACCTTAAAAGAGCCATTGAAACCGCTAGTCAAATGGCCGTACCCAATGCAGCAGCAACGCTCGCCGCTGTTGCCTTAGGTATAGCCCTTGGCCCTGCAGCCTTAATTGCTGTACAGGCAGCGCAAGTTCAAAAACAAATCAACTTCACAAGACGCCACGAAGCTGAAGCCGATAGAGTAGGCGTACAAAACTTAGCCGATGCTGGCTTTGACCCTCGTAGCATGCCTATATTTTTTGGTCGTTTACAAAAAGCTTCGCGATACTACGGGCAAAAACTTCCAGAAATACTACGCACCCACCCCGCGCCAATTTCGCGCGTATCCGACACGGCCGCAAGGGCAGAAAAATATCCGTATAAACAAGTCGTCGACTCTCAAGATTTTCGCTTAGTACGAATGAGACTTCGAGTGAAGTCCAAAAAAGTCTCACCATTTGATTTAATAAAGGCTCTTGAAACCGAGTCTGCACAAGGCATTAAAGGTATAAAGGCTGCAGCGTCGTACGGTTTAGCACTTGCTTATTCTGCGGACCATCAATATGCGAAAGCACGACAAACTCTAACGCGTTTGACCTTGCTATATCCACAACAGTATCAATATCAAACAGCCCTTGCGCTGAATGAGCACGCTGATGGAAAGATACAGACCGCTTTCAGTATATTAAAAACGGCTAAACACCGGTTTCCACAAAGTCGCGCTGTCAACTTGAAGTTTTCTAAATTCTTATTACACACAGGCCAGCCCAAACAAGCACTGACTTTTCTCAACAAAGATTTGCAAGAATACCCTCCAACACCTGAAATATACGACCTCCTCTCAATTGCTTATGGGCAAACAAAAAAGCCCGTACGCGGATATCAATATCGCGCGGAGTATTTGTACGCTTATGGTCTAACCAAGGATGCTATTGTCCAACTAGAGCAAGCTCTTCTGGCGGCAGGTGAAAACTTCTATCAAAGCAGCCAAATTGAAAATCGCATAGACCAGCTTAAAAAAGAGCTTGATGCACCTGCACTGCTATAACTTTAAACTCAGCATTCATCCCAGCTTAGCTATGATCCCAAGAGGCCATACAATTATAGAGCATGATAGATAAGTCCACGCCCCCAAGCTTCTTTAGACGGTTAGCCATCGTGCTCTACGATGGCTTACTGTTACTCGCCTTACTATTTTTTGCCACTGCTATTCTTTTACCCTTTAATCGCGGCGAATCTTTTGAACCCAACACATTTTTGTTTACGCTTTATTTACTTGTTGTTAGCTTCTTATTTTATGGCTGGTTCTGGACGCATGGCGGGCAGACATTAGGTCTCAAAACTTGGAAATGCCGCGTTAAACAAAAGAACGGTATTAACTTAACTTGGAAACAAGCTCTCACCCGATACCTCATAGCGCTTGTCTCTTGGGCATGCATCGGAGTTGGTTTTATTTGGATATTTTTTAATAAAAAACGGTGCGCTTGGCACGACCTTGCATCGAAGAGCCAAGTAGACTGGGAAAGTTAGAAAACAAGCTTTCTATACTTTCACAGAACTGTGCATTTAATCCATTCGCCGAATAGCCCAAACCGAAGCTCCTGTAACGACAAGAAACGGCAAACTAGCTGATATGACAGGATGTAACCCATAAACAATACCAAGGTTACCAAATAACTTATCAATTAAGTTAAAACTGATACCAATCAGCGCGCCAACTAAAATACGGAAGCCCAAACTGCTGGTTTGGTGAATATTTAAAACAAAGGGTATAGAAATCAACAGCATAGTTAAAATCAATAACGGTCTAATTAACTTACCAGTCATAGCTAACATATAACGACTCGCATTTTGTCCATTCTCTTCCAAAAAGGTTATATAACGCGCCAAGCCAATAATTGACAAGCGGTTGGGCTTAACGACCACAACATCCAAAATCTCTGGGTCTAAAAGCGAATCCAAAACCGCCGTCTCAGACAAAGTAACTTTAACCCCTTCACCCGAAAAATCTGTCCGCTTAATATCCTCAAGTTGCCATTTGTTACCTGAGAAGCTAGCCCGCGCTGCCTGAGTTGCATATTTCATCGCGTTATCTTCAGTCATCTCATAAATACTGACGTCTTTTAATTCAGAAGAATTAGTTATTTCTCTTATATTAAGATAGGTGTTCCCGTCCCGCGCCCAAAACCCAAACTTTGTGCGCAACGCAATTTGTTCGTTTTTAGCCGTAAATTTCAGCATTTGCGCTGCTTGCTCCGTTGATGGCGCAATTACTTCGCTCACAAAAAGTGAAACCGCCATCATTAACACGCCCGCTCTTAAAACAGAAAAAATTATCTGCCAACGACTAACCCCAGCTGCTCGCATTGCCGTCAGTTCGAAATTATTCGCCATTGAGCCCAAGGTCACAAGCGCACCTAAAATGGCTGCTGCAGGTATTAACTCATGAAAATTCCTTGGCGCTATCAACGCTAGGTACTGAAATATTTTTACAATGTCATATTGCCCTTCACCCAAATCTCCCAACTCATCTGCGAAGGTAAAAACTAGCACCAAGGTCAATAAAGACACTAACGCAATTCCCGTGCTTTTAAACATTTCAACTGCAATGTAACGATTGATTACCTCCATTTTCTTACCGCCGCTCGTTTTTTAAGGTGACGAAAGCCTAAAAATTTAGCCAACATAACAAAGGAAAAAAACATCATAAATATATGCACCCACCAAACACCTACCCATGGACTAATCACACCTTTTACAATCCATGAGTACGATAAATTCATCAAGTTTTCATAAATAATGTATATCAACAAAGCAGATAACAAATTCCCATACATACCTGCACGCGGAGAGACACGGCTAATTGGAACTGCTAACAAAGCAAATATAAGCAGCATTAACGGAGTTGAAACTCTTTTTTGGAACTCACTTGTAGCCCAAACTGAATCCTTCTTGAGCAACTTTACTGTACCCATTTCTTTTATGCCGAACTGCACCTCTACCTTTTTAGTTTCGGCTATAACAACACCGTATTCTTCAAAGCTTATTATTTTGTAATCCGCTTGCCCAGGCACACCTTCATAGCGCGTACCATTCTTCAAAATCATAAAACGATCTCCTGTTTTACTATCTACAAATATCTCACCACTTTTTGACGTTGTTATTCCTAACTTACCGTGCTGCCTATTCTGAATAAAGACGTTAACCATTTTGTCATCACTTGTGATCTCTTCGACATAAAAAACCACATCACCACGACTATATTCAATAAAACGCCCATCAGAAATTCCACGAATATCAATGCTCGACTTATCATCGACTTTCACAACCTCAATCTGCTGCATCACCCACGGCATAGCAAACAAAGAAAGGTACGTAGTAATTAAAAACAAGGGGATAACAAAAAAAGCAAGAGAACGATAAAGCTGAGTCATGCTAACACCAGCGGAAAACAAAGCCGTCATCTCATTATCACGATACATTCTACCGAGCACTAATAAAACCGACACTAATAAAGCAACGGGTAGTATTTTAATAACCACCGAAAACATATTAAACCCGATAAGCGACAACATCGCATCGCTTGATAATTGCCCCGCAGTCACTTCAGAAAGATAACGAACCAATCGTCTACTAATCATAATAGTCGTGAGAATTACGATTACACTCGCCATCATTTTGCTAAGCTCAACGACAAACAAACGATCTAAAATTATTAGCTTAAAAGTTGACTTTAAACCTTGCTTTTTCATCGAGAGGTGTGGTTTTCGTTAATAACTCAGGTAGACTAGAGCGTAGATAATTTAGGCTCTATCCTAACGGAAAAACCAAACAAAAACATTACAAATCACCGAGGCCATCCCATGCAATTTGTTTCAAAAAAAGCTCACATCGATAAACTTTCAACACCTTGTCTAGTATTGCCCGTGTTCAGCAATAGCAAACAAGCCGAGGTGACAGAAATATTTGATAAAGCACATAACAAGCAAATTGCTGCGGTTTTAAAACAAGGCGATGCAACGGGCAAAGCGGGCCATACATTATTGTTGCAGATGCCAGCCGGCAGCAAAACCAAACGTGTTTTACTCGTTGGCGTTGGCGAACAAGGCAAAACATCGGCGAATGATTTCAACAAGGCTGTCAGCTCATCTATCAATACGCTTAAGAGTTTGCCAATTAAAACCGTATGCTCAGCATTACTATCGGTGGATGTCATAGAAAAAGATAATGACTGGAAAATACGTCATATCGTTCTTAAGTCCCGTGAATCTTTATATCAATACTCAGAGACACTAACAACATCCGCACCCGATGCAAGTATTCTGGAGACATGTCAACTACTCGCCACAAACGACTGCACTGCTAAAGCAATTAATAACGCCGCCGCCACCGCTTCAAGCATTGCCAACGGCATCGATAGCGCAAAAAAATTAGCTGACCTGCCTGGCAACATCTGCACTCCAACTTATTTGGCTGATACTGCTAAAGCTTTGGGTAAAAAGCACAAGTCGCTAAAAATAACCGTATTAGATGAAGCCAAAATGGAAAAACTGGGCATGGGTTCATTACTATCCGTTTCTCGTGGCTCTCGCCAGCCAGCAAGACTCATTACCATGGAACACAAAGGCGGTCCTAAGTCACAAAAACCGATTGTTATCGTAGGAAAAGGCTTAACCTTTGATGCCGGCGGCATTTCCATTAAACCCTCATCGGGCATGGATGAAATGAAATATGATATGTGCGGTGGTGCAAGCGTGTTTGGCGTGATGCAAATGTGTGCTGAATTAAACCTACCCATTAACGTTGTTGGCGTTGTTCCCTCGTCTGAAAATTTACCCGATGGCGATGCCAACAAACCCGGCGATATTGTGGCCAGCATGGCGGGATTAACCATTGAAATTTTAAACACTGATGCTGAAGGCCGTTTGATTTTGTGCGACGCACTAACCTATTCTGCGAAATTTAAACCTGACGTAGTGATTGATATTGCCACCTTAACAGGCGCATGCGTGGTTGCCCTCGGCAAACACGCAACCGGTCTACTCGGTAATAACGACGAACTCGCTAATGAATTATTAGGCGCGGGCATTAAAGCTGGTGATAAAGCCTGGCAATTACCATTATGGGATGAATACCGCCCACAACTTAAAAGTAATTTTGCAGATTTAGCCAATATTGGCGGCCCCGCTGGCGGCACCATTACCGCAGCTTGCTTTTTATCTCGCTTTACCGAAGATTATAAATGGGCGCATTTAGATATCGCTGGAACAGCGTGGAAATCTGGCGCTAACAAAGGCGCAACAGGTCGGCCTGTTCATATGCTGAGCCAATTTATTTTGGACCGTTGCTAGTACATGACCCGTATTGACTTCTACGTGTTAGCCGATGACACCATCGAACAGCAACATATATTCGCTTGCCGCTTAGCACAAAAAGCCAGTAAACAAGGTCACCGCGTATACATACATACCGAGTCTGAACAACAATCCAAAACACTTGATGATTTACTGTGGGCTTTCTCGCCCACCAGTTTTGTGCCTCACACGGCTGACAAAAATGAATGCTCCAGCAACCCTGTATACATCAACCATAGTGGCGACCCGCTGAATATCCACGAGGTACTTATCAACCTAAGCCAACAAACACCCGATTGCTTTGGGCGTTTCGAGCGCCTTGCTGAATTGGTTAATCAAAATAATGCTATCAAACAAGCAGGACGAGAACGATTTAAGTTTTACAAAAGCAGAGGCTACCCGCTTCAAACACATAAGTTGTAAAAACTTCATCAAGCCATTCCGACAACCCCGCCGACAAGGCTATAATAGCGCCTTTTAGAATCACCAACTTATAGCTCTCAAGATGGAAAAGACATACGCCCCGCACCACATTGAATCTCGCTGGTATCAACAGTGGGAACAACAAGGTTACTTTGAACCGAAAGGTGGCGATAGCGCTTACTGCATTATGATTCCACCGCCGAATGTCACTGGTAGCTTACATATGGGGCATGCTTTTCAAGATACCATCATGGATTCGCTTACCCGCTATCACCGTATGCAGGGCAATAACACGCTTTGGCAAGCAGGTAGTGATCACGCGGGTATCGCCACACAAATGGTGGTTGAGCGGCAGTTAAACGCAGAAGGTAGGACACGCCACGATTTAGGCCGTGAACAATTCGTCGAACGTATTTGGGACTGGAAAGAACAATCCGGCAACACCATCAGCCAGCAACTCCGCCGCATGGGTTCTTCGCTTGATTGGTCGCGTGAACGCTTCACTATGGACGAAGGCTTATCCAAAGCCGTTAACGAGGTGTTCGTAAAACTGCACGAAGACGGTTTGATTTACCGCGGCAAGCGTCTAGTTAATTGGGACCCTAAGTTACACACCGCCGTATCTGATTTAGAAGTTATTTCACAGGAAGAGGAAGGCCATATGTGGCACATGCGCTACCCATTAGCCGATGGCAGTGGCGAGCTTGTGGTTGCCACCACACGCCCAGAAACCATGCTAGGTGACGCCTGCGTAGCCGTTCACCCTGATGATAAGCGCTACCAAGACTTAGTTGGCAAAACTATTTCGCTCCCCTTATGTAATCGTGAAATACCCATCATTACCGATGATTATGTAGACCCTGAATTTGGTACCGGTTGCGTAAAAATAACGCCCGCACACGACTTTAACGATTATGAAGTCGGCCAGCGTAACGAAATGCCTTTGATTAACATCTTCACAAAAGACGCCAGCATTAACGATGAAATGCCAGAAAAATACCAAGGCATGGATCGCGTTGAGGCGCGCAAACAAATTGTGCACGACTTAGACGATTTAGGCCTATTGGTAAAAGTAGAAGACCATAAATTAATGATTCCTCGCGGCGACCGTTCTGGCGTGATTATCGAGCCTTTATTAACTGACCAATGGTTTGTAAAAGCTAAACCGTTAGCAGAACCGGCTATCGAGGCGGTAAAAAGCGGCAAGATTAAATTTGTGCCCGAAAACTGGGACAAAACCTATTACAACTGGATGAACGATATTCAGGATTGGTGTATTTCTCGCCAAATTTGGTGGGGACATAGAATCCCAGCTTGGTACGATACTGACGGAAATATTTACGTTGGCCGTGACGAAGCGGAAGTACGTGAGAAGAATCAACTGGCCGACTCACTTGTCTTATCACAAGATGAAGACGTACTCGACACCTGGTTTTCATCAGCGCTTTGGCCATTTTCAACATTGGGATGGCCAGACAAAACACCCGAACTTGATACTTTTTATCCTACCAGCGTCTTAGTCACCGGCTTTGACATCATCTTCTTCTGGGTAGCCAGAATGATCATGATGGGTTTGAAGTTTATGGACGATGTGCCGTTCAAAGAAATCTATATTCATGGGCTTGTGCGCGATGCGGAAGGACAAAAAATGTCCAAGTCAAAAGGCAATGTACTTGACCCAATTGACCTCATCGACGGCATTACACTTGATGCCTTACTGGAAAAACGTACCAAAAGCCTTATGCAGCCAAAAATGGCCGCTAAAATTAAGAAAGATACGCGTAAACATTTCCCCGATGGCATTCCCGCCTTCGGTACCGATGCGCTGCGTTTTACCTTTGTGACATTAGCATCAACCGGCCGTGATATTCGCTTTGATTTAAACCGTATTGAAGGCAACCGTAATTTCTGTAATAAATTATGGAACGCCACACGTTACGTTTTAATGAATACAGAAGGCGAAGACAATGGGTTGAATGATGAGCCTTGCATTTACAGCTTACCGGACCGATGGATTGTTTCACGCTTGCAAAAAACTGAAGCCAGC
Source organism: Cycloclasticus sp. symbiont of Poecilosclerida sp. M (assembly GCA_002101225.1). GTDB lineage: Bacteria > Pseudomonadota > Gammaproteobacteria > Methylococcales > Cycloclasticaceae > Cycloclasticus. Next base: position 2,579 of record LWTN01000195.1, on the reverse strand, counting down.
GTTATCAGCTCAATCGAAAAGTACCGTTTTGATTTAGCCGCACAAGCACTGTACGAGTTCGTTTGGAACGAGTACTGCGATTGGTATTTAGAACTCTCTAAACCCATCTTGTTAGATGACAATAGTACAGATGAACAAAAGCGTGGTACTCGCCAAACGCTTATACGAGTACTGGAAACCGTGCTGCGTTTACTACACCCGATGATGCCTTTCATTACCGAAGAAATTTGGCAACAAATAGCACCAATGGCCGGCAAAACGGGCGATACCATTATGCTGCAGGCCTACCCAAAACCCGACGACAGCAAAATTTCTATCGAAGCAGAAAATGACATGCAATGGGTGATGGATTTTGTAATGGGTATTCGTAAAATTCGCGGTGAGATGAATATCGCACCAAGTAAACCTCTCCCTGTTTTACTTAAAAATAGCTCTGCCGAAGATTTGCAACGTCTTAATGACAACGCCTTATTGCTCGAAAAACTAGCCCGGTTAGACGCTATTACAAACTTATCGGAAACTGACGAGGCGCCTCAGTCGGCAACGGCACTGGTCGGTGATATGCAAGTGCTTATTCCAATAGCAGGCTTAATCGACAAGCAAGCTGAACTGGATAGGCTCAATAAAGAAATTGAAAAGCTAGGAAAAGAGGTCTCACGCATTAGCGGTAAATTATCTAACGCGTCTTTTGCTGATAAAGCACCTGCCGCCGTTGTGGAAAAAGAGAAAGCAAAACAACGTAATATCTCATCTAAACTAAGCAACCTAAACGAGCAAAAAGAAAAAATATCATCGTTGTAATAAATGGGCGTAAGCTATCCATACCACCTAGTATGAGCCTGTAAAATGCCTGCCAATAAAACATTATTGCTCATTGCTCACACGCCATCACCTAATTTACAAAAATTAGCCGATGCCGCTTTACGTGGAGCACAACAGCCAGATATAGAAGCCGTTTCGACTCGTCTTGTTCCGCCCCTACAAGCCACACCCGATGATGTTTTATCAGCTGATGCAATCATTCTTTTAACGCCTGAAAATTTAGGATACATGAGCGGTGCAATGAAGGATTTTTTTGACCGCATCTATTACCCCTGTTTAGAGGAAAAACAAGGTTTGCCCTGTGCAATTATCATACGAGCAGGTCACGATGGGACCGGAACAAAACGCGCCCTAGAAAGCATCTTAACAGGCCTAAAATGGCGAATAGCTCAAGAGATTTTAACCTGCATGGGTGATTTTCAAGAAGATTTTACAGTTCAATGCGAGGAACTCGGCACGTGCGTAGCCGCCAGTTTAGAGACCGGCATCATCTAAATCACTAATCTGGTAGCACCAATTGGACAACACCCACTACAACCATAATAAACAAAAAAGCCATTATAAACCCCGTGACGATAAACACCTTTGGGTTACCGTGCTGGAAATCTCGTTTTCTGCGTGATTCCTTAGAAACCCCTAAAAAGGACAACATTGTGCTACCCACCATTTGCCAAAATGTTGGGGCTTTGTCTTCATCTTTTACATCTTTATCGTTCATATCACCTAGTCAAATCTATAATCTTCGCTAAACACGCAACAGCATTTTATCATTCGTCATCACCCTTTTCGTTTAAATTTACCTCTTTTTCATTGAACCTTTAAATACGAAAATATGAGACAATCCACTCGCTTATTGACTCAATAAATAGCTCCATTATGGCTAATAAAAAACCAACTCTCAGCATCGTCATGCCTTGTTTAAACGAAGCAGAGAACCTTGAGGCACTGCTTCCTAAGCTAAAAAAAGCACAACCCGCAGCTGAGATCTTAGTCATCAACGATGGTTCAACAGATACATCGGCTGATATATGTATGAAACACGGCGTTAATGTCATTTCTCACCCTGAGGCATTAGGTAATGGCGCCGCCATTAAAACTGGCGCCCGCAACGCTAAGGGCGATATTATCGTGTTTATGGACTCAGATGGGCAACACGCACCCGACGATATTCAACGCTTACTTGAAAAGTTAGGCGAGGGCTACGACATGGTCGTTGGTGCAAGAGAGGCCAGTTCACACGCATCAACCAAACGACTAATCGGAAACACTTTTTTTAACAAACTCGCCTCGTTTATGACAGGTCACAAAATTGAAGATCTGACGTCTGGCTTTCGCGCGGTTCGCGCAAAGCACTTTAAAAAATTCTTATATCTCTTGCCCAATAGTTTTTCGTACCCAACCACCTCAACTATGGCATTTTTCCGATCGGCCTTGCCTGTCGCATACATTCCCATCAAGGCAGGTAAACGCGAGGGTAAAAGCAAGATCAAACTGGCAAAAGACGGCCTACGCTTCTTTGTTATCATCCTAAAGATTGGCGCGCTATTCTCACCGATGCGATTATTTTTACCTACTAGCGCTGCATTCTTCTTGCTAGGGCTAATCAACCATATAGATAACTACATAACATCTGGCACGTTTAGCAACGGTAGTTTGCTACTGTACGTCGCATCGGTGTTTATCTTTTTAATGGGGATATTGTCTGAACAAATTTCGTCGTTGCATTATCGCAATGTAGACAAAGAGTGAAAAAACGC
>LWTN01000194.1 GCA_002101225.1 Cycloclasticus sp. symbiont of Poecilosclerida sp. M | reverse complement strand
GCTACGACTTAGTTGAACTTGAGCAACTTTCTCTCGTAGTTTACGGAAAAACCTTATTGCTGTATTGCGATGTATACCGACTAAACTTGCTGCTGTTCTTGCTGTCGTACCGGCAACAAAGTATTTCATTAACTCAAACTGCTTATTTCTTCTTGATTTACAATGCTTTATGTACATAAACCAACCCTAACATTTGATATGGTAGGTGTCAGCCCCAAAATTAATGTACGATGCAAAAACCCAATCCATGTGGAATACGATTAAAGGTGAACCGGTTTTAGGGCCCAAAGGTATCGCCTTAGAGTTTTATTACTACGTGGGGTGAGTGGCAACGTCGACACCCCAAAACAACCGTTCTTTCACTTGATACTGGACATCAACGTGATTACGGCGAGGGTGTCGCCTATAACCAATACTTTGCGACAGATAAACTGATGTTTAATACCCCGTTCAACGATATTCGTCTAAAAAACAAGCAAGAAGTATTAGCTTTACGTTTTGCTGGCGCTCCAAAAAATCAACTCGCTATTGATACACAATTTTTAATTGAAAATCCGTTATATACGAATAAAGTTGGGCAACAAAAACTTATCGTATTAACAGATAATACGGGAGCCAACAGAGTATATGACCCAGAAGAGGTATTATTGATTCACTATGATCAAGATACAACGCTTACCGACAATAAAGGTAATCGATGGTTGTTAACAGAAGGCGCGTTGACCGCAGCAGATGGTAAGCAATTAAAACGTTTACCTTATCATCGCGCCTTTTGGTTTGGTTGGTACGCTACGTATCCTAATACACGGTTAATCAAATAATTCAATAGTGTTTGGTACCTGTTTTAGTTGTTCATTCGGTGGTTAATTCAAATAATTATGGACGCATAGTGGGCCAGAGCTGTTTTGCTTGATGAATAAATTTTGTACGATTTGAGTTCCAAACCCCACGGACAGATTGGTTGTAATTTAAGTAAAGCTTACCGTTAACTATGCTCCATGCATCGGGTTCGATGTCGGCAAAGTGTCCAGAGCTGGCGGCATAAGCGCAGAACCCGCCAAATTGCGGTGCGTATTTTGTAGGGGTGTCGGTAAATGCTTTTAAGTTTACTGCGTTAGAAAATAACCACGTAGCACCTGACCATTGATATTGTAAAGAAGGGTCGCCTTTAACTGGTTTTCCCTCAGTAAAATATGCGACAGGATCGTAACCATGAACCGCGATACCTTGCTTGTTCGTATTAATCAACTCGTTAGCGGCATAGCAAGATGCTGAGTTAATAAGTAATAATAGCCATAATGTACTGTAGTGTATTGCTTTCATCGAAGGTTCTCCTGAAGGTCATTGGTTAAGCGTTGGTAATGTTTACACATCAGTAATTAAGACTTGAAACTAACCCCTCTTGAACCCACGTTTGCAGAAAAGTTATAGCGTGAACAGGTACTTCCTCTTCGGTGAAGTGATCTAACAGTGATTCGCAAATAGCGGCAAACGTTTGTCCTTGTCGCGCGAATGCCAACGCAGTTGCTTCTGCGGCTGATAAAGGACGGTACCGTGTAATCAGTTCGCTATCTCGCCACATAAGCCGTGTTTCTGGTGCGCTAAAGTGCTCCATTTCAGGCGGCTCTTTGTCCTCAGATAAGGCTTTCCATACATCAAAGCTATTATGATTGAACGATAAGAGTTGGATCGATGGGTGTGTGCTAAAACGCAAGGTTTTCCATGCAGAATCTGGTAAGGATGCTAAGTCGTTTAACGACATAGTGGGGCTGTCCTTCGCATCAAAGCTATTAGCAAAAGCGGCCTCAATGTCGGCAATCTCAGCTAGCATGGGTATTTTATTAAAGGGCTCTTCGTCGCGTAATAGGGCGGGCATTTTTATGCTGTAATAGCGTAAGTTAGTTTCTTGCGACGGGTATTTCTCGATATACCTTTCCATCACTTGATCAAACTGCTCATCACCCAAGTAACTGTGCAGTTTTTCATAGTCTGTCGTAACGGCTTCTTTTAGTCTTGCCTTGTATGCGTAGGCATAAATATTTAGACGTTTTCCAGCTGAAAGTGTAGGGGTGGATTGGATGTGTTGATCTATGCCTGATTCTTTGCCAAGCAAGTAGTCGATAAAGCCATGCTGCAGTATTTGTAAATCAGACATTACGCAACCCCTTTTAAAACAGGGCGACCAGAAATTAATAACTGTTCAGCGCGTAAGGTTTTTTGCGCCAGCCTTTCGGCAGATGCTAGTTCTTGTCTGAGTTCAGAAAACTTTGGAATATTATCATCGCGTTCAATCATAGTGCTAACGGCCCCGAAACGTTTAAGCGCATAGGTATACAACTCCCAAACGGGGTCGCATACATCGTGATCGTGGGTGTCGATAATCATTTCGCCCTGATAGCTGTGTCCAGCGAGGTGGAATTGCATAACGCGTTCGTTATCAATGCCATTGATGTAATCCTGAGGTTTGAAATGGTGATTGTGTGCGCTGACAAAAATATTATTGATGTCGAGTAAGATATAACAACCAGAGCGTTTAGCGATTTCGTTTAGAAACGCCCATTCCGCCATTTCAGATTCGTTATAAGTAACGTAACTGGATAAATTTTCTATCAACATGGGTCTGCCGATAAATTCTTGTACTTGGCTTATGCGGCTAACTAAATGTTGAATGGTGGCCTCGTTATACGGCAGGGGTAACAAATCATGGCTATTAACCTGATGCGCATGAGTCCAACATAAATGATCAGAATACCAAAACGGTTCAACACGGTTAATGAGTGTTTTTAAATCCGTAAGGTATTGTTTGTTAAGTGGGTCGGTGCTGCCGATTGACATCGACACGCCGTGCATAACCATGGGATAGTCTGCACGTATTTTATCTAAGTTGGCTAACGGCTTGCCGCCGGGAACCATGTAGTTTTCTGAAATAATTTCAAACCAATCGACTTGTGGTTTGTGCTCGATTACGTGTTGATAGTGTTCGGTGCGTAGACCTAAACCAAAACCTAAAAAGGGGCGAGGGTTATCAATTTTCATAACGTAGTTTTAGCACTTAAGAAACTTAAAATAATTTGCCGCGCCTTAAATTAGGGCACGGCAAACAACTAAATCCGCTAGATTAGCGGATACTTATTTTCCTGTTGTACCGCCAATATCATCACATGCTTTTGCAGACATTGAAACAAAGCCAGTGCCTTTGCATGATGCGTGACCTGCACATGCGTTACCCGCTGATGAGCAACTTGCCTGGCCTTTACATGAGTTTTTAGCTGTTTTGCAATCATTGTGTCCTTTGCACTTATTGCCAGCAACTTTGCAGTCATTGTGACCTTTACATACATTAACACCATAGCAGTGCACATCAGATCCAGCTGCTACTGCACTTGTAGAAACTAATACTGTTGAAGCACCCATCATGCCTGCTGCTGCAAGCGCTAGAGCGATACCTGTTTTTTTTGGTAAATTCATTGTCGTACTCCTAATATAATTGAAATATTTAATTTGTGTTACTTAACTGTACCGCCTACATCGCCACATGCTTTCGCTGTGATCTTTACAAAACCAGTGCCTTTGCAAGACGCCTTGCCAGCACATGCATTACCTGTTGATTTACAATCGTTGTGCCCACCGCATTTGTTCACGCCATGGCAATGAACTAATTCGGCTGAACCCGCAGGTTTTGAATCAGTCATGGCGGCGCATCCAACGAGGCTTGCTGCTGCTATGGCCAAAACTAGGCCGGACGATTTTTTAATCACTCTCATATTGTTCTCCATTTATCTTTTTGAAAAAAACAAGAAAGCATTATTGCTTTCCTTAGTTTATAGACCATGGGGTTTGTGTGAATCTTTCAAAAAATAATTGCGGGTTCTTTATTTCTTACACCCGCTATACGCAATATTTCCCAAAAGAGTTGTTGATTAGGTTTGTTTTAAAGGTGCTGCCTCTCGCGCCTATCAAGAAGTCAGTTTTTGCCCTGAAACTGATAAAACGGGAGAAATAAGAAAATCGTTAATATGATGGCGCTGATATTTTTATCGACAAAAAAAGCATAAGGTTGAACAGGGTGTTTAGTTGGTTTTTTCGTAGTCTTGTATAGCGGCGTTGAGAGAATGTTTTAAAGGGTGATTATTATCGATATGGTTAATGCTAAAAACATTGTCCTTTGCATCCATAGGGTAGCCTATCTTTAAATAATTAAGCCCAGCGCTATAAAACAGCTCGATAGCCTTTTCGTTACTTTGTGTTACACCGTTACCTGCCTTGTAAGCAAATGCCAAATTTGATTGCGCAACAGCGTGGTCTTGTTGCGCTGCTTTTTTAGCCAGCTAATGGCCTCGGAATAGTCGCCGTTTTGTTTTTGGTTTCAGCATATAAAAGCGTACCGAGTTTATTTTGTGCGTCGGCATCGCCCGCTTTAGCCTCAATTCTTAGCTTGCTTTCAACGTCACCTCGCACGCTTTTTTCGAACTGCTCAAATGGGTCTATTATGCCCGCCCAAGTTAGCAAGCTGGCGAAAATAACAAGTACAAAAAAACTTGTAAATAGCTTTTGAAGCAGTTGTAATAATTTAATCATAATGAATAAACTTTTATTTTTAATACTCTATCATAAGGCATGTTTGAAATAGACACGCTCGTTAAGCCAATACTGATTGGCACAGTCCTCGCTATATTGTGGGCGTTTGAAGCGCGCCTGCCTATGTTCCGATTCAAAGGAAATCGTTTAAAGCACAATGCGTCTAATATTGTCCTAGGTGTTATGAATGCGGTATTAGCTGGTTTCCTATTCGCCAGTTTGGTTCTAGGGGTAACAACGTGGGCTAGCCAAAACCAAATTGGTTTGCTCAACGTATTGGTGTTAAATCCGTTGGTTGAATTGCTGATAGGCTTAATTGTTTTTGATTGCTGGCAATACTGGTGGCATAAAATCAACCACGCCATTCCGTTTTTATGGCGCTTCCACGCGGTGCACCACTCAGACGCTGCGATGGATGCAAGTTCCGCGGTGCGATTTCATACCGTAGAAATTATCTACTCCAGCGCAATTCGATTAATGATTTTGCCATTAATTGGATTAAGCATTGGACACTTATTAATTTACGAACTCATTCTATTGCCCATTATATTGTTCCACCACAGTAATATTGCACTCTCGGCAACGTTAGATAAGGCGCTTAGAGTTTTTATCGTCACCCCACGTATACATTGGGTGCATCACTCGCATATTAGAGAAGAAACAGATTCTAACTACTCCAGCTTGCTATCAGTTTGGGATCGTTTGTTCGGAAGTTTTCGATTAAGAACTGACCCACAAAACATTCGGATGGGCTTGGGCGATAGGTTTGATAAAACACCTTGGGATAGTCTCGTCGGCTTGCTAAAACAACCACTCAATAAAAACTTGTATTAAGGCTTAGACGCGCTGGCTAACGATGGCTAGCCACGGTTGCTGTTCAATCGGCAGTCCCTTAGGCCGGTAATAGTGATGCAATATTTTAAACCCCGCTTGCTGTAAAAATTGTTCGCTTGTTTTAAGTTCAAGGTAATACCCGTAGCGTTGCCCTTGCCAGCCTTCAGCATTGCCGCGTGGGTTGGATGTGAACATAACTCCATTAGGGCGTAATGCCGCGTGTAATTTCTTTAATACGTTCAATAATTCATCGCTTGGTACGTGGAATAACGCCGCGTTAGCAAAAACCCCATCAAACGATTGAGCGGGTAAATCCATGGTGATAAAAGACTGGTTTAGTGTTGGGCAACCGCTGTATTTAGATGCCGTTTTACAAAAAGACTGGCTACCATCTAAACCGATAGGCTTATGCCCAAGTAATTTGAAGTGCAATAAATCACGCCCCGGCCCGCAACCAAAATCGAGGATATCTAAGGGCATATTCTTAGGTAGGGCATCTAAAAAGGCCTGTGTATTTTGCGAAACATCGTGGTTTCTTGTTCCCGCCCAAAAGGACTGTGCACTTTGTTCATAATGCGCAATGGTTAAGGCTTCTTTGTCAGTTAATTTGAGCATGGTGTTTTCATCATAGGGGCCTGTAACTGATTGTCAAACAAGCATTACCAATGGAGCAGATAAACGTTAAAATAATCGTATGGATGTTTCACATATATTAGATGGGTTGAACGACGCACAACGCGATGCAGTGAGTGGTGAAGAACAGGCGGCGCTTATTTTAGCGGGTGCTGGCAGCGGTAAAACACGTGTACTGGTTCACCGTATTGCTTGGTTGATGCAAGTAGAAGGTGTTTCTCCGTATGGTATTTTAGCGGTTACCTTCACCAATAAAGCGGCGGGTGAAATGCGTGAGCGCGTACAGGCGATGCTGCAAACGCCCGTGAGCGGTATGTGGATTGGAACATTCCACGGCATTGCACACCGATTATTGCGGATGCATTCAAAGGAATTGGGTTTGCCTGATGCGTTTCAAGTTTTAGATTCAGACGACCAGTTCCGCATGATTAAACGCTTGTTAAAAGCCATGAATATAGATGACGCACGCTGGCCACCTCGGCAAGTTCAGTGGTTTATTAATGCGCAAAAAGACGAAGGGCGACGAGCCAAGCATTTGGCGGCGGGGGCGGATCCGTTTGAGCAAAAGATGATTGAGATTTACACCGAATACGAGGTGATTTGCCAACGTTCGGGTTTAGTCGACTTTGCCGAATTGTTGCTGAGGGCGCACGAGTTAATTCGTGATAACGTAGCGGTGTTGGAGCACTATCAGCAGCGTTTTAAACACGTATTAGTGGATGAGTTTCAAGATACTAATACGATTCAATACGCGTGGTTACGGCTACTGACGCAAGAGGCAGAGAACTTGTATGTAGTGGGGGATGATGACCAATCTATTTACGGTTGGCGTGGCGCAAAGATAGAAAATATTCATCGTTTTCAAAAAGATTATCCGAAACATAAGCTGGTAAAGCTTGAACAAAATTACCGCTCGACGAGCACGATACTGAACGCGGCAAACGCGGTCATCACCCATAACGATAGCCGCATGGGTAAAGAGTTGTGGACCGACGGCGAGGACGGCGAACTGATTTCTTTGTACGCAGGATTCAACGACCAAGACGAGGCGCGTTTTGTCGTTGATAGGATTCAGCACTGGGCAGAGCAAGGGAATTTACGAGCAGAGGCCGCAATTCTGTATCGCTCAAATGCACAATCTCGATTGTTCGAGGAATACCTAATGATGTCGGGTATTCCATACCGTGTTTACGGCGGACAACGATTTTTCGAACGCTTGGAAATTAAGAATGCACTGGCTTATATGCAGCTAGCGACTCATCTTGAAAATGATGCAGCGTTTGAGCGCATAGTTAATACGCCGACAAGAGGTATTGGAACGCGTACGGTCGAATTGGTGCGAGAACGCGCGCGAGCGCAAGGTATCAGTTTATGGCAAGCGGCCAATGCATTATGCGAAGGCGTAGAGCTCAGTGGCCGAGCGGTTAATGCGCTGAGCGGCTTTATAAAGTTAATGAGGGACATAAGCGGTAACCTTAAGAGTGCGGTGTTGTTTGAACAGGTCAATCAGGTTATTAGTCAATCGGGTTTGATTGAGTTCCATAAAAAGGAAAAGGGTGAAAAGGGCGAAGCGCGAGTAGAAAACTTGGAAGAACTCGTTAATGCGGCGAGGCAATTTGTTTACGGGGCTGCAGGTGAGGAAGAACTGAGCGAGCTGGATTCTTTTTTAGCGCACGCGGCTTTAGAGGCAGGCGATACGCAAGGTGATAAATTTGAAGACTGCGTGCAATTGATGACGCTACATTCTGCCAAAGGCTTAGAATTTCCATTGGTATTTATGACGGGCGTGGAAGAGGGTTTGTTTCCCAGCCAGCGTTCGGTTGATGGTATCGGTCGTTTGGAAGAGGAAAGGCGTTTGTGCTACGTCGGTATTACGCGCGCGATGCAACAGTTGTATATAACCTATGCCGAATCGCGTCGCTTACACGGGCAAGAAAGCTACCCTATGCCGTCGCGGTTTATACGTGAAATTCCAGCAGAGTTGATTCAAGAAGTTCGGTTAAACGCACGCGTTTCACGCCCCGTTACCGCCGAGCAGCCTATAGGCTTTCGTGATGAAAGCGATGCGGGTTTTAGAGTGGGGCAGCGAGTTATGCATACAAAATTTGGTGAAGGTATGGTGTTAAATCATGAAGGTCGGGGCGCGCAAGCGCGGGTGCAAGTCAACTTTGATGCGGTGGGTAGCAAGTGGTTAATGTTGGCGTATGCTAAGCTCGAAACAATGTAGGAGGCAGTATGAGAATCAGTTTTTTTAGTATGCTAATTCTTTTCTCGAGTTATTCAAGCCAGCTGATGGCAGCTGATAAATCGATATTGTTTAGTCAGCCGCAGCAGGTAAGCGAGAATGTATGGTCTGCTATTGGCGCAACGGCACCACCTACCTATGAGAACGCGGGCCACAATAATAACTTAACGTTTATTATCACCAAGGAAGGAGTGGTGGTTATTAATGCGGGTGATAATTACTTATTGGCAAAATCGTTGCACCAAGCGATTAAAGCAATTACCAATCAGCCGGTTAAATACGTTGTACTGGAAAATGGCCAAGGTCATGCAGCGCTCGGTACGAATTATTGGCAACAACAAGGTGTGCCAGTTATCGCGCATAGTGATGCGAAACATGAATTGGAAAGTCACGGCTATGACGTTTTGGATAGAATGCGAAGGGGTCGCAAGGATAAGGCAAAAGGTACGGAGTTGGCGTTACCCAATGAAGTTTTTGATGACACGAAAATTATCGAATTGGGTGGTGAGAGAATTGAATTATTGCACCTAGGCCCAACGCACAGCCCAGGCGATATTGTCGTTTGGCTGCCGCAACAAAAACTCGTAATCGCAGGTGATATGGCCTTTCATAAACGCTTGTTACCCGTGATGGAGCATACCGATACGGCAGGCTGGTTAGAAACGTGGGAGAAGTTTGCGGCGTTAGGAGCAGAGGTTGTGATACCTGGGCACGGTGGCCCAACCACGATGCAAGAGGTCACGAAGTACACGCGGGATTACTTGGTCTATATGCGAGAACAAATGACCTTGTTACTTGATGAAGATGGGACCTTGCACGAAGCCACAAAAGTAGACCAATCAGCTTATGAACACTTAGATGTTTTTGAAGAGTTGGGTGCCAGAAACGCCAGCACTTTGTTTCGTCAAATGGAATTTGAATAAGAGGCTGAGTTTATCAATGCAGGCAACGGGTTAAGTTGTCGGCTATTTTTGTACAAGGGAAAGCAGGGTTAATTTTCAAGTCACTATAATTAGCTCTCTGCGCTACAGGGAAGGGCCCTAGCATTTTCGACGCTAATTGTTGCACAGAACTTTTTGCGGTTTCCCAATCTAAGTCTTCATCGTCTGGGTGTAGCTTTAGCCCAGCGGTGTGAAATTTCTCTACAGCGGTTCTGAATTTTAAGTGAAAACCTGTCCATTCGAAAACGTTACCCAATTTTTGGTCAGGCGTATAACGACGGTGCAGTTCTTCTCGGATGGCAATGTAAAGTTGAATCTCCCGCTGAGACCTAAGCTTGCTTAAGGTAGCGACGTGATTATCTAATTGGATAAGAGAGATGCCTTGAATAACGCTTGGATCTCTAATTTTAAGCCAATCATGCACGGCAGAAATTGAAGAGTTTTTTTGATATGGCGTGAGTTTACGAGGTGGTAAACCGCCAGCTTTTAACGCTTCTGATACGAATTCAGTACAGTAAAGTTTTTCGTGGTTGGTGCTATCCATATAGGGATCGAAAGGCGTTTGTTTATTGAATTGTTCCAAAACAAATGACACAACGGCTTTTCGATTGAGGTTATCGGGCAAGTCGTAAATCGCGGTGTAGTTTTCATCTTCCACATAGCGTCTTAGTGGGCGTCGAGTAATGCTTCCTGAAATCGAATCGCTTGGGCTGTTATCGCCAACAAAAAGTGGTAGGCTACCAAGGCCCTCATATACATAAGGTACGCCTTTATCAAGAACTAGCACACCCGCATGAATAAATGGGCTAAAGCGCTCGGTGAAAAGCGCAAAAAAGAAGCTATTGCTATCACCTGATTCGCTGAGAACGATTTGCCCTGATTTTAGGATAGGTTGTTGAGTGTTGTCCATCGACAAGAGCCGAGTTTTTAGCGGGTAAGGGACTTGGTAACCCCTCATTTTTGAGGGTTCAGGAAAGTTGGCGCAACCGCTTGTTATTAAGAAAATAGAGATTAAAGTGAGCTTACATATTAAAGGCCTCATTTTTTTATCTCATCATGTTTTTCAGCTGCCTTAACAGGGGGGGCGAAGTGATTTACTTGCCCGTTAGTTGGCGCGTCTAATTCTGCAACAACATGGTCAGGAAGGTTGATGCAGCCTGATAATAGGAAGCAGTAAAGGCCGAGAACAACAAGGTGTTTAATAGTCATGAAGGCGTATATGTAAGAAATTTTTTGATATGAAATAGGTTGTAATGTGTATGGGTGCTCAAATGTTATCGATAATAGCACACTATGATTTTTGAAAAAAATGTACGAAAATTTTTATCAGAATCAAAGGCTATAGCCTATACGCACTTGATATGAAGATAGATTGAAATATGATTTTATGTATACTTTTTAGAGCCATGCAGTTATGCAAGTAATTATACCTAGACTAAGTAAACATACTTTACAAAGCGAATTAGAGCACGTGACGGATACAGTTCTGTCTAAGAGGTTTTACTTTCCATTTTCTGAGGCACCAAAAGTCCTAAGCTGTAAGGTGATTAAAATATGAGATGAGTTTGGCTGTACGGAGTTTCGTGGCATCGTGAATGTAATGCCAGATAAAGTAGGAAAATGGTTTATCCGTCATATCAGGCAGCAACGTTTGTTAGCTAGAGAATATTTTTTGAGAGGAAAAGAAAGGCGCTCCCGTCGTTCTGATTCCATCAATAATCGTCGACGTTCGAGTTTAAAAGTTGTACGAACAAGTGGCGGTGGCCCTAAGTTCGAGGCAAAGGGCGTCGGTATTTTTCGTAAAGAATACTAGATAATCTTAATCGCTTAAAGGGGTCATCTAAAAGGGCATCGGGTGTTGCCTGCGAATAGCTTTAATGTCGGTAAGTATTTCAGGGGATAAATCTAAATCAATAGAAGCAATATTGCTTTTCAACTGCTTCATGCTGGTCGCTCCAATCAAGTTCGAAGTAACGAAGGGTTGCTGGTTAACAAAAGCGAGTGCCATCTGGCATACGTCAAAATCATGTTCTTTAGCTAGGGCTATATACGCTTTAATTGTTGAGTCAGTTTGTGGGTAAGCACGGTGTTCGCCACGTGTTTCAATTGCTAAACGAGTACCTTCTGGCATTGCCCCATCTAGATACTTTCCGCTAATCATGCCGCGCGTTAAGGGCGACCATGCCAGAAGCCCGCAATTTTCATGTAACGCTATTTCGCTTAAATCTGGTTCAAAGTGACGCGCCATCAATGAATATTCATTTTGAATAGAAGCCATACGGGGCAACCCGTGCTTTTCAGAAAGCTCTAGCCATTTACAGGTTCCCCAGGCCGTTTCATTAGATAAACCAACGTGCCTAATTTTACCCGCTTTAATTAGTTCACCTAGCGTGTTAAGAACGTCTAAAAAGTTATCCTCTACCGCTGGCTTATCAAATATAGGTGCGTAATCCCAAATTTGTCCAAAGTGGTATGAACCGCGATTTGGCCAGTGCAGTTGGTACAGGTCAATATAATCCGTTTTTAAGCGTTTAAGGCTACCGTCTAAAGCGATTAAAATACTCTTTTTATCAATAAGGCTTTTCCCACCACGAATCCATTTAAGCCCAGGACCTGCAATCTTCGAAGCCAAAATAACTTCGTCACGATTTTTACGTGATGCAAACCAGTTACCAATAATGGTTTCAGTCTTACCGTAGGTATCGGGTGTCGGTGGAACGGCGTACATTTCTGCGGTATCAAAAAAGTTTATACCTTGTTCAAGCGCGTAATCCATTTGCTCGAACCCTTCGTCTTGTGTGTTTTGCTGTCCCCACGTCATTGTGCCTAAACCAATTAGGCTGACATCAAGCCTTGTCTTGCCGAGTTTTTTGTATTTCACAGTTTTGTGCCGTAAGTGTTTGCTGATTATGGAGTAGAAAAAAGGAGCGGTTAAGCCCCTTTCTAAGGAATATTAACAAAGTTTAGAATGACATGCCCACATCAATAGAGTATTGGTCCATGCAAATTTCAACTCGGTCAGCTGCTGGGTCCATACTGAATAAACTAGGCCCTGTTACGCACTTTTCAGGCGCGTACATAAAGGCCACGCTCACGTCATTGCCGTCAGCCAATTTCTTTGAAAAGCCTGCTGTGTAGTGGTGCTCAATCACGCCTGGAGCTAAAATGTTAAAAGTTACTTCGTTGTCAGGTATAGGTTGTTCACCATAACTAGCACCTAATCGCCAAGTCCAGCCATCGTTGGCTTCCCATGTGTAACCTGCTTTAAATAAGTCATGTCTTCCCAGCCAAAGCCAACATTATCACCGAGTTGACCACCCGTTAATAATGTTCTGGAAGTATTTCCTATAGCGAGACCTCAGCATAACCCAAAAAATACGCATAAATTTTGTTGTAATGCATCATGCAAAAATCATTCTCAACACAATCCAACCTCTTCTTTTCAACCGCTGACTTAGAGCACCCTATTCTTCATAGTCTTGATGACACAGAAGCCTTGTTGGAATGGTCTGAAATAGAAA
>LWTN01000193.1 GCA_002101225.1 Cycloclasticus sp. symbiont of Poecilosclerida sp. M | reverse complement strand
TTTACCTATGGAAACAAACTGAGCAGCTGTAGCTGCTATAGAATTCAAATGCGCAAGGCATAACAGCTGCACACCTAGCCAAAACACCTGTGGTTAAGAAGCCTCTCACATCAAGACCACATTTTTCCTGCTAATCAAAATCATAGCACCTTGAAGAGGAAGTTCAGCTCTTTCCTGCTGTGGTTCACACTTCCAGCTCCTCTTTTTTTGTAGGTCAGTGGAGGTGATTTTAGTAAACATAAAATTTACATAGAATTTACAGGCATATGACTCATTCAGCTTGTGTACAAGACCATTGTAGGGTGGTTGGGATGGTTCAAGGTGTCATATCAGACAGTTCAACACCAGGATAAGCTTCAGGCCATTGGAGTGTTTGTGAAGGGTGATAAAGAGGGCATACATCCACAGAAATTCTGTCACTCCTGTTACAATGTGTGCACTCGTGCCATCAAGGCAGTTACAGATGGAAAAGACTATACACACCAACTGGAAAGATTTCAGTGGGTTGAACACACAGACATGAACTGTACAGTATGCACACATTTTGGAGGAGATAAAAGGGGTAGGAAACCGAAGAGGACATCAATGGGACGGCCACCAGATCAGGTGATGGAGTTAGTTAGGTCATTGAAGGAAAGGTCACCTCCTGGTCTACTCCTGGACTTGCAGCTGAGAGAGAGGCTGACACAACTCCAGGAGGACCTCAACTGCCCACTTTGCCATCTGTTGGTTGATAGGCCCCTCCTCTTGACCACCTGCAACAAACTGGTGTGCCTGACTTGCTGCATAAGCTATGTCTACAAGCACACTGACCTGTCCTGCCCATCCTGTGGTGTTGCACACATCTTGGCTGCGAGCACAGTCATCCATGCTCACTTCGATAGCTTAAACCGCACATATAGGAGCATACCGGAGGAAATGACAAGACTGAGGCATCTAATGAAGATTCATAATTCTTTTTTATGTACATAACACACAATGTCAATTAGTTCTCTCTTGAAGTTGTGTTTGTCTCTGTGCCCTCCCCACTCATGCTCATGCATTCAAGTGAATAAGTCATACAACAAACACAAAGAACGTTTGACGGACTGATTTTCAGCTGTGACATGCTGAGCTGGATCCATCTGAAGCCGATGTACCTAGAACTTGCACAGAGTCACGTTCCCTGTAGTTGGAACCACAGCCAGCGGCCCAGCAGCAGATCACTGTTGTTTGCTTCTGTACGTTTGATGCTTAGGCCACTAGTATTATAATAACAGTTTCCTGTCCACTATTCATTGATTAGATAGCGCGGGCGGGCGGTTATTACTATTATTGTATTACTGTGGGTTTCAAGAAAAACCACAAAAATTCAATCAAAAATGCAATTAAAACAGTAAACAAAAAATTTAGAATTGAACTAGTTATTGCAATTGCTTTCTTTTAGGTCGGTTGACTTTAACTTTCCCTCTGCAGTCTCCACACGTTGGAAAATGTTCGGAATCTTCAGTAACATCTATAGTGATGCACAATGGGTTCAAATCCACAAGAATAATACAGTTTTTCAATGGGGTCACTGCATAGGTGATCTTTTACACATACACCCTTAAGTTTGCCTGAAAGGCTCACTTCAGAAAGAGAAAAGCCACAGGTATAACTGATGTCATCGAAAATACTTTCAAGGTCAGTAACTTCATGCGATCCCGACCGTCTTTCACTGTTCGTGGGAAGGGAAGTCCATTGTCTAACTGATGTCATCGAAAATACTTTCAAGCTCAGTAACTTCAAGATAGTACATGCGATCGCGACCGTCTTTCACTGTTCGTGGGAAGGGAAGTCCATTGTCTCCTTGCTGAAGGCGTCTTTGAGAATCCATCAAGATAGAAAATGCATTGGGAAGCAGTGCTGGCTCTTGGTCTGGCTCAGCAGTGCTAATTTCAACAGTTAACTTCACATAGCTACCAAACTGCGTGCATAACCTACACACCGACTGGGTGTTGCTTGCCACCATGAGTGAGTCAGCCTAACTCCAACAAGACACTTCTTCAGTTTTTCCTTCTTCAGATCATCAGAAACTGCCATAAATCAAAGCAGCCAGCTTGTAGATTCTCCAGCAAATCCTCAAAGGACTTGTCCTCATCACTCACTTCCAATATACTCCAGGGTACAATTGGCCTTCCTAAGCCGCAGGTCACCAAAACGCTCAATAACATGGCTTAAATACAGTGAGCTTCTTTGAAGTCTGCCCGGCTGGCCAGGAAAGAAGAGGCTAAGGCATGAAGACAGGAATCTATGAGACAGGTGAAAACAGCTGCTTAGTGGCCAAAAAAATGTCTGTGCTCTACTGGGCATGCGCAATAGGTATAATGAGATTCATTGCCACATAATAGTATTCAATGCGGTAGTAATTTGAGGATGAGGGCGGATGACAGGAAACAAGTATTCTATTACTAGTGGCCTTAGAAGTGGGAGTTCATGTACATGAGGTGGTAGTACACTCAGTCCATGCTTTGTGGCAAATTGGCAAATTAAGAACATGACCTCGTTGTCCTCCATACTTTCTGTACACGGACATGCTCTGGCTATGAGCTTCTCTTCTATGAGCATCTCTACAATTTGTGTCATGCCTTCTAAGCAAGCTAGCCAGGATCCATGCCATTTTCTGCACTGTAAAATTTGGGAGTGTCAAAGTCAAAAATCAGTGTATGCGCTGCTGTTTCCCTTCCTGCTGCCACCAAGAATGAAGAAAGAAGCTGCTGCTTCGACATTTCGACCTGCCTGCATTGATTTGCAACAAAATGATCATTGGAAAATACAGGAAGTACAAAAGTTAATTAAAACATGTCCGCGCATGTGCACGTGTTGAATTTAGCTTGAATTGTAGTTTCGGTTCAGGTTCGATGAGGTTGTCTTGCTAATTGCTGGGCATGGTCGAGTTGTTAGTCGAGTCAATCTCAGAATGACGGCTAAATTTAGCTAGCAGTTGTTGGATCCGGCTCGAAGGACCATGTAACAGATTCTACTGTGTTCTCTTCCGCACAACTCCCTAGCTATCAAAGGACTCAACACTCAACTTTCATTTCATATCATCATACACAAAATAATAATGACGACCTTTACCCAGTTGCTAAGTCCTTTACCAAGTCTAACAACCCTTTCAGCTCGCCAATCCAAGAGTTCTTGATTCACACTTTGGAGGTCTCCTTCTGCATAAGTCCCAAACCAACTTCCAATGGTTCACCTCCGTTGTAGACCTAAAAGTCAAACTGATGGAAGAATTTGAGGATCGGATTTCACCAACAATACAGTTTGCAGTTGGGTACTTTGAAGCTCGTCATCTGGTAAGAAGTGGCTTGTGACCCCAGAGGATCTGACAGCTATGTATGGCGCTATGAGTAAGAATTCTAAAACTGAACTGTGTTTGTGGTGTGATGGATGTTGTGAAGAGGCAAAAGGGATGACAGTCCTCCACCATCAAAACGTTCTCTGAACCAAAGGGGACAAAAGGAAAAACTTAAAAAGGAGATTCAATCTTTCCTTAACTCCTTTATATCCCTTTTTACCTGCTGCGTACAGAAGAATTGTGAGTCTATAGCTAGTTAGGGGGCCCTTATACATAATTATTACTCAAATATCTGGCTTTATTGCGGGTGACACCAGTTCTTCCAAGCGCAGCAACCCCTACACCCTACATCTTGGGGGGGGGGGGGGGGAAGGCCCACCTGGTGATGATGGAAGCATACCATGATCAATGGGAAGACCATGCAGGAAAAATGTTTAAATGAACATCGAAGCCAATTGATCATGTGTACTTGTATGCATTTTACACATGCAGGGGAAAGTGGTGACCACAACTCCAACTCAGCCACGCCCAAAATTCTCAATCATTGTGATTCGTTCATCATCATAATTATTATTGTACACCTACACAGACAAGTTCACTTACCTCCATAGTCTACAGAGTTCCGTGCGGACATGCCGCTATTAAAAGGGTCGCCATGGTTGCGAAAACATGGCCGATTTTGCTAGGTAGGCCACATTGGCCCTCTATCTAACGCTTTCTGAGAAGTATATATTGGGGCTAACAAATAACAGAACAGTTACAGGTAGTGAATAATCATTCACTGATCTTTGATAACCCCTTTGAATAGATCCAGCTGCTCAGTGTGTACGTGTTTATTTTTTTCATGCGCAGTTGGTTGCTAGCTAGGACACTATCTAGGCATAAATAGCCTAGATCAGGTGCTTTTGGGCAGTTGTGGGCCTAGGACAATAGCACTGTGGTTGCTATGACAAGGTCAAGATTGTCATGATTGTGTGTGGGCGGATCGAACCGTACCGGAAATAATTTCATTAATTTTATTATATGTGAATGTCCAAAAGAAAACAGCTGTGAGTCATAGTTTCATATTCACATAATTATACGTACATGTTTATTCTTAGACAATGCAGAACCAAGGAAGAACCCACCTTGAAAGAAGAGGAAAAGACAATAACATGCGTAAAATAATTATTATAATGAGCAGTATAACCTTGCGCCCTCCTCACTCTCTCGCTCACTGCAATTACTAGATTCACTATCACTAGCTATTTTCACTGCTTTCGTGCACTAGCACTGCTTTCACTGCATGCGTTCACTGTAAACATTTCACAGTAAACACGCATTCACTGTATTCACTGGGTTCACTGCATTCACTGTAATCACTGTGTTCACTGTAATCACTGCATTCACTGTAAACACTGCTTTCACTGCATTCACTGCATTCACTAAGTATAGAGTAGCTGAGCAGTTATTTTTTATGGATGGATGCCACACGATAGGATGCTTAAACTGAAAATGATAAAAATCTTTGATTTTTTATCTCATATGTCCGACTACATTGCACAATGGAATACCGTCCTTCCTGGATCTATTCTTGGAAATATTTTATCACCTTTGACAAACCAGGAAAGAGAAGCTATAAAACAAGTCACAAGCTATGATACATGACTGTGAAGCTATTACTTTCAAAAAATTATACTTATGGTCATTTCACAACTTTTGAGATACCTGACAGCAATCATAAGCAGATACCGTATATGTCCGAGTATATGTCCGATTAAAAGCCGGTTCAAATAAACGCCTGGTCTCGTTTACAAGCCTGGTGTGTTTCTTGCTAATTGAACAATAAAAGCCTGGACTCAAATAAACGCCTGGTCAATAATGCTGACTCAGCTCTTAGTATGTAGCTAGCTAGCTACTGCTATTTAGTCTGCCTGGGCCTGTGCCTCCTCCAAAAGGAGGCCCTAACTATTGTCTCCAAAGTAATGGCTATGTAAAGTTGCTGAAAAAATCAGGTAGGCACACTAGCTACTACTAGCTATGCTATAGCGCTATAGTTGAGCTATAATTAGTATGGCTACTCAGTGTTTTATACTTCCATAGCTGCAATGTAGTCATCTGGACTTGCCAATCTCCTAGATAGCCACATGTTTGGTCCTAGGTTCAGGTACCTAATTTTATAAGCCTGGTCTCAATTAAAAGCCTGGTCTCAATTATAAGCCTGGTCTAAAAATTGAATTAAGGAAATACAAGCCCGGGCTACTAATCGGACATATACGGTACTCCTGCAAAGGCTGAGGTCAACTCACGATTACACATATGGCCCCGCCCTTTAATTCAACTGCGCGGGGTAATGTGATCTATTATAGATCTCTAGTATTAGCATCGTCAGCTACATACACAATACTTCGTCTAGTTAAGTGAATTTCGCCATGATCCAGGAATGTTTAAAAAAAAATGTTGCTTTATTTTAGTACCTCCATTTTTACTGTGGTATTTCAGACAATCTGTAAAGAACAAAATCATGCGCTGCAAAGTCCTAAACACATTTACCACTAAAATTGACATAATTTATTTTTGTAACAAGAGTATGAAAAGACTTGAGGTGCTAGAATTTGGTGTGACTAAAACAAGACACATACTCTTGCAAAGTTTGGATTCTTAACTAAGCTCTTTTTTGAGCCTAAACACATTTTCCACTTCAGTCCCACAAGTGCACATTATAATGCTCTCTTTGTATGTCTGTTGTTGTTCTCTCATAGTGTACGAACTGACTGTAGAATTATTTCTTTTTGTTCCTGAAATTCTGACTCCGTTAACACACTATCCTCATACAATTGTTGTAAATAGCGCAATTGCTGCAAATTTTTCATGTATACTGTTCTTTCTTTATGTTTGCTACACAGTTCCTCAAATGCACTCTCTACTCTCTCTTCTTTTTCCTGTCTCTTTGTCCATCCTTTCTTCTTTTTTTTTGGGGGGGGGGGGGTTCATTTTCACATTCCTTGAAAATATTGCACCGTAAAGGTGTATTTCACTACTTTTAAACTTGGAGTACATTTGTTGAATGTCTTCATCATCTGTGATCCATCGCTTAGTTGAATGTCTTCCCTCATAATATCCTATGTTCCTTCCTCTAGTTCGTCTCATAATTGCAGTTCTATCTTGCACTTCATATCATCTAAATACTTGAATTTACACTTTAGCTGGTGTAGTTGCTTAGTGACAGGCCTCTTCCTCTTACCATGTAACAGTTTAACTGAATAAGAATAGCCTACATTCTCTACCTACAGTACAATTAATTTTTAAAAAAGTAGTAGCTAGCTACTACTATACCTGAGACACTGACTGGTTGGTTGGCAAAGTAGCACACCATGGAGTCACCAGCACTCTTCCCAGTGCAAGTGGCACAGAATTGTTTGGTAGAGCCATAGATATTATGGTAGAGCCATCATCTAATTGCTAAGCCTGTAGCTATGGAGCCCTGGGAGTGCGCATGCGCTAATTGATGTCGACGTTTGTTTGTCCACATCCAAGATTCCCTAAAGCCGCAGTACAGTTAAAATGGTCTCACCATCTCTTTTATGTTGCCTGAAAGTCGCAATGATTTGTGCCAACATTAGAAGCTGAGCTAATCCATCAGAGGTGTCACCGTGTGTGCAATTATGTGATTGACCACTTTCCAAAGTTCCTAGTAGTACAACTACCACCCTCATTTATCCATTGATCTGTTTAGGAGAAGAATTGTGTCCAGCTAGCAACAGAGTTGATACCTGGTGCGACTTTCGTGTCCACCACATTTTCAAAGGTGTTTCAACTTTTTTCACTCTGCCACTCCCTGTATGATTCCAGCAAGCTACTCACAGACAGTGACTGAGATATGTTATCTTTCAAAATTACCTGTCATACAGAGACCCGCATTGACACCTTCATTTCGTTTTACCAGGATGCATTCCCACATGCCACAGTAACCCCCAAACTCCATAATGTTGTTCCCTTCTTGAAGAAGTGGAAGGTGAAGGTTGGATTTGGATTCTTGGGAGAGCAAGGAGCTGAATCTATCCATGCCCGATTCAATGCTATCAGGAGAAACTTTACAAATATGCCCAACAGGGTCACTAGGCTGCAGGCCATCCTCAATGAACACCTCACACAAGTGTGCCCTCAGCTTTTTGTTTCTTGATTTTTGTATCACCTAGTGTATTGTTGATTGTATAACACAAAATTTAATTCTAGCTCTAGCCTGCTAAGGGTTTGTCAGTTAGTTGGAGAGATGCCAAGCCACAGACCACAAGCCCGCGAAACCGCCCACGCAACAGCTGAATCTGGAGCGCGGGGAAATTAAAATCAATTATAGTGCTAGTGACTGAAAGATGGCAAACAAAAAGAATAAGAAGAACAGCAAACACAATACTCACAAGTACATCTACCAGAGAAAGAAGCTCCCTGGGAGGGGAGTGAAACAAGGACAGGACAAGAACAACACTCTGACAACAACCAACAACATATGGACACAGATGAACAGAAAGTAGTGAGCCCACAAGGAAGCAGAATAATGCAATACACAGACGACTTGACGAAACACTCCACCCACTGTGAAGGCTCATTTTATCTCTCTCAACAGTGAATCTAGGGCTGGCTTGGCATCTAGGTCACTGCTCAAACTGCGAGCATACTCCAAGAAGCCCAGGGTATAGGAGATTCGGTCACTGCATGTGCTTGACTGATCTTGAACAACTTCAACTATCCCCCTGTTCATCTGGTCCTTGATGACCGAGTCGTACTCCTTGAGGAGTTGGGGATTCTGCTTCAGTCTTATGAGAAGACCATTGAATCGTCTGCGACACAACTCGAGGTTGTCTGGCAATGGCGGGTGATAGTCCTTCCACGGCAGACTCACTTGGTACCTCTGTCCATCGAACAAAATCTGTTGGATAAACTTCTCGTAAACTGACGACTCATCTCTCATGATCCCAAGCGATTCTAGCTCCCAAAATCGCCTCAATTGGTCGTCCAAACTTTGCTCAATGGGATAAGTGTCGATCCTAAGGGCGTGCGTGGGAGTGACTGCAAGATTAACTGTAGTCTCCTGCTGACCAGTTGGCCCTGAAAGGACCCATCCAACCTTGGTTTCTATAGCCATTGGTCCACTGCTCCCCCTTCGTACTCTCCCAGTGACCAAGCTCCAGTAGAGGTCTGAACCAATAAGCATGTCAATTTCAAGAACATCTTCACCGTCAGCTGAGTCCGCTAACTCCAACCCCACCAGGTGGTCATGACGATCCCTGGAGTGGCAAATGGGCTGACAAGTCAACGGGTTGCAGGCCAATCGATCCGCCCGCGGATACGATCCGATCGGATCTGAAACGCTAGCGAATTCGATCCGACCTTAGCGGAATCGATCCGCTTTTGTAAGTTGGTGTTCAGTTAAGCTGATGGTCTAAAAATCCATCAGTTAACACAGTCAGGAGATGAAAGAGCAAGTAGAAACAGAGCTATAGCCTCGAGCCTGAGTAAGAGGCTAAAACCATAAACAGGTAGCAATTTTAGTTGTTTTGATGTCATTTTTATTCTGTGTTATGTGTAGATATAGTTCTGGATTGTGTATATTACCATAGATATAATGGTGCAGTGTATAGTCCTATGCAAGATTTATAATTCTGTCCAGGCCTAGCGCTGTGGAGCTACCTACGTAGCTTAGCTTGCCTTAGCACACACCCTCCACTATTCCCCGCTGCTCAAAACAATATCTGGATCATGTATAAGTTTTAAAACTTGATACCACCATGCACAATCATACATAAAAGCTAGCTATGATCTTGAATTCTCATCCAGGTGTCGCTTTACACCTGTCCTGCATACCTATGGAACGCCAAGTGGACTAAACTTTATTCGCCAATCTTGAAAAACAAACCCTGCCGCGCTCGATGCCATCTTGAAAATCAAGCCATTTTAAATTATGGAACTCGATGATAGGAAATTGATTTCAGAATTAAAAACCGATTATCCGCGATCGATTACAGCGCTTTGACGAGCATGGTGAGGACAGAGTGGAAAGCTTGAGGGGGTGGGGGCGGGACTGGAGAGTGGGATGGAAACGGGGGCCTAGAGCCTGGATGGTGAGGAACGGAGTGTGGGGAGAGGGTGAGGGTGGACTAGAAACTGGAACCACTTGATTAAACCTGCAAGTCAGTTCACTGGCTCTAGGGTTTGGTTAAGAGTTCTAGTATCTGGAATGGGTCGTCACTAGTGTTGGCTACTTGAGTGGGTGTGGTTTGTTCAAGCATGTGCATTCACTTGATAAAAAAAAATTATTTCAATGATTATAATGTACCAGTCCTGTACTATTAAATTTTGATTTGAGGTAATAGTTCTGACACTTCATCAGTTGAATCAAAAGAATATTTCAATGATTAGTCCTGTACTATTAAATTTTGATTTGAGGTAATAGTTCTGACACTTCATCAGTTGAATCAAAAGATGATGGATAATGGGGGTCTGTTGACGGGTAGCAGCAGCGGGATAGAAATGACAGTTACACGACCCCAAATCCCCCATGCCCCATGATGGAGAGTACCATGTATTCTTTGAATGAGTTGTGGCCTGTAGGAAGCCGAAGCTCCAGGCTGCACGTGCTCGAAGAGGCTAGCAATTGCTCAGGAGAAAATTTGAGCTTTGGAGTTGTCGTATAGCCCAAAATTGGTTCTGTGTCGGTTCCTTGAGGATATCCTCCATCTTAACCAGTCTCCCATCCTCTGTATTAACTGTGCCGTCTGTAAGGAAGTACAATTATGATCACTGGGCTTCACTTCATTTAGGGGGGACAAGCCCCTTCCCCAAAGAGCAGAATACATACATAATGTTTTTTAGGGGGGATCTGTACCCTATATAACCTCAGCAAAGGGGTGACACTTCTGAATCAGCATGAGCATACAACAGTGAGATCCAAGTTGGATAGGGCTTCATTTAGAAATAATTGTAAGGGGGCATGCCAAAATTTAAGTCATGCCCACTTCACAGGGCAAACATCCCCTCCCATTTTAGGAAGTGAAGGTCGAAACAGCTAAGGCACACCCACTTTACAGATTTTCAAGAGGGTGGGGGGGGGGGGGGGGGGGGCCTAAATGAAACTCTGGTACATAAACGAAGACCCTTTTATATAATGACAAATGTGTAGGTCTATGGACCTTCAAACATACAGTAACCCCTTCAAATTAGGTAGCATACCTTCCAATTGTTCAACAAAATCAAGAAAAAAGATGTATGCTGCCTCCTCCTTTTCTCTCTGCACATCCGACTGCGGAGAAAACTCAACGGAGAACAAGGTTCTAATAAAAATATAATGATAATGATATGGTGACCAGAGTGTCAAATCACCACCTACAATATTAATGCACAGCCCAATTATCTGGCACAATTCAGAAGGGGCACCCTGGCTCCTCCTCCCAAATGGGGAAAAATCACAAATCACCCAGGTGTAGGGCAGAAAGCCACTTGTCCCCTCACACTAATTGCTCCATCCACCCTTCATTAAACTCCTGAGGTCAAAGGATACTTCCCATATCACATGAACATGTAAACAACTTAGACGAGCACATGCATGGTTCAGTGGCACTGGCTTTATCTTTGGAATACAATTCTTTTTTCTTTGCCACCCACGCCACCCCTTCACTGAGGTCACACAGTATAGATCTCCTATCCTTGAAAAAATTTCTTTATGCATCCATGCTGATTTACCTTCCTTCTTTCGCTTGCAGTGAACATGGGGGACATAAGTGATGGGTATTGTTGCATGGACTCCAGCACTGAAGCCGACCGCAACCCGTCCCTGAATTGGTCAAGTTCACACTTGACCTGCACAAGGACATGGTCACGGAGGGCCCTCTGTAGCATCTCCCGGTCAGTGAGTAGGACCAATCGGGAAAGTGGCTTCCTGAAACTTGTCTCCAGAGCCAGAGCCAGGTTGTCAGGATCATCAAACAACGTCCTGAGTGCCTCATCCGTTTTCCCCCTCCCCTATGTGTGCAGGGGCACCAGAGGTCAGAGTGCTACATCGCAGCACAGGGCCCCATGCCAAATACTGAGGCCGACTTCTGGAGAATGATTTGGGAGAAGAAGCTCAACAACATTGTGATGCTTACATACATGTTGATCACTAGTATTCTGGCTGGACTGATGGAGAATGATCTTTCCAAAATCATGGATTTTGATGATTTCTTCAATGAAATAGAGAACTGTATCTGCCATCTAAATAATAATCAGATCTCCAATTAGTAGTCAATATAGCCCAAGCCGCCATCACACAGAACTCTGAGCTAGGCTCTGATACACCTTGCCTTCTTTAAAAGGAGACGTAGCGTGTGTGAATGTCTACACATCTATAACCCTAGTAGCTATATAATTATGACTGTGCCTCTTAATTATAAACATTACTTCATTTAGCAATTTCCTGGTGGCCGGATCAGGGACATTGTTAGTGCAAACCAGCCCGAGATATTCATTCGAGTATAGATACTCATAAGCTGAAGGAAATAGGTAGGGGAATCCTGGCCCTCCCTGGACAATCGAGGTGGCAACCAGTACGCCAAGAATTCGGAAGTCTTCACTCTATGTTTAAGGTAACCTTTAGAAGGATGATGACTATAATGGAATTATGGCCCAGGGATTCATTTGGGGGGGGGGGGGGGGGGGGGGGCTTGGATTATTGCCCCCCCCCAAAAAAAAAAGGGGGGGGGTGTTTAAATTTTCCGCCCCCCCGCGCCCCCCCCCCCCCCCAAACCCACCTATTCCCCCCCC
>LWTN01000192.1 GCA_002101225.1 Cycloclasticus sp. symbiont of Poecilosclerida sp. M | reverse complement strand
ATAGAAAAGTACCGAATAAGTTCTCTAAATTTCTTTTCGGAAAGGCGGGAACGGTGCGCATACTTGTTTTTTATAGTCATAACAAAACCTTAGCATGATAATACTCATGCTTAACTTGTCATGACCCTAAATTTTTTGAGTTCATTTTATCCTAATGTTGTACTACGAACATTAAGAATCCCACTTAATAGAACACCCCATACTCGGTATTTGCTCAACTGGGCCTTTCCCTGTTTTAGCCACCTCAAGCATCGCTTCGACTAAATCTCTTTTTACATCACCGGCATTTTTCTCCATGCCCGTTTCATCTAGTCGGCCACGGTACTGCAATTCCATTTGATTGTTATAGCCAAAAAAATCAGGAGTGCAAATCGCGTCGTAATCTTTGGCGACTTGTTGCGTTGTATCTATTAAATAGGGGAAGTTGTAGTTTTTTTCTTTAGCAATTAACTGCATATTCTCGAACGAATCTGCTGGGTAATCGTTTGGGTCGTTCGACATAATTGCGACTACTCCAATGCCGCTCTCTTGCAACACGGCCATATCTTCGACCAAACGTTGTTGAATAGATTTAACGTAAGGACAATGATTACAAATGAACATAACCAGCAAGCCGTTTTCATCCACACATTCGTCGCGCGCGTAATGCTTATCATCCACACCTAGTAAATTAAAGTCTGGCGCTGGTAGGTCGAATTCACAAATAGGTGTGCGCATAAGTGCCATGTTTTTCCCCTAGTCTAAAGAAGAAAAAATCAACAACCCACCCAGACCACCTAATGCCCAAGTCGCAACGGGAGCATCGCCCAGCATAAGAGGAGAATATCCATCTAAACCCAAAATAATAGCGGCTGAAATAAGTAGACTACCGCCACAAATCGCCATGATATTTTTACGATGGTTTTTTTCCATTTGCTGTTTAATTTCTTCCAGCTGTTTAGACTTCCATTTAATCTCTAACTCGCCTTTTGCCACATCGCTTAATACTTGATACATCATCTCTGGCAGTTCTGGCATCTTTTCAGCCATGATGGGTAAATGCTCTTTTAATTTGTTGAACGTGGCTTTTGGCCCAATTCTTTTTTTATACCAATCTTCTAGGTACGGTTTGGCCGTTTGCCATAGGTCTAAATCGGGATACAGCTGACGACCTAAGCCTTCTATATTCAATAGTGTTTTTTGCAGAAGCACTAATTGCGGCTGCACTTCCATATCGAAGCGCCTTGCCGTTTGGAATAAACGCAGCAATAAATGCCCGTAGGAAATTTCTTTTAATGGTTTTTCAAAAATCGGCTCGCATACCGCGCGAATAGCGCTTTCAAATTCATCCACTCGCGTGTGTTTAGGCACCCAGCCCGATTCGATATGCAATTGCGCTACGCGGAAGTAATCGCGTTGGAAAAAGGCGAGGAAATTTTCTGCTAAATAGCGTTGGTCGGCAACGGTTACGCTGCCCATAATGCCGAAGTCTACAGCGAGGTATTGCGCATCATCCGAGGCGAAAATATTTCCTGGGTGCATATCGGCGTGAAAGAAGTTATCGCGAAACACCTGTGCAAAAAATATTTCCACACCTCGCTCGGCGAGCAGCTTAAGGTCAATGCCCCTTTCTTTTAATTCGTCAATTCGGCCAATGGGCGTGCCGTATATACGCTCCATGACCATGACATTTTTTCGCGTGAAATCCCAATACACATCGGGCACATACAACTGGTCTGAGCCTTCAAAATTACGCCGCAGCTGTGAGGCGTTAGCCGCTTCACGAACCAAATCTAATTCGTCGTGAATCGTGTTGTCGAATTCATGCACGACTTCTATCGGTTTGAGGCGTTTGCCCTCGCTCCAATATTTAGTGGCCAGCTCCGCTAGGGTGTACAGTAGCGCCACGTCCGCATTGATGGTTTTTTCAATTCCTGGGCGCAACACTTTGACGATGACATCCTCACCTGTATGCAGCGTGGCGGTATGAACCTGCGCAACGGAGGCCGACGCAAGTGGGCTTTCTGTAAATTCTGAAAATACCTCCTCAATGGATTTTTCCAGTGACTTCTCAATTATTTGACGCGCTAAATAATCCGCAAACGGCGGTACATTGTCTTGCAACTGAGAAAGCTCTTCACCAATATCGGGTGGCAATAAATCTTGGCGGGTCGATAAGATTTGGCCAAATTTAACAAAAATTGGGCCTAAATCCTCCAACGCTTTACGAATACGCTCGCCACGCGGTCCTTTGCGTTTACCCAAAACATAGCTGGGTGAAAGATAGGTTAAATAGCGTAACGGCCTAAATAAGTGCAACTGAAAGACAAATTCATCAAGCCCATAACGCAGCAATATACGTTGGATTTTTATCAATCGAAAAGCGGTTTTTAGGTTTATCACGCGCTATCCTTGGCAGCAATTAATCGCTGCGCTTTTGCTTCTAGCCGATCAACCGATAAGCGCATCTCATCGACTTGCTTTTTAAATTTTCCGACTTCAAATTTTGACGGCAAAATATGCTGTTCTTCGCGCAGGAATTCCGACACATTAAGCCCATTTGTTTTTGACGACTCTTTTAGCCGCGCTGAAAAATCACGAACGAACTCTCCTGCTTGATTGGCGATAACGTCACCAGTTATTTTGGACAGCGGCTCTTCCCAGTCCACCTCTATATTTTTTAAAAACTGCTGAAACTGATTGCCTAATTCCGTATTACCTTCTATCACCACGTCACCGGAAAAAAGGCTAGACGTGGATGATTCTTGTAAGCCCATCAACGCTAAGGCCAACGGCGAACCCGAAATCTTAGTGTCTGCATCACCATCAAACTCGTCACAAATATCCAGCCCGTCAGCGGTTAGCATGATAAACAAGCTGATGTCGACAAATTTGAAGTGCAACTCAACCACGCCATTTTGCATCTTTGCCAGTTGCTTTGACGCTTCTGGGTCGTACGCTAGATAACGATTAATCGCTATTTGCAGAGGTTTAACAAAGGGCGTTAAAACTGACATCAATTACAGCTTGTAGCCAGTATGCACGGCCACAATACCACCGGTTAAATTATTAACTTGGCAACGTTCAAAACCGGCTTCTTCCATCATACCTTTTAGTGTTTCTTGGTCTGGGTGCATACGGATGGACTCGGCCAAGTACTGATAGCTGTCGCCATCTTTTGCAATTAACTCACCAATTTTTGGCAGTAACTTAAACGAATATATGTCGTAAATTTTATCCAATACGGGGTTAGTCGGTTTTGAGAATTCCAAAATCAACAAGCGACCGCCGGGCTTTAAAACATCAAACATGGAACGTAAGGCCGCGTCTTTATCCGTCACGTTTCTTAAGCCAAAACCAATACAAACTCGGTCAAATTGATTAGACGCATACGGCAAACATTCGGCGTTGGCCAAGTTATACGTAATATTGCCAATATGGCCTTTGTCGATCATGCGATCACGGCCTACGCGCAGCATCGCCTCGTTAATGTCGGCCAATACAACTTTGCCTTTTTTCCCCACGCGATTAGCAAACAATGATGCCAGATCGCCCGTTCCTCCCGCTAAATCCAGCACGGTATGGCCCAGTTTAACGTTGGCAATTTCAACAGTGAAGCGCTTCCACAGTCGATGAACACCCATCGACATGAGATCGTTCATGATGTCGTATGAAGGCGCAACGGAATCAAAAACCTCGCGAACCTTGCCGACCTTTTCCTCTAGCGAAACGTCTTTGAAACCAAAATGTGTCGTTGCTTTATTTGCCATAACCTACGCTCTAATTATTCCTTTCGTTTAATTCCGGCTTCGTCGAGGCTTGCCAAATAGTCTTTCCAGTTAGCGTCTTTATTTTCTGCTAATTCCAACAAAAATTTCCACGCGTAAATACCCGTGTCGTGGCCATCGCTAAAAACAAGCCTAGCCGCATAATTACCAACCGGCTCTATCGCTGCGATATTAACCATTTCCTTGCCTGTCTGCAGCACTTCTTGCCCGGGCCCATGACCACGCACTTCTGCTGAAGGTGAAAACACGCGAAGGTATTCACAGCTTAAATCTATAACTCGCCCACCGTCCAAGGTAAGCGATAAAATTCTACTCTTTTGGTCTAATTTTAAATCTGTAATTACGCGCATCTGCTTCTACAAAATGTAGCGTGATAGGTCTTCGTCTGACGCCAGCTCTGACAAGTGTGTATTCACATACGCAGCGTCAACTACTTCGGTAAGCTTTGAACCCGCAGGGGCTTTGAATGAAATTTCATCGAGCAGGCGTTCCAAAATTGTGTGCAAACGGCGCGCACCTATATTTTCGGTGCCCTCATTTACTTGCCACGCCATATCAGCGATGCGTGAAATACCGTCATCGGTAAATTTCAGCTCCACATCCTCCGTCGCTAATAGCGCTATATATTGCTCGGTTAAGGAGGCATCCGGTTCGGTTAAAATGCGTACAAAATCAGCCGCGACTAAAGCATCTAGTTCCACACGAATCGGAAAACGGCCTTGCAGCTCGGGAATTAAATCCGACGGTTTTGAAACGTGAAACGCCCCCGATGCTATAAACAAAATGTGGTCTGTTTTAACCGCGCCGTATTTAGTCGTTACCGTGCTGCCTTCTACCAGCGGCAACAAATCTCGTTGAACACCATCGCGTGATACATCGGCGCCACCGCTGTTGCCGCGTTTACAGACCTTATCTATTTCGTCCAAAAACACGATGCCTGTTTGCTCTAGGCGATTAATCGCTTTTTGCTTTAACTCTTCATCGTTTATCAGCCTGCTGGCTTCTTCCTCTGTTAAGGCAGCCAACGCGTGTTTAATGGGCATTTTGTGTTTTTTCTTTTTATCGCCCGACATATTTTGAAACATGCCCTGTAACTGGTTGGTCATTTCTTCCATTCCAGGGGGTGCCATAATTTCAACACCCACACTCGGTGCGCTAACTTCTACTTCAATCTCTTTGTCGTCTAAATCGCCTTCGCGCAATTTCTTGCGGAATTTTTGCCGCGTAGCTTCGCCACTTTTATCATCTGGGTCGGTGCTTTCTGCGCGCGGCAATAAAATATCAAGCACTCTGTCTTCTGCTGCGTCTTCAGCTTTTCTTTTAACTTTTCCTAACTCAACGTCGCGCATCATTTTTACTGCGATATCGGCGAGGTCTCGAATAATTGAATCGACGTCACGCCCTACATAACCCACTTCGGTGAACTTAGTCGCCTCTACCTTTATAAAAGGTGCTTTAGCTAAACGCGCCAAACGACGTGCAATTTCTGTTTTACCCACGCCCGTTGGGCCAATCATTAAAATATTCTTGGGGGTAATTTCGCTTCTTAAATCTTCGTCAACCTGCGCGCGTCTCCAGCGGTTTCTTAGCGCAATTGCGACAGATCTTTTTGCCGCATCCTGCCCCACAATGTGTTTATCCAGCTCATGCACGATTTCTTTTGGTGTCATTTGGCTCATGCTACTTTTTTTCCTCTGATACTAATTCTTCAATCGTCTGATTATGGTTCGTATAAATACAAATATCACCCGCTATACCGAGCGATTTTTCGACTATTTCTCGCGCACTCAAATCGGTGTTGTCCAGCAATGCACGTGCCGCTGATTGGGCGAAGGGGCCGCCTGAACCGATGGCAATTAAATCTTGCTCTGGCTGAATAACGTCGCCATTACCGGAAATAATTAAGGAGTCTTTACTATCGGCAATCGCCAGTAGCGCCTCTAACTTGCGTAGCATACGGTCGGTACGCCAATCTTTGGCCATTTCCACCGCCGCGCGGGTCAAATTACCGTGGTGTTTATCCAGCATCCCTTCAAAACGTTCAAAGAGGGTGAACGCGTCTGCCGTTGCTCCGGCGAAACCCGCCAGCACATCGCCACTACCTAAACGACGCACTTTTCTAGCGTTGCCTTTCATAATGGTATTACCCATCGTTACTTGGCCATCGCCACCAATCACAACGCTATTTCCGCGCCGCACTGAGATAATTGTTGTTCCTCTGAATTCCACTGTGTTTCTCGCTTTTTTTGCTGACCGTACATTTTACACACTATTTGCGTGTTGGCGCGGCTACTCAGCTTGTAAGTCTCACGTTTAGTCTGCGTTCATTTTAATATGATATTCTGTAAACGCACCACATCAAGGATATCTTTATGGACGAGCTAAATAGTATTTCTCAAACGCTGGCGCTAAGCATGGGTGCTGCGTGGGATAGCGGCATCAATTTATATGCAACCTTATTGATGCTCGGCTATTTGGCGCATACCGGCAATATTGACCTACCACCGGACTTGATGATTGTTGCAGACCCCTTAGTCATGGCTGCTGCGGGCTTGATGTACTGCGTTGAGTTTTTTGTCGACAAAATTCCCGGCGTTGATACCGGCTGGGACACCATACATACCTTCGTTCGTATTCCTGCTGGCGCTATGTTAGCTGCCGGTGCAATTGGTGATATTGGCCCCGTTGCTGAATTGTCTGCTGCGATTATTGGCGGTGGTTTAGCCGCTGCTACACACGCAACTAAAGCGGGTAGCCGAGTATTAATTAACACATCACCAGAACCCTTTTCTAACTGGACCGCGTCTGTCGGCGAAGACATTGCTGTGTTTTTTGGTGTTTGGGCGTCCATTCAACACCCCAGCTTATTTATTCTCGCCTTAATTGTTTTCATCTTATTGTTGGTTTGGCTCATCCCCAAATTATGGCGTGGCATTAAACGTGTATTTAGGTTTATAGGTCGCATGTTTGGCTGGTCCGAGCCGGAGGAATCCGATGAAAAAACGCAAACTTGGGCGGAAACGTTTGGCTCTAAACCGTCATCAACCGGTAAATTGCCCGAGCCTGAATAGGTAAACTCTAACTCTCTTTTTTTCGCTTAGCGCGAGGGTGGGCTTCGTCGTACACCGACGCTAAGTGTTGGAAATCTAAGTGCGTATAAACCTGCGTTGTGCTGATATTACTGTGCCCCAGCAGCTCTTGAACCGCGCGCAAATCACGGCTCGACTCAAGCATATGGCTTGCAAACGAATGGCGCAGCATATGCGGGTGTAACCGCCCTTGTATCCCTCTCGATTTACGCCAACGCTCTAAGCGCGACTGTACATTTCGTGTGGTTAAGCGGTTTCCTGTTTTGCCGATAAATAAGGCTATCTCTTCACTATTGACAAAATTAGAACGAATACCCAGCCAATCTTTTAGCGCTTTCACCGCCTGTTTACCCAAGGGTAATAACCGCGATTTTTTTCCTTTGCCACTCACTACATGAACGCTACGTTCCGCTGTGTTGACGTGTAAAAGATCCAAACCCACTAACTCGCTAACGCGTAGGCCAGATGAGTACAGCATTTCCCACATCGCTAAATCACGCGCTTCCAATTCATCGCGTGGCGTTGCATCCAACACGGCGCACACTTGATCCACATCCAGTGTACGCGGCAATTTTTTAGCTGCTTTTGGCGCGCGAATACCCACAGCGGGGTTATGCGGCAAATAACGAACCTTAACGAGGAAGTTAAAAAAACTACGGCAGGCCGAAAGCTCGCGCTGCAAACTACTACTACCTAGACCTTTCCTGTGTCTTTCCGCAATAAAACGGCGGATATCGTGGCCGTCCACTTTTGGCCAATCTTGAATGCTTTGTTTATTGCAATAGGTCTGCAGTTGCGCTAAATCACGCGTATAACCCTTAACGGTATGTTCAGATAACTGACGTTCTATGCGAATGGAATCTAAAAACTGCTGACAGGCATCAACAGCGATTTTCTCCATGCCTAGTCTGCTCCAACAACGTCATTAAAGCCCTGTAACGACTCCAAACGTTTGGCAACCAGCACGCCCAAATGGCTGAGAAATAAGCCGCCCATGGAAGGGTGGAAACGATTAGCATCTTTGCTTCCGATAGCCAGTATGCCATTTTTATTTGCAACCTTAAGCGGAATTAATGCAGTCGATAATACCTTCTCAGCTTGGTCGCCAAACAGCGCTTCTGCTTGAGTATGTGTTGGGTGACCACATTTGATTTTTTGTGACTCAAATAATTCTTCGAACTGCTCAACTTCTGGCGCACCCGTTTTCCAAACCACTTCGCCAATTGGAAACGACTCATCTTCATAATCATTTACTAAACGAATAGCGAAGAAATCTGCGCCGAAACAATCACGCAAGGTATCGTCTAAAACGGCAAATACGTCTTCCACACAACGTGCATCGATTAACGCGGCGGTTAAGCTTTGCATGCGGCCAAAGAGGGCATCATTTTCGCGCGCAATGTCTAACAAACCGTCCAATTGCATTTGCAGCTTTTCGTTCTTATCCCGCAATAAGGCTAACTGGCGAATGGTTAAAGAAACCGAGCCGTTATTAGGGTCTGCAACGTTAATGTTTTCTAGAAGTTCGAGGTGTTGATTAAAGAACTCAGGCTCTGCCAACAAATAATCCGCGACCTGAGCCGCTGTTAAAGCAGTGCTTTTGGGTTCTTTTGCGTCTTGCGTCATAGCTCAATAGTACCATCAAAAACGAAGATTGCGGGGCCTGTCATTAGCACCGGTTTTTCGCGGCCTTGCCAATCAATTTTTAAAAACCCACCGCGTACATTTACCGTAACGGGGGTGACCGCTGTGCCCAGCTCGATAGCCAAAACAGCGGCGGCGCATGCACCACTGCCACACGCTAATGTTTCACCTGCACCGCGCTCATAAACACGTAGTTTTATTTCTGATGAATTAGTCGTTTGTGCAAACCCAATATTCACTCGTTGTGGAAAAATAGCGTGGCTTTCTAACGCCGCTCCGAGGCCAGAAACAGGCGCGTCATCCACGTCATCAACTTGAATTACGGCGTGGGGGTTACCAATTGAAAGGGCTGAAAACCGAACCATTTGGCCTTCAACATCAACGCTATACTCAGCCGACTCTTCTGGCATAGATAGAGGTATATCGCTCGGAGAAAACCGCGGAACACCCATATTAACGGCGACTAAATCGTCCTCATTAATCTGTAGCACCAGCTCACCATCGCCCGTTTCTACACAAATCTCTGTCTTATCCGTTAGCCCTTTTTGTTTTACGAACAGCGCAAAACAGCGCGCGCCATTGCCGCATTGCGAAACTTCACTTCCATCTGCGTTATAAATCACGTAACGAAAATCGGCTTTGCCCTTTGCTTTCTCAACCAAAAGAAGTTGATCAAAGCCAATGCCAAAATTTCTATCCGCTAACTGTTGAATGCGTTCAGCGCTTAAACTTATCGCCTGGTTTATCGCGTCGATAACGACAAAATCATTTCCCAAACCGTGCATTTTACTGAATTGAACTAGCACCCCACTTCCTCATCATCATTGGGCAATAAAGCTTCGTTTTGCCAAAGGCTTTCGACGCTTTGACGCTCGCCAATTAAATGTACGTGCACGCCATCGACCATCACCTCGGCAACGCTCGGGCGCGAATTGTAATTTGAGCTCATGGTAAAGCCATAGGCTCCAGCGGAACGGATAACCAATAAATCGTCTTCTTCAATCGCCAACGTTCTATCTTTACCTAAAAAATCGCCTGTTTCACACACGGGGCCAACGACATCGTATTGTTCTTTTTTTGCATTCGATTCTAAATTCACCTGAACAATATCCTGCCACGCTTGATACAAAGCGGGGCGCATCAGATCGTTCATCGCCGCGTCAACAATTGCAAATTGCTTGTCTTCCGTCGGCTTAATGTATTCAACCTTAGTGACTAAAATACCCGCGTTTCCGGCAATTGCACGACCCGGTTCTAATAATATCTCATACGGTAAATCACCCAGTTTTTCGTACAAGGCCTGTACGTATTCAGCGGGAGATGGGGGTGTTTCGTCTCGATAGCAAATGCCTAAGCCGCCGCCTAAGTCTAGGTGATAAATTTCTATGCCGACATTTTTTAACCGTTCTAACAAACTCAATACGCAATCTAGCGCGTCCACAAACGGCGCTACCTCTGTGAGCTGTGAACCGATATGGCAATCTAAACCGACAATATTTAAGTTTGTTAGCTTGCTGGCGCGTTGATATTCTTCATACGCCGTTTCAATGTCCAAACCAAATTTATTTTCTTTAAGGCCAGTGGAAATATACGGGTGCGTTTGCGCGTCTACATCAGGGTTTACGCGTATGGACACATTCGCGACCAGATTCAACTCAGCCGCTATTTCATTAATCCGATCGAGCTCGCTCGCAACTTCAACGTTGAAACAACGAATACCCACCTCTAGGGCACGACGTATTTCATCGCGGCGTTTCCCGACACCTGAAAAAACAATTTTTTCGGGCTGGCCACCCGCTTTCAATACACGCTCTAATTCGCCCACCGAGACAATATCAAAACCCGAGCCCAAACGCGCAAGGACATTTAATATCGCAATATTTGAATTGGCTTTTACCGCATAACAAATTAAATGCGGCCGCCCTTCAAACGCTTGATCAAACGCCTTCCAGTGGCGCTCAAAAGTTGCCCTCGAATAAATATACGTGGGCGTAGCAAACTGCCTTGCTATGTCAGCTACCGCTACGTCTTCAGTAAATAACTGCTGATCGCGATACTGAAAAAAATCCATTTGCTTGGCCTATTGGCCCAAGTCAGAAATTGATTGAGGTGCAGGCAAATACAAATCGCCTTTTTGTCCACAACCTGCTAAACAAACCGCTGCAATAAATAATGCCGTTAACGCTATTTTTGAAAAACTCATCTGCTGTCTCCATTTGTTCTTTTAATTAACAGCGTTCAGTATAAACGCAGAACGTTTTTTGGCATACTCCCTTCACTCATCAACTCATATAATTTAAATCACCATGGAAACAACGCGACTCCCGTCTATCATCTCCAACCCACAATCTAATATCCGCCATAGCGTCATATGGCTGCATGGTCTTGGCGCCAGCGGTAACGATTTTTCGCCTATCGTCCCAGAGCTCGGCGTTCAAGAAGAGTTTGGCGTTCGTTTCGTTTTCCCGAACGCACCGCAAATTCCCGTCACCATCAATAACGGCATGGTCATGCCTGCTTGGTACGACATTTCAGAAATGGATTTAATGCGCCGCGCCGATGCAGACGGCATTGCCGAGTCTAGTAAGGTTATTACTGAAATGATTAACGATGAAATTGAAGCAGGCGTTCCCGCATCTAACATTATCTTGGCCGGTTTTTCACAAGGCGGCGTTATAGCCTTAGAAGCCGGTTTGCGCTTCCCCCAACCATTGGCAGGCGTGATGGCTTTATCCACCTATATGCCCTTAGCCGACCAATTTCCTAATGCCGACACATCAGGAAACGGTGGCGTTTCCATCTTTTATGGCCACGGCGAATACGACCCTGTCATCCCCATCGCGCAAGCAGAAGCTGCCCAGCAATTTCTAAATACAGCGGGCTATCAAACTGACTACAAACGCTACCCAATGGAACACTCCGTTTGCCCAGAAGAAATCGGCGATATTAAAAACTGGTTGTTGTCTGTTTTCAGTTAAAACTAATGGGTAAAATTGGAATAGACTGTTATTTGAGCATCAAAAAGGGTTTATTCCCTGTTTGCTCTTGGTTATCGTATTACAGAGAATTATTGTCCGTGTAAGTATATAAATTACAGGGAATTTTGATTCCCGTTAATACATAGAGACCTCAGCACAACCAACAACTTTATCCATATTCATTAGGCTTCCCCTATTTTTTCGTCAATTACACTGTTCTTTAGGTCATTTAATACATTAAATCAATTTTATTCCTGTTTTTCAGTGGTT
>LWTN01000191.1 GCA_002101225.1 Cycloclasticus sp. symbiont of Poecilosclerida sp. M | reverse complement strand
ATCAATAGCGTTATTCATTCTGATGGTTGGCGCGGTTATAATGGACTTGTCGATTTTGGTTACAAGAAGCATTTTAGAGTGCATCATAGCCAAAATGAGTTTGTTAGAGGCACGAGCCATATCAATGGAATTGAGTCGTTTTGGGGCTATGCTAAAATACGATTGGTGAAGTTTAAAGGAATGGATAAAGGTTTGTTCAATTTGCACCTTAAAGAGTGTGAGTTTAGATTTAATAATCGAGAGCAAGATATATACAATATTTTACTCAAAATGTTCAGAAAAGAGCCGCTTAACTTGTCATGACCCAATTTCTTTATTAGGACAGATGGGACAAAACTATATTTAAGCTCATTCTTCCTTCATTGAAAGGATTATTTCGACGATATTTTCGTCGTGTAACAGCTTAAAGCAACGCATTTCGAGTACGCCTTTTGTGTTTAAAGAAATAATAAGGTAGTAGGCGTCTGGGTAGGTTGATTGTTCGATGTCGGCGGGAGAAGGGACTGCGGGTGCAGTTGGGTGAGAGTGGTAAATTGCGAATAATCCTTCTTTGGAATCACGCATGGCTTTAATGGCAGAAAGTTGCTGCTCTGGCGCCATTAAAAACCGTGTTTTTGGCTCGTCAGCAATGTTTTTTACTGGGTAGCAGGTAAAGTTATTTGTATCTTGTTTACCAATAAATCCACAGACCTCGTTATCTGCAGAAATTTGCGCTAAGTGTAAAATTTCATTAATGAGCTTGCGGGGTAGGGTGATTTCTTTTTGATACATGGAGTTTAAGCGTGTTTGTATTGCGCCAAGGTGGCGCGCGTGTAGCCTTGTAGGTCGTTGAATTGTTTTATCTGACAATACCCGTTTAATTCTAACAAAGTTTTTACTGCGTTACCCTGCTGGTACCCATGCTCAAATAGTAAATAACCGTTGTTTGCTAAAAATGGCTGGGCCTTTATAGAGATAGCCTCGATATCACTAAGCCCATTGTCCGTAGATACTAAAGCCATTCTTGGCTCAAATCGCACGTCACCTTCGCTTAGATGCGAATCAGCTTCGTCTATATAAGGTGGGTTGCTAATAATTAAGTTAAAACCTGTCTCATTTATGGATTCGAACCAAGCTGATTGGATGAACTCCAGGTTCTTGGGCGAGTGGAACGCAGTATTTTTTTGCGCCACCTTCAGCGCATCTGAACTGATGTCTGTGGCAGTAATTTCGGCATGGTCTAGCTCTAGCGCGAGTGTAATAGCGATAATGCCGCTGCCAGTACCCAAGTCTAAAATTTTGCACGGTGAGTTCAACCAGAGCTTTTGTAAAACTATTTCGATTAAAAGCTCTGTATCAGGGCGGGGAATTAATACGTTGGGCGTTACATAAAAAGCGCGTGACCAGAATTCCCTTTTGCCCGTGATATACGCGACGGGTGTACCCTGTAAGCGCTCGCTTAAAAGAGAATGGAAATCGTTTTGTTGTTCTTCGGTTAGAGTTTTTTCTCCCCAAGCCCTTAAATAACTGCGCTCCTTATTCAACGCGTGCGTGAGTAACACTTCGGCATCTAGTTCGCTGCTGTCTGTGCAACCCGCCTTTTCAAGTTGTGCGCTTGCATTTTGCAGGGTAGTTTTTATAGAGAGGGCTTCACTCATTAGCTGGCGAACCGGTCGAAATCTAGTCGTTTGAACTGAGTTGGGTCAGTAGCTCGGCTTGATGCTCTTGTATCAACGGGTCGATGACTTGGTCTAAACCGCCCTGCATAATTTCATCAAGCTTATATAAAGTTAAATTAATACGGTGATCAGTCATTCGTCCTTGTGGGTAATTGTATGTGCGAATACGTTCAGATCGGTCGCCGCTGCCTACTTGTAGGCGGCGAGACTCGGCTTCTTCAGAGTCCAGCTTTTCTTGCTCGGCGGTCATTATCCTAGCCTTGAGTAGAGACATCGCACGCGCACGGTTCTTATGTTGAGAACGCTCGTCCTGGCATTCAACCACGGTGCCAGTGGGAATGTGGGTGAGGCGTATGGCGGAGTCGGTTTTATTGACGTGTTGTCCACCAGCACCCGATGCACGGAATGTGTCGACGCGCAAATCAGCAGGGTTAATGTCTATCTCGTCAATTCCATCGGCCTCGGGCATAATCGCAACGGTACACGCGGAGGTATGAACGCGGCCTTGGGATTCTGTTTCAGGTACGCGCTGCACACGGTGTGCGCCGGATTCGAATTTCAGTTGCGAGTACACGTCACTACCGATGAGGCGTGCGATAACCTCTTTGTAGCCACCGTGGTCGCCTAAGCTTTCATTCATAACCTCAAATTTCCAGCCTTTCTTTTCAGCAAAACGAAGGTACATGCGATAAAGATCGCCAGAAAATATGGCGGCTTCTGCGCCGCCTGTTCCAGCACGAATTTCGAGAAAAGCATTTTTTCCATCATTCGGGTCTTTGGGTAATAAGAGAATTTGTAGCTCATCTTCAAGGTGCTCTAGAACAGCCTCGGACTCCTTAAGCTCATCTTTCGCCATGGCTTTAATGTCAGGGTCGCTGTCATTTAGCATGACGCGAGCGGCCTCTTTATCCTCAAGCGTCGATAGGTAGTTGTTGTAGTTTTGAACGATAGGATCCAAGTGCGCGTATTCTTGGCTGAGCGAACGAAATTGGTTCTGATCGCTTTGCACGCTCGGTTCTGAGAGTAACTGAGCGATTTCTTCAAAGCGCTCAGACAGTGTATCGAGTTTATGTAGAATCGACGTGTTCATTATTATTTTTTAAGGTTAAAAAGTTTCTGAGTCGCTTTGAGTAGGTCTTTATCGCCGTCGGCAGATGCCTGCTTTAGCGTGCTACTTGGTGCGTGTAACAGTTTGTTTGTTAGGTCGTTAGCGAGGCGTTCTAATACAGCTGATGAAGCCTGCCCATTTTTGAGTGAAAGAAGGGCTTTCTTCAAGCACTCATCGCGTGTTTGATCGGCTTGTTCGCGTAATTGATAGATAGTTTTTGAAGCGTCCTGCGCGCGAATCCAGGTCCCAAAATGGGAGACTTGTGTGTCGATAATATCTTCGGCCTGTTCGGCTGCAAGGCGGCGCGTTTGCAGGCTTTCGTCGACGATATTTTTCAAGTCATCGACACAATACAAATAGACATCGCTGAGCGAGCCGACTTCTTTTTCAATATCATGCGGCACGGCTAAGTCGACCATAAACATCGGTTTGTGTTTTCGTTTGGCGATAGCCGTTTCAACGCTGCCTTTACCCAAAATGGGCAGTTGGCTAGCGGTCGATGAAAAAATAATATCGGCTTTCGCTAAATGCTCCGGAATATCTTTTATTTCAATTGCATAACCGTGACCCTGACTCGCAATAGCGTGCGCCTTTTCGAGCGTTCTATTCGCCACAATGAGCTGGCCAATACCCTGCTCTTTAAGGTGTTGAGCGGTAAGTTCAATGGTTTCGCCTGCGCCAATTAAAAGGGCGGTTTGTTGGTTTAATGCACCAAATATTTGCTGTGCTAATTTAACGCCAGAGAAGGCAACAGACACGGGGCTGGAGCAAATGGCCGTGTCGGTTCTTACTTTTTTAGCGACTTGAAAGGTGTGTTGAAATAACTTGCCAAGGTATTTACCAAGCGTGCCAGCGTCATTAGCCACTTGATAGGCTGACTTCATTTGTCCCAAAATTTGTGGCTCGCCGAGTACCATCGAGTCGAGCCCACACGCGACACGCGACATATGTTTTATGGAGCGCTGGTCGGCATGACTGTACAAATAACTCTGTAATTCAGGGAGGCTAATTTTATGGTGATTAGCCAGCCAGGTAATAAGTTCTTCTGGCTGCTGTTTTGCGACGTCGCAATATATTTCTGTGCGGTTGCACGTCGATAATATGGCCGCTTCCTCAACCGAGGCCAAGCCCGTTAAAGATTTAAGGGA
Source organism: Cycloclasticus sp. symbiont of Poecilosclerida sp. M (assembly GCA_002101225.1). GTDB lineage: Bacteria > Pseudomonadota > Gammaproteobacteria > Methylococcales > Cycloclasticaceae > Cycloclasticus. The sequence continues at coordinate 7,463 of LWTN01000191.1, read as the reverse complement.
CTCGCCAACGTGCTCGGGCGCGAAAACTAGTTTTTCGCGAACCTCTATGGGTGCCGTATTGTGATTGAGTCCTAGCGTTAGTAACATGCGTGCGTAAAATTAACCTAATTAGCCCGCTTATTATAAACTTTTTAAACTACGGTATGTTTTAATGTTTGGAGCGTTTGTTTGGCTTGATATACGAGCTATTTTCTATAGAGTACATTTTATGAGTTTAAAACTTCCTTTAAGTTTTTTGTTGGTCTTGTTTTGTGTCGCGTGTGCGAATGTGCAAGAAAAATCGGTTCAGGTAAATGAAATGGTCGATATATCGGCCGTGGCAGATAAACCAGAAGTGGCTGTGGTCGAGCTAAAACCAGAACCAAAGGCTGCCGAAACCGACCTTGACCCTAACGTGCTATTTAACTTATTAGGTGGTGAAATCGCTGGGCAACGCGGTGAAATAAACTACGCGACCCATTTTTATGTCAATGCCGCCAAATTATCAGGAGATACGACGGTTGCCTTACGTGCCGTTCAGATTGCGCTTTTTAATAAGGATATTAAATCAGCCGCGTCGATTATCGATATTTTAATGAAACAGGAGTCACCATCAGCGTCGGTGCGTCGTTTAGCGCTAACAGTGTATTTGCGTTCGGGCGATGTTCAAAATAGTTTGCAGCAAACGCGCGAATTAATCAGCATGAGTGATATTCCCTATCGCAATACCGTATTGGCGCTTGGTGACCTTATCGCGCGTTCGGCAGATAGAAAAACGGCTTATGAGGTGATAAAAGACGTTATCGCGGATAAGTCTAAAGAGGCTGCGGGTTATTTGGCTCGTTCACAAATAGCGTTTCGGTTTAAAGATTTAAAGCAAGCACGTGTAGACGCACAGAAAGCTGTTCAGTTGGGTGCTGATTGGAAGGTGACGTATGCGCAATATGCGCAAGTATTAGAAGCTAATGGCGAAAGCGCGAAAGCGTTGGCAGTATTGAAAGAGGCGACAGTGCGGTTTCCGGATGCGCCGCTTAGAATGGGCTATGGTCAATTGCTGGCAAAAAACGAGTTGTACGAACAAGCGACTGGGCAATTCGAAAAACTATTGGCGAAGGACAAAAGCTATCACGAGGCGCGCTTTTCTTTAGGGCTTGTGTATTTAAAACGAGATATGCCGGAGCTGGCAAAAGAGGCGTTTAAGCAGCTTTATGAGTCAGCCGTATTTACAGCCAAATCGGCGTTTTATTTGGGTGGTATTTATTTTGTTGAAAAAGACTATAAAGCGGCGGCATCTTGGTTTTCAAAAGTAGAAGAGGGTCCGCTGTATTTAGATGCGCAAGCAAACGTTGTTATGGTGAAAGCAAAACTTGGTGACTTGGGTGGTGCGCAAAAATTACTGTTGGCGTTACGAGAAAAGTTTCCCGACAAAGCGACGCGTTTTTACATGCTGGAAGGAGAGGTGCTATACCAAGCAGACGATTACCTCGGTTCATTCAATATAATGACCGAGGCGGTAAAAAAAGAACCGACTAATATGATCCTTCGCTACACCCGCGCAATTGCGGCGTCCGAAATAAATCGCTTAGACGTGATGGAGCAAGACTTGCGGTTGGTTCTTAACAAACAGCCAGATAATGTTAGCGCCATGAACGCTTTGGGGTTTACCTTGGCGAGTAAAACCACGCGTTTCGAGGAGGCAGGCGTTTTACTTGAGAAAGCTATTTCCTTTCGCCCGGAAGATCCCGCTATATTAGATAGTTTAGGTTGGTTGAAATATCGAACCGGCGCATTCAAAGAAGCTTTAGCCTTGCTGAAGAAAGCCTATGCCATTAATCCTGATGCCGAAATCGCATCGCACCTAGGCGATACCCTATGGGAGCTTGGTCGCAAAGATGAAGCCAAGCAGTTATGGCGTGAAGCGGTGAAGCGCAATCCAGGTAGTCGATTTTTAAAGCGAGCTAAACAAAAGCTAAAATGAAGAAGCAACTAGTTTGTATCTTCTTGCTGACGCACTTGTCGGGGTGTGCCTCGCTAGAGACCTTCAATCGAGGTGAGACAAACTATTCGGTTGGAGAAAATACCAGCTTGCTCGCGCGCGATACTAATTGGTCTTTGTCTGGAAGGCTTGCGATTAACGCGTCTAAGAGGGCTTGGCTAACAAAACTCGATTGGCAGCACACCTTAGGGTCGGAACTTATTGGCAGTTCGGACCAAAAGTTAAGCGCTGATAGTTTGGTGTTGAGTACGTCTTTGGGTGGAATCGCGGCCAAAATTTTATATACAGGTGGCGTGTTATACCTTGTCGATGAGCATGGGCTATCACGCCCTAGCCAACTCGGTGAGATTCGAGAGATGCTGGGCTTTAAGCCGCCTTTGGAGCACTTGCAATACTGGGTGCGTGGAAAGGTAAGCCCTAGCTTGTCGGTTGCATCTGACACGAAAGAAGATGGGCTGGAAAATTCTGAGCGAACCTTCCAGCAAGAAAATTGGGTGATTACGCTTGAGCGCTATCAGCTGGCAGGTGATGTTTGGCTACCAAAAAAGATTACCGCCCGTGGGCATGATGTGGTCATTAAATTAGTGGTTGATCGGTGGAGTTAAACGAACGGCCCGATGATTGGTCGGATTTATGGTGGCCAGCGCCAGCTAAATTAAATTTATTGCTAAAAATTACAGGTCAGCGAGCTGGTGGTTACCACCAGCTTCAAACGGTGTTTCAGCTTTTAACTATTTGTGATTGGTTGAATTTCACGCCCAATAACGACGGCAGCATAAATCTTCTCGACGATAATTCGGGTGTGCCGAAGCAAGAAAATTTAATTGTGCACGCGGCGACATTGTTAAAAGAATCGAGTGGCATAGAGGCGGGTGTAGATATTCGGCTCAAGAAAAATTTGCCTATAGGTGCAGGCTTGGGCGGCGGCAGTTCGGATGCGGCGACGACCCTTGTCGTGTTGAATCAATTATGGGGTTACGACTATTCGGTAGAAAAGCTGGCCGCATTAGGCCTGTCTTTGGGGGCTGATGTGCCGGTGTTTGTACATGGGAACTCAGCTTGGGCTGAAGGTGTGGGCGAACAAATCACCCCGCTCGGGTTAAATGAAAGCTGGTTTCTCGTGGTGAACACAGGGTGTCCTATTTCGACAAAAGAAGTTTTTGGTCATAAGCGTTTGACACGCAATAGTTCAGCCATCACAATACGCGACTTTCTGGACGGGCAAGTTGAGAATGATTGCCTGCCAGTGGTAAGAGAAATAAGCAAAGAGTTCGACGAATTCTTTCAATTATTTTCTGATTTTAGTCAGGTGTACTTAACCGGCACAGGTTCAAGTATGTTTGCCAAGTGTGCTTCTCGGGAAGCGGCCGTTAAGCTGTCCGATGAGCTACCATCAGGCTGGAATAAGTGGGTTGTAAAAGGTATTGATAAATCGCCCTTACAGCGAGCACTTAATCAGTTTGTTGCCAACACAAATCGGGTATAATCTGCAGCGAAAATATTGGGGCGTGGCCAAGTGGTTAAGGCACGGGGTTTTGATCTCCGCATCCCAGGTTCGAATCCTGGCGCCCCAGCCATTTTTAGTGCAGTTAATCTTTTCTATTGTAGGAGTTCAGCGTGTTAGATAACCGTATCGTGGTCTTTACAGGAAACGCCAATAAACCATTGGCAGAAAAGATTGTTCGTCATTTAAATATTTCGATGGGCCGAATGAGCGTCGATATGTTCAGCGACGGTGAAATCATGGTCGAGGTGGGTGAGAACGTTCGCGGCAAAGATGTGTTTATAATCCAGCCAACCTGTGCACCTACAAACAATCATGTTTTTGAATTGCTCATCATTATTGATGCGTTAAAACGTGCTTGTGCCAGCCGAATCACAGCGGTAATCCCCTATTATGGATACGCACGACAAGACCGTCGCCCACGTTCTGCGCGTGTGCCCATTACCTCAAAGCTCGTCGCAAAAATGATTGATACAGCAGGTGCAGACCATGTATTAACAGTCGATTTGCACGCGGACCAAATCCAAGGCTTTTTCGATATTCCTGTCGATAATGTCTATGCGTCTCCATTATTACTCAGTGACATATGGCAGCGTAAAACAGAAAATTTAATGATTGTTTCACCTGATGTGGGTGGCGTTGTTCGTGCGCGAGCATTGGCAAAACGGTTGGATGATGCGGATTTAGCCATTATCGATAAACGGCGTCCAAAGCCAAACGAAGCGCGAGTGATGAACATCATTGGTGATGTTTCAGGTCGTGAATGCGTCATTGTGGATGACTTGGTCGATACTGCAGGCACGTTATGCTTAGCCGCCAAGGCGTTAAAAGACAATGGCGCTCTCAGTGTAAAAGCGTATTGTACGCACCCCGTGCTATCGGGTAAGGCGATTGAAAATATCAATGGCTCCGTGCTAGATGAGCTGGTGGTAACCGATACAATCCCGCTGCACGATAATGCAGCAGCCTGTAAAAAAATTCGTCAATTGGGCGTAGCAGAAATGCTCGCAGAAACAATTCGCCGTATGGTGACCGGAGATTCGGTTAGTTCGCTGTACGTCGATTAAAAATTGTGGCAAAATTGCGCGTTACGTTATTAGGGTTTCTTGAATAGGAGAAGATGTTGTTTCCAAACGAGGAAATAAAGCTTTTTATACAGGGCCTCTATTTATAAATTTATTTTTGGAGAAGTAAGATGAGTACCAGCTTTGAATTGGCAGCATCGATTCGTGAAGACTTAGGCAAAGGCGCAACGCGTCGTTTGCGTAGAGATAATAAAGTTCCAGCCGTAGTTTATGGCGGGCAGGCAGATCCTGTTTCATTAACCCTAGCGCATAACGAACTGATGCATAGCACGGAAAGTGAAGCTTTCTTCTCGCACATTTTAACAATTGATATCGCTGGAAAAGCTGAGAAAGTAGTGATTAAAGCGCTACAACGTCATCCAAGTAGACCTATCATCATGCACGCTGACTTTATGCGCGTGAACATGAAAGAAAAACTTAAAGTTAATGTCCCTATTCACTTTGTTGGTGAGGACGTTGCGCCAGGCGTTAAAGAAGGCGGGGTGGTAACACACGAATTGGTTGATATTGAGATTCAATGTTTACCAAAAGACTTGCCAGAGTTTATCGAAGTGGATATCTCAGAGCTTGAGATGGACGCAAGTTTACATTTAACAGACGTGACGGTGCCAGAAGGCGTAGAAATAATGGCTCTAACACACGGCAGTGAGCACGATGCGCAAATTGCCTCTATTCATAAACCTCGCGTTATTGAAGAAGTTGAACTTGAAGCTGCAGATGCTGAAGGTGAAGAGGGCGAAGCAGGTGAAGAAGCCGCTACTGATGCAGAATCAGGCGATAAAGAGGAATCAGGCGAATAGCGTATGGTTTCTTTAATTGTCGGATTAGGTAATCCAGGCGATGAGTACAAAAAAAACAGGCATAATGCTGGGTTTTTTTTGTTAGATAGGTTCACAGAACAAAGCGGCGTTAGTTTTTCGCACGAAGTGAAATTTACAGCCGACACGTGTCGTTTTCAATACCAAGGAAAACCCCTGCATCTTATTAAGCCACAGGGTTTTATGAACAAAAGTGGTTATTCCGTTGGCGCCTATGCGCGCTACTATAATATCCCCGTAGAAGAAATTCTTGTAGCGCACGACGAGCTTGATTTAGAGCCGGGTACTATCAGGCTAAAAAAAGCCGGTGGACACGGAGGGCATAATGGCCTGCGCGATATTTTTGCGCATATACCCTCGCGAGAATTCTATCGTTTAAGAATCGGTATAGGCCATCCGAGTGACCGTAACCAAGTAACTCAATACGTCTTAAAAGCAGCCTCTAAAGCGCAACAAGCTGACATTAATCAGTCGATTGAAGATGGGCTGTCTCAAATGCCAGAAATATGTAGCGGTAACGTTCAGCAGGCGATGCAAAACCTTCATACAGCGTAATGGGTCAATATAATCCAACAAGTACCGTAGCTTTAAACATCGTATAAAACGCCTCCTGTTTATTTCGTAAGTATATATAATATTTACGCGAACTTAAGCCTTATCAGCAATCCTCCTTTTAGCGCTAGCGCCTGTCGTGAATGCAGACTTCACCATTGAAAATGGTGATGTGGTAATGACCACGCAAACGCTAGGCAACGACGAAACGGGTGTTATCGAATCGGATGGCCAGTTAAACACAATGAATGTAGGTGCAATCTCAGCACCAGGTGACGATGTAACGATTAAAAACGAGGGTAGCGTTAGTACAACGGCGCTGGTTCTGAAGGAATTCTTTCAACGGGTGGAAGATTGGTGATTAACAATAGTGGCTTGGTTTCATCAGCCCAAGCGGAAGCCATTCGTGGTGTTGGTAACGATGTCATCCTAAACCTACTACCTGGCTCTATGATTCTAGGCCGTATTGATTTAGGCAGTGGCGCTGACAACGACACCGCCAATGTTTTTGAGGGTATTAAAAACACGGCTTCCGGCCTGCCTTTCGCAGGATTAATTGCAGGACCGGTATCGTCAGTGGTTGCATTTACTCGCTCCATCTTGAAATCAATAGGCCCGATGATACTCTTCATTATCGTACCGATTATTATGCTCGGAATGACGCTGTCTTATTACCTACCGATGATCCCATTTATTCTATGGACGATGGCTTTAATCGGTTGGTTGATGTTGGTCGTTGAAAGTTTAATAGCCGCGCCTTTGTGGGCCGCTGCACACGCTATACCAGAAGGCGAGGGCATGAGTGGGCAACACGGCAAACAGGGCTACATGCTGTTCTTAAACGTGTTGATGCGCCCCGCGTTAATGGTGTTCGGCTTCTTCATCTCTATTATAGTGATGCAAGAGATTGGTAACTTCATTGGTAACTCGTTCGGCACCTTTGGTGCGGGCATGAACGCAACCTTTGAAAATGGCCCCATCACCTTTATTACGATGATGTTTGTCATTGGCGGTATTATTGTTGTTGCCGCGCATAAGATTTTTGGCTTGATTACATGGCTTCCAGATAACGTCATGCGCTGGGTAGGCCAACAAGTTCAAAACTTGGGCGAGGGTAATGATGAGCAACGGACTCGCACTATCTTTGCAGCTGCGGCAAGCACAGGCGGAAGCGCAGGTAGCTCAGCTACTTCATCCGCTGTTCAGCGTGGTATGTATGAAGGTAGAAAGGCTGAGCAGGGTGGTGGTGATGGCGGAGCGGAGGCCGCCGGTAAAGAGGATCAATCAGCCAATAATGCCGCCCAAGAGGACGTTCAAGGATCTGGCTCGACAAGCGAGGGCAAGGGTAGGCAACAACGCTAAGCTCCAACCATAAAAAACGGGCCTTGAAGGCCCGTTTTTTTATTTGTTTATTTGTCCCAAGTACGACCCTTGATGTGCTTATCAAACCACCGCTTACTGCCTTCGTCATACAGCACATCAAATTTACACGATAACTGCTCGTCGCTAAGCTGCGGCGCATATTCGTT
>LWTN01000190.1:5910-11322 GCA_002101225.1 Cycloclasticus sp. symbiont of Poecilosclerida sp. M | reverse complement strand
CGTTGACCAAGCTCGATAGTAGAGTCGTAAAGAGTTCAAAGTCGTCGTCTACAATTGCCAACATGAGACTAGTTTTGCCAGTTTCGTCTCGATCTATCTGTTGGTGGTTTACCAACAGATGAACAATTTCATCTTGCGAAAAGAGACGAGCGAGATCTTTACAAGACCGACCTTCTCTGTCTGTCTTGTAAATGTTCGCGCCGTGGGACAGAAGAATACGAACGATTTCAGGGTTGCCAACGGAACAGGAGAGCATTAGCACTGTTCTTCCAATGTTGCACACGGAATTTACGTCCACTTTCAACTCCAACATACGAGAGAGTATTCTAGGATCTGCGTGACAAGAATATGATAGTGCGGTCCAACCATCATTGTCTCGTAGGTGAGGATTAGCACTTTTTTCTAGTAGGGCCGTAAACATTTTGAGACGATCGTGTAAACAGGCGTGCATTACCGCAGTCCGTCCGCGTGAATCTGTTTCGTTTACGTTGACCCAGCTCGATAGTAGATCCGTAAAGAGTTCAAAGTTATCTCCATCAATTGCCAACATGAGCTCGGTTCGACCGAATTCATCTCGATGGTTCAGGCGAGGGTCCAGCGGTAGAGTGATTTCGCGCTTAAAAGAGTGGAGAAAGTAATCTTGTGCGGTTCGACCGAATTCGTCTCGATAGTTCTTGTACAATTCCAATAGCTGCATGATTTCATGTCTCCAACTGTTACGAGCGATTTTTAGCGCGTTCCTACCGTATTTGTTTACAATGTTAACGTCCACCCCGTGGGACAGCAGCCTACGGACGACTTCAGAATTGTCGCCCGAACAGGCAAACATCAGAGTTGTTGAACCGTTGTTACTCACAGAATTCACATCCATATTCATCCCCAACAGCCTAGAGAGAACGCTGATATCTGTATAACAAGAATATGCTAGTACAGTCCGACCATCAGCGTCTCGTAGGTGAGGGTTGGCATTTTTATCCAACAGAGCCATGGACATTTTGGTATGATTGTACACGCAGGCGTACATTAGAGCGGACCTCCCACGTGCATCTGTTTCATCTACGTTGACCCAACTCGATAAAAGAGTCGTAAAGAGTTCAAAGTTATCGTCAACAATTGCCGACATGAGCCCTGTGCGTATATGCAGGGACATGACTAAAATTTGTTTTATAAAATAAAGTTTAATAGATTCAATTTGACTCATCGAGCCGTCGGACCGTCGGAGGAGAAACTATTTCGCAGAAAATAATTTCAAAAGTATGTTGATAGCACGCTCTGTTTCGCACCGAGATTATGGAGGTGGTCTACCAACAGCTGGACGATTCCGTGATTCGAAAAGCGGAGAGCGATATCTAGCGCGGTAAAGCCATGGACGTCGAGAATATTAATGTTCGCGCCGTGGGACAACAGAATACGAACAGCTTCATATTTGCTAGCGTAACAGGAAGCCGCCAACGTTGTTCCGCAGTTGCTCGTAGAATTCACATCGACATTTAGCTCCAGTAGGCGAGAAAGTATGCTAGAATCTGCGCGATGAGAATGTGCTAGTGCAGTCCAGCTAGCCCCGTCTCGTATGTTCGGATTGGCACCTTTCTCTAGAAGAGCCGCGACCATTATGGGGCGATCGCGCGAACAAGCAAACATTAGCGAAGTCAATCCGTCTAGATCTGTTTCGTTTACGTTGGCCCAGTCTGTTAGAAGAGTCGAAAAGAGCTCAAAGTTATCGGCGATAATTGTCAACATGAGCTTGGTGCGACCGAATTTGTCTCGAATGGTCCGTAGGTGCTCTTCAAGCAGCTGTTTGATTTCGTGGTGAAAAAAGTGACTAGAGATATCTAGCGCGGTGCAATTGTCTCCGTTGACAATGTCAATGTTCGCTCCGCGAGACAGTAGAACACAGACGAGTTCGGGTCTACAAAAGGAACATGCGGCCATCAGTGTTGTTTCTCCACTGTTGCTCATGGAATTCACATCCACGTTCGACTCTAGTAGAAGAGAGAGTATTCCGACATCTCCGCAACAAGAATATGCTAGCGCGTTCAAACCGTCCTTGTCTCGTAGGTGTGGGTTGGCACCTTTTCCCAGAAGACTCGTAACCATTTTGAGACGATCGAACGAACAGGCGTATATTAATGCGGTCCATTCGTCTAGATCTGTTTCGTTTACGTTGACCCAGTATGTTAGAAGAGTCGAAAAAAGTTCAAAATTATCGGCGATAATTGCCAACATGAGCTTGGTGCGACCGAATTCGTCTCGATCGTTCTGGCGATGAGCGACCAATGGCCGCACGATTTCGTAGTTCGAAAAAGCGACGATTCGATCGGTCTGGTCGTCCAATGGCCACGTTTAAAAGAGTGGAGAACGTAATCTTGTGCAGTTCTACCGAATTCGTCTCGATCGTTCTTGTAGACACCCAACAGATGCTCGATTCCACGGTGCGTATTGTGGCGAGCGATATCTAGCGCGGTCTTTTTTTTTTCGTTGACATTGTCAACGTTCACACCGTGGGCCAACAGAACACAGACGGCTTCAGAATTACCAGCGGCACAGGCAAACATCAGCGTTGTTCCGCCGCGGTTATTCAAAGAATTCGCGTCCACGCCCAGCTCCAGCATACGATAGAGAACGCTGATATCTGCACAACAAGAATATGGTAGGGCGGTCCAACCATCATTGTCTCGTTGGTGAGGGTTGGCATTTTTCTCCAACAGGGCCGTTACCATTTTGGGGTGATTATGTGAACAGGCGTATATTAGTGCTGTACACCCAATTTCGTCCGTTTCGTTTACGTTGACTCGACTCGTTAAAAGAGTCGTAAAGAGTTCAAAGTTATCGTCGACAATTGCCGACATGAGCTCGGTGCGTTTGTTCAGGGACATGCTGAAATATGTTTTATGAAAATAAAGTCACATATATTCAATTTTACTCACGGAAAGTCAGAGTCAGTGTTTGAATCGCCGGTTGGAATATTCGTCTGAGCCTCTAAAGTCTTGAGCGGAGGAGAAACTATTCTCGAGAAATAATTTCAAATGTTGGTCGCAGACACTTTTGAATCGAGATTCTGCAGATAGACTTCAAACATCTGCACGATTTCGTGTTGTGCAAAGAGATGAGCGTAATCTAGCGCGGTATTGTCGTCTTCGTCGAAAATGTTAACGTCTGCACCGCAAGACAACAGAATACGGACGATTTCAGAATTTCCGCCGGAACAGGCAAGCATTAGCGCTGTTACACCTCTGTTACTCGTAGAGTTCATGTCCACGTTCAGCTTCAACAGATAGGAGAACACGGTGGTATTTGCACGAGAATGTGTCAGTATGGTCCAACCAGCCGTGTCTCGCATATGAGGGTTGGCGCCTTTTCTTATAAGAGCCTCGGCCATTTTGAGGCGACTGTACGAACAGGCGTACGTTAGCGCGGTCCATCCGCCTGAATCTGTTTCATCTACGTTGACCCAGTCCGATAGTAGAGTCGTAAAGCGTTCAAAGTCGTCGCAGATAACGGCCGCCATGAGATTGGTGTGTCCGAATATATTTCTATCGTTCTTGTAAACTGACAGCTTGGAGATTTCATGTTTCGTAAAGTAGCGAGCGTAATCTAACTCGGTCTGGTAATCGCTGTCGGAAATGTTAAATTTCGCACCATGGGACAACAGAACACTAGCGGCTTTGAAATTTCCAGCGGAACAGGCGAGCATCAACGTTGTCGCACCACTGTTGATTACAGAATTCACATCCACTCCCAGCTTCAGCAGACATGAGAATATGCTTATATCCGCACTGTAAGAATGTGCTAGTGTGGACCAACCATCCCTGTCTCGCAGATGTGGATTGGCACCTTTTACCAGAAGGGCCATGACCATTTTGGCGCGATTGTACGAACAGGCGTACATTAGCACAGTCCACCCACCTGGATCTGTTTTGTCTACGTTGTCCCAGTCCAACAGCAGAGTCGTAAAGAGTTCAAAGTCATCGTTGGTAATTGCCAACATGAGACTAGTACGATCGAAGTCGTCTTGAACGGTCTGGTGAACTTCAAGCATCTGCACAATTTCATAATGCATAAAGTTACGAGCGATATCTAGTGCAGTCCAACCATTTCTGTCAGGAAGGGTAATGTTCGCACCGTGGGACAATAGAATACGGACGACTTCAGAATCGCCGTTGTAACAAGCGAACAACAGAGCTGTACCTCCTCTATCAGCCATAGAATTTACGTACACTTTTAGCTTCAGAAGAAATAAGAGTACGCTAGTATCTGTGTAACAAGAATATGCTAGTGCGGTCCAACCAATCTTGTCTCGTAGATGAGGATCGGCGTTTTTCTCCAACAAACTCATGGCTATTTCGGAGTGATTGTACAAACAGGCGTACATTAGTGAGGTCCGTCCATCTGTATCGGTTTCATTTATGTCTACCCAGTCCGATAGAAGAGTCTCAAAGAGTTCAAGGTCATGTTTGACAATTGCCGACATGAGCTCGGTGCGACCGTATTCATCTCGAGCGGACATTGTTGAAATTTATCTACGAAATAAAGGTAAAAAAACTCAATTCTATACGGACACTACAGTCGTCGGAGCCACTAAAGTCTTGAGCGGAGTAGAAATTATTTCACAGGAAATAAGTTCAAACGTATTCGATCGCACAGTTTTCAATCAAGATTCTGTTGGTGGGCTTCAAGCAACCGAACTATGTCGGTTTCCGAAAAACCAAGAGCGAAATCTAGCACGGTCTTGCCATTATTTTCGATAATGTCAATATTCGCTCCGCGGAACAGCAGAGTGCGGACGGTTTCAGAATTACCGACCAAACAGGAGAACATCAGCGCCGTTTTACCACTTTTGTTCTGAGAATTCACATCCGCGTTCGTATCCAGCAGGAGAGAAAGTATTATAGTGTCACGTCTGTTACAAGAATATGACAGTGCAGTCCGACCATCCATGTCTCGTAGATGAGGGTTGGCACCTTTTACCATCAGAGTTACGGCCATTGGGGGGCGATTGTGCAAACAAGTGTACATTAGAGCGGTCCGTCCACCTTGATCTGCTTCATTTACGTTGGGGGATCTCGACATTAGAGTAGTAAAGAGTTCAAAGTCATTTTTGGCAATTGCCGACATGAGCTCAGTGCGATCATCTCTCGAGGACATGTTTAAATATATATAAACAAGTTAACGTCAATTTAATTTAAACACGGTCGTCGGAGCCTCTAAAGTCTAGGGAGACAGAGGAGAAACTATGTCACCCCTTTTCGATCGTCATGTCTGTTGCAAGAACGTCCTAATGCAGCCTGGCCAGAATCGTCTCGTAGATGAGGGTTGGCGCCTTTTTTCAACAGAGCCTCGGCCATTGGAGGACGATTGAACAAACAGGTGTACATTAGCGCGGTATTTCCACCTTGATCTGTTTCATTTACG
>LWTN01000190.1:0-5810 GCA_002101225.1 Cycloclasticus sp. symbiont of Poecilosclerida sp. M | reverse complement strand
CTCGTAGATGAGGGTTGGCGCCTTTTTTCAACAGAGCCTCGGCCATTGGAGGACGATTGAACAAACAGGTGTACATTAGCGCGGTATTTCCACCTTGATCTGTTTCATTTACGTTGGGGGATCTCGACAGTAGAGTCGAAAAGAGTTCAAAGTCGTTTTTGGCAATTGACAACATGAGCTCAGTGCGATTGTAGTCATCTCGTGTGGACATGTTTTATATATAATAAAGTTAACCGATTTAATTCACAAACACGGTCGTCGGAGCCTCAAAGGAGAAACTATTTCACCCCCGTTCGATCGCGCGCTGTTTTGAATCGAGCATCCGTTGGTGGGCTTCAAGCATCCGAACGATTCTGGTTTCCTCAAAACTACGAGCGAAATCTAGCGCGGTATTACCATTTTTATCGGTAATGGCAATATTCGCCCCATAGTACAACAGTATACGAACGGCTTCGGAATTGCCAACAAAACAAGAGATCATCAGCGGTGTTCTTCCGCTGTTGTTCTGAGAATTCACATCCGCATTCATACCAATCAGGAGAGAAAGTATGACAGTATCGTGTCTGTTACACGAACGTCCTAATGCAGTCTGGCCAGAATCGTCTCGTAGATGAGGGTTGGCGCCTTTTTTCAACAGAGCCTCGGCCATTGGAGGACGATTGAACAAACAGGTGTACATTAGCGCGGTATTTCCACCTTGATCTGTTTCATTTACGTTGGGGGAGCCCGACAGTAGAGTCGAAAAGAGTTCAAAGTCGTTTTTGGCAATTGACAACATGAGCTCAGTGCGATTGTAGACATCTCGCGCGGACATGTTTTATATATAAAAAGTTATTAACCGATTTAATTCACAAACACAGTCGTCGGAGCCTCAAAGGATAACTATTTCACAGGAAATTTCAAACGTATTCGATCGCACGATGTTTTGAATCGAGCATCCGTTGGTGGGTTTCAAGCATCCGAACGATTTCGGTTTCCGTAAACCCACGAGCGAGATCTAGCGCGCTATTGCCATTTTTTTCGGTAATGTAAATATTCGCTCCACGGTACAATAGAATACGGACGGCTTCGGAATTGCCTACAAAACAGGAGATCATCAGCGGTGTTCTACCGCTGTTGTTCTGAGAATTCACATCCGCTTTCATACCCAGCAGGAGAGACAGTATGACAGTATCATGCCTGTTGCAAGAATGTCCTAATGCGGTCTGACCAAAATAGTCTCGTAGATGAGGGTCAGCACCTTTTTGCAGAAGAGACATGGCCATTAGATGGCGCCTGTACGTACAGGTGTACATTAGCGCGGTATTTCCAACTTTATCTGTTTCATTTACGTTGGGCGAGTCCGACAGTAAAGTAGTAAAGAGTTCAGTCATTTTTGGAAATTGACAACATGAGCTCAGTGCGATTGTAATCATCTCGCGTGGACATGTTTAAATATATATAAATAAATTAACTCAATTTAATTCACAAACACATTAGTCGGAGGCTCTAAAGTCTGAGCGGAGAAACTATTTCTTGGAAATAATTTTAGTCTGTTGAATCGAGAGAGTCTCGGTAGGGGTTTACCAGCGGTCTGATTTCATGTTGCGAAAGATCGATTTTGGGCTCGAGACTCTGTTTGATTTTCAACAGTCGTTTGATGTCATCTTTCGAAAAGCTAAAAGCAGTCCTATTGCCTTCGTCGAAACTTTCAACATTCGCGCCACGAGACAACAGAATATATACGGCAGTAGGATTTCCGCAGAACCAGGCGAGCATCAGTGGTGTTATACCACACTTGCTCTTAGAATTCACGTCCACTTTCGTCCTTAGCAGTTGGATTAGTATGTTAGTACAGTTACAAGAAAGTGTCAATGCAGTCCTACCACTGTTGTCTCGTAGACTAGGATCGGCGCCTTTTTCCAGAAGGGCTGCGACTATTTTGGGGTGGTTGTTCGTACAGGCAAACATTAGCGCGGTTTGACCATCTCGATCTGTTTCGTTTACGTTGGGACAGTTCGCAAGTAGTCGTAAAAAGTGCAGTCTTTTTTGACAATTGCCAACATGAGCTCAGTGCGACTGTATTTGTCTCGAGACATTACTGAATGATTCGTATGTTTATAAATAAAAGTTTAAAAAAAATCAATTTGTCCACACACGTATAGTCGTCGGAGCGTCTAAAGTCTGAGCGGAGAAACTATTTCTTGGAAATAATTTCAATTGAATATTGTATTGAGACTCTGTTTGATTTTTTAACAACTGTTTGATCTCATCTTTCGAAAAGCCACAAGCGATCTGATCGCCTTCGTCGGAAATGTCAATCGCACCATAAACCAACAGACAATAGACCGCGACAATTTCCGACGAAGACGACCAGACCGCTTATGGCTTTTGAAAGACGATATGCTAATATCTATGTGACAATATGCTAATGCAGTTCTATCATTGTCTAGTCAAAGATTAATATCTTCCCAACATGACATCGATCATTTCGAGGCGGTCGTATAAGCAGGCGTGCATAAACGCGGTCCGTCCGTTTATATCTGTTTCATCTACGTTGGGGGCTCTCGACAGTAGATTCACAAAGAATCCAAAGTCGTTGCTGGCAATTGCAAACATGAGCTCAGTGCGACGGTCTCGAAACATGGCTGAAGAATGATACGTATGTTTTATAAAATAAAGTTTAGAAAAATCAGTTTATCCACACGCATAGTCGTCGGAGCGTCTAAAGTCTGAGCGGAGAAACTATTTCTTGGAAATAATTTCAAAAGGTTATCTAATCGAGCTGTTTGCGAGATTCAAGTAGAGAGGTCTCGTCTCCTTCGTCGGAAATGTCTATCGTACCATAAGCCAACAGACAATAGACCGCGATAGGATTTTCGCAGGAGAAGGCGACCATCAGTGGTGTTTTACCGTCCTTGCTCTTATACTTCACGTCCACTTTCATCCTTAGCAGTTGGACGAGTATGTCAGTATAGTTAAAAGAAAACATCAATGCGGTCCTACCATCGTTGTCTTGTATATGAGGGTTGGCACCTTTTTTCAGCAGGGCTGCGACCATTTTTGGGCGGTTGAAGAAACAGGCTTGCATTAGCGTGGTTTGTCCACCTAGATCTGTTTCGTCCATGTCGTCACAGTCCGATACTAGAACAGTGAAAAGTTTAAAGTCATCGGCGATAACAGCTGTCGTAAGATTGATGTTTCCAGATCCGAATACACTGTTTTGGTTGATTTTCAACTGCTGTATGATTTCATATCGTTTAAATTTACGAGCGACATCTAATACAGACTGGTCGTCGTTGTCGATAAGATTAATATTCGCACCGTGGTCCAGAAGAACGCTCACGGCTTTAAAGTTACCTTTCTCACATGCAGTCATCAGAATTGTTCTACAACGTCTGTCTATAGAATCCACCTCCGCGCCTAGCTCCAGCAAGTATGTGAGTATACTAATATTGTGACAAGAATGTGCTAATGCAGACTTACCACAAACGTCTCGTTGATGAAGATTGGCACCTCTTTCCACTAGAGCCGTGACCATTTTGGGGCGGTTGAACGAGCAGGCGTACATTAGCGCGGTCCGTCCATTTAGATCTGCTTCATTTACGTTGGGTGATCCCAACAGTAGAGTAGTAAAGAGTTCAAAGTCCTTGTTGGCAATTGCCAACATGAGCTCAGTGCGGTGGTCTCGAGACATGGCTGAAAAATGATACGTATTTTTTAAAATAAAGTTTAAACAATTCAATTTTATCCACACGCATAGTCGTCGGAGCGTCTAAAGTCTGAGCGGAGAAACTATTTCTTGGAAATAATTTCAAAAGGTTATCTAATCGAGCTGTTTGCGAGATTCAAGTAGAGAGGTCTCGTCTCCTTCGTCGGAAATGTCTATCGTACCATAAGCCAAAAGACAATAGACCGCGATAGGATTTTCGCAGGAAAAGGCGACCATCAGTGGTGTTTTACCGTCCTTGCTCTTATACTTCACGTTCACTTTCATCCTTAGCAGTTGGACGAGTATGTCAGTATAGTTAAAAGAAAACATCAATGCGGTCCTACCATCGTTGTCTTGTAGCGGATGGGCACCTTTTTCCAGCAGAATCGTGGCCATTTTTTGGAGGTTGAAGAAACAGGCTTGCATTAGCGTGGTTTGTCCACCTAGATCTGTTTCGTCCATGTCGTCACAGTCCGATACTAGAACAGTGAAAAGTTTAAGGTCCTTCGATAACAGTTACCACGAGCTTAGTGTTCCCCGATTCGTCTCGAATGATGGGTTTTCAACAGACACGCGATTCCATGTTCCGAAAGGTCACGAGCGATATTCAGAGCGGTCTGGCCGTCATTGTCGGTAGTTAATATTCGCACCGTGGTCCAACAGAATACGAGCAGTCACGAGATTGCCACTACAGGCCGTCATCAGCGTTGCTTGACCGCTGTTGTCCTTTGAATCCACACTCGCTCAAAGCTCCAGCAGGCGAGAAAGTATTCGGTATCATGATTGTTACAAGAATATCCTAATACATTCTTATCGTCCGAGTTTCATAACGGATCCGCACCTTTACCAGAAGAGCCTTGGCTATTTCAGAGCGTTGGTAGGAACAATCGCCTTTATCTGTTTCATTTACGTTGAGGGATCCCGACAGTAGAGTCATAAAGAGCTCAGAGTCATTTTTGGCAATTGTCAAGAGCTCAGTGCGATGGTCTCGAGGACTGAAATTATACGTATGTTTTATAAAATAATTAACAATTTTATTCGCACAGGTATGTAGTCGGAGGCTCTAAAGTCTGAGCAGAAAAACTATTTCTTGGAAATAATTTCAGTCTGTTGAATCGAGAGAGCCTAGGTTGGTTTCTTCTAGCTGTTTGATTTCATGTTGCGAAAGATTGACTTTGGACTCGAAACTCTGTTTGATTTTACGCAGTTGTTTGATATCATCTTCCGAAAATTCATAAGGGGCCTGACCTCCTTCGGATTTTTCAATATTCGCACCATAAGCCAACAGAATATATATGGCATTGTAATTTCTGCAGGCCCAGGCGAGCATCAGTGGTGTTGTACCCAACTTGCTCTTAGAATTCACGTCCTCTTTAATCGTCAGCAGGAAATGAGGAGTGTCATCGTGTTGGCAAGAAAACATCAATGCAATACAACCATCGTTGTCTCGTAGACGAGGGTTGGCACCTTTATTCAGCAGGGCCGCGATCATTTTGAGACGATTGAACAAACAGGCGTACGTTAGTGCAGTCCGTCCACGTAGATCCTTTTTGTCAATGTCGTCCCAGTCCGATAGTAGAACAGTGAAAAGTTTAAAGTCGTTTACGAAAACAGCCTCCATAAGCTTGGTGTGGCCAGATCTGTCTACACTGTTTTGGTTGATTTTCAACAGGTATCTGATTTTATATCGTTCAAATTTACGAGCGATATTCAGAGCGGTCTGACCGTCATTGTCGGTAATGTTAATATCCGCACCGTGGTCCAGCAGAGCGCTCACGGCTTTAGAGTTATCTTTCTCACAGGCAGTCATCAAAATTGTTCTACCATTGTTGTCCATAGAATCCACATCCGCGCCTAGCTTCAGCAAGTGTGAGAGTATGCTAATATTTTTGTGACAAGAATATGCTAATGCAGTCCTACCCTTAGTGTCTCGTAGATGAAGATCGGCACCTCTTTTCACTAGAGACGCGAACATTTTGGGGCGATTGAGCGAGCAGGCGTACATTATCGCGGTCCGTCCATCTCGATCTGTTTTATTCAAGTTGGAACGGCTCTGAAGTAGAGTCGTAAAAAGTTTAGTCATTTTTGATAATTTCCAACATGAGCTTAGTGCGATCGT
>LWTN01000189.1 GCA_002101225.1 Cycloclasticus sp. symbiont of Poecilosclerida sp. M | reverse complement strand
GTGAGTAATGTTTCTATTTCAGACCATTCCAACAAGGCTTCTGTGTCATCAAGACTATGAAGAATAGGGTGCTCTAAGTCAGCGGTTGAAAAGAAGAGGTTGGATTGTGTTGAGAATGATTTTTGCAGATGCATTATAACAAAATTTATGCGTATTTTTTGGGTTATGCTGAGGTCTCTAGAGGTTATAACCAGATTCTTCGTGTGACACCACATCCAAACCCTGGATCTCGGCCTCTTCATCTACACGTAAGCCACCTGTTACAACGCCAACCAGTTTTAAAATTACGAAGGTTGCAACAGCCGTAAAGCTAACCGTTGCAACAACACCAATTGCTTGAACTGAGAGCTGATCACTAATTGATGAAATGCCGTCAGCAAAACCATACCCACTGAAAACACCTAACTGTGTAGACGCAAACACAGCAACGGCTAATGTGCCGAGTATTCCACCAATACCATGTACCGGGAACACGTCTAAGGAATCATCAATTTTCAGAACTCTTTTGATAATTTGAGTCGCATTAAAGCAAACAAAACCCGCTAATAAACCAATAATTAATGCACCCCCTGGGCCGACAAAGCCAGATGCGGGCGTAATTGTACCTAAGCCAGCCACCATCCCCGTTACCGCGCCCAGCGCGCTTGGCTTACCAAACTTCTTCCACTCAATAACCATCCACGTGAAAGCACCCATGGAAGCTGAAATATGGGTCACAAGAATTGCCATCGCCGCATCACCGTTTGCCGCTAACGCACTGCCCCCATTAAAGCCGAACCAACCGACCCACAACATCCCAGCTCCGGCAATTGTCATGGTTAAGTTATGCGGAGGCATCGGCGTTGTTGGGAAGCCCTTTCTTGGACCAAGCACCAGCGCTGCCACTAACGCGGCTACACCCGCGGTAATATGCACGACTAGCCCACCGGCGAAGTCATAAACACCCATCGACCCTAACCAGCCACCGCCCCACACCCAATGTGTGATGGGTGCGTAAACCACAAGCAGCCAAATACCACTAAACAACAGCATCGCAGAAAACTTCATGCGTTCTGCAAAGCCACCGATAATCAGTGCGGGGGTGATAATCGCAAAGGTCATTTGGAACATCGCGAACAATGATTCAGGGATATCGCCCGATAAAGTGTCCCGATCAACGCCGGATAACATGATTTTTGAGAAATCACCAATCCAAGCATTACCTTCACCAAACGCGAGGCTATAACCCACGACAAACCAGAGAATTGATACCACGCAAGTAATCGCAAAGCATTGCATAAATACCGATAGCACGTTCTTACTTCTTACGAGCCCGGCATAAAACATGGATAAGCCAGGAATCGTCATAAATAGCACCAGCGCCGTAGAAGTTAATATCCAAGCGGTATTGGCGTCGTTTAACTCATCTGCAAAAGCTATGTTCGGCATCGCCAATAACGTCAACGCAATCAGCACGTATTTATTTTTATTATTTGAAATCATTTTATAAGGCCTCTTCGCCTGTTTCACCCGTACGAATGCGGATTACTTTTTCTAAATTAGTAACAAAAATTTTCCCGTCGCCAATTTTCCCTGTATTGGCTGCCTTAACAACCGCATCTATCGCAGAATCTAGGTTCCCATCCGATACGGCAATTTCAAGCTTTACTTTAGGCAAGAAGTCCACAACATACTCCGCCCCTCTATACAGCTCCGTATGGCCACGCTGGCGTCCAAAGCCTTTAACTTCAGTTACTGTAACGCCCTCAACATTGGCTTCGCTCAATGCTTCGCGAACATCGTCCAACTTAAAGGGTTTAATTATTGCTGTGATTAATTTCATAGGTTGCCTTTTTTATTTTTGTAACAAGCGCAAATACTGCACCAATTAGATGCGTGTAGCAACCTATTTTGGTGCGAAAGAAACGTTGGTGAATTTAACGGGGTTAAAAGTGGTGCGCTAACTCGATTTGAATCACGTCATCGTGCTGAACTGAAGCCAGCGGGTCGCTAGGTGCAATACCCGATAGGAACCGAGCTTCAACCGTCAAAACCAAAGCATCGCCTATTCGACGACTGGCTTCTAAATTATAAAAACGCGCATTGCTTTGTAAGTCACTAATAACACCAAATAGAATTTCGCTTGAATCAGCGTCGTTAAAGGCAAACCGTCCGCCAACAAATAAATCATTATCAAAGGCAACAGGTATGTCCGAGCCACGATTGTCATACAAGTGCTCGACGATAACACCAAAATCAACCGCACTGTCATTCACACCAACAAAGGTGTATTCAAAACCCGTCGTCAACGCATTAAAGGTTTCGCCCTGGCCGCTGCGATGAATCACTTCGAATTTCCACAACCATTCATCCAAGGTTGCTTGAACGTCCACGCCCGTTTGATTAATGATGTCATAAAAAGGGGTTAACACTAAGCCACTAGGACCCATGCTTGGAATAAAACGGGGTTCACGGCTAGTGCCATAAAAATGTGATAACCCAACGTCCCAGTCGCCATATGTCTGGCTCCAGCGCATGGCGTAATCTACGTGCTTATTCTCAGCGCCTGATTCGTACGCTGCCTGCTCTTCAACCTCGGGTATCGAGCGCGAACGGCCGTCTTGCCCTGGAAATGTTCGCTCTCTAAATCCCGGTAGAATAAATAAGTCAAACACACCCCAATCCTTGATGAAGCTCAAATTAATCATCGGCTGGCCCAATTTAGCTTCGCCATCAATATTTTCCACTAGGTCTGTTTGGTTAATAATGTCGACGAGGTGCTGTGATTCTGCCACCCCCCAATAGACCTTGCCAATGCCCAGCTGCAATTCCCAATCGCGCGAGATATGCTGCCAAATTAACTCGCGAACATCCGCGTGCGTGCGTTCCGCATCTCGTTCGTCCCATCGCACATAGGGCACAAAGGCAACGCTATCCTTGCCGTTATTCCACGAATGAAAATACTCTAGTTCAGCAGAAAAAGACGTACTACCACCATTAAACTGTTCTGCATCCAGCGCCGATTCGACGAACCAACGATACTCTGTAGCAATATGACCTGACCAGTCACCTGCATTAGCTAGCGGCATAAAAGCTATAAATAACCACACTAATAAACTCCGTTTCAAACGGCTTTTAATTTTCATTTCACTAGAAGGGTCGTTAATCACGCGCTCTGTTATCCGTGTTAGCGAGATCTCTTTAGACTGTTCTTATCAAAGTCGCGCAACGTCAGTCCACTTTTAAATTGATAGTTTGAAAACGTTAGATGAGTTTCCTTTTTCGTCTGATGATTAACCATCAGCATCTCACCCGCACGCCAATACTTGCCCAAGAATTTTTTAAAGCCCATCGCCCGCATCGTTTTTAATAACGCGTTTTTTCTGTCGTAGTACTCGACCTTTATGGGTTGATACTTTTCTTTACTCATCCATACA
Organism: Cycloclasticus sp. symbiont of Poecilosclerida sp. M; assembly: GCA_002101225.1. Classification (GTDB taxonomy): domain Bacteria; phylum Pseudomonadota; class Gammaproteobacteria; order Methylococcales; family Cycloclasticaceae; genus Cycloclasticus. Next base: position 7,786 of record LWTN01000189.1, on the reverse strand, counting down.
ATCGAACGGGTATAGCCTGAATACTTATACGTAGGTCTGATTTCCATAACGAAGGCATCTTCTCCATCGACCTGTTCATCTTTTATATAGAGGTAAGTATATTTCTCTACTTCACGCGATGATAAGTCTTCGAACGCAAACTCACTGCCCATAAACGGGCCCGATTTGTTTTTAGATGAAATTCTTTTTACCCGTTTCAAGGCGGGCAAATACAACCACTGATCATCGGCTTCTTGAATATGGGTGAACGATAAAAAAGCCGTGCCCTTAACGTCTGCTGGCTCATTAAAAATAGTTAGGCCTTTGTCTCCATCACCCTCAACCTCTAGTGTTTTAGAAAGCATTTTTCGCACACTCATGTCACCGCGTGCATTCTTCAGCACCATCACTAATTGCGATGACGAATCACTAAACCCTAAATCTCGTTTATCCGCTTCAATGGCAATTTCTAGGCCTCTTTCTTCAGGCGTTTGCGCAACTGCCAATATGGGCAATAGGAGTAAAAGTAAAATATATTTTTTCATGATATATCCTTATCAAATTTTAAGAGTAACGCTGGCAATAATAAGAAGTCTGCAATTAGCGCGAAGATGATGACCCAAACGGTCAACTGAGCTGTATCCGAATTTAGTGCGAAAGGCGAAAGCATCAAAATACCAAATCCAGCACACAACACGATGCTGCTTACGATGAGCGCCTTGCCCACGTGAGTGAACGCATAAGTTATAGAGTCTTCGGTCGATAAGCCTTTTTCGCGCTTAGCGCGTAAATACTTGCTCAAAAAATGCACCGTATCGTCCACCACGATGCCCAAGGTCATACTCGCCACAATCGCCAGCCCCATACTCACCTGAGCATATACCAACCCCCATAAGCCAAATCCAAAAATAATGGGTGCCAAGTTGGGAACCAAACTAATTATGCCGATTTTAAATGAGCGCAATACAAAAATTAAAATGAATGAAATAAGAATGAGCGCTAAAACTGAACCGAATAACATCCCTTTAATATTTTTTCCTGCGATATGCGAAAACATCATCAATGGGCCTGAGCCTGCTGTTTGCATAGAGGCTGGTACATTTTCGCTTAACCAGGCCTGAACGCGGTCTTCAAACTGTAACAACTCGACCGTCGTCATCTCCTCTACACCCACCACCATGCGCGTTGCGGATTTATTCACGTTGACCTGGTTATTTAAATCTAGGCCGTAGGGTAATGACATTTCATATAACAATAAATACTGCGCCGCCAACTCTCTCCCTTCGGGTAATACATACCAATCGGCGTTATCGTCGTGCATGTTTTTATTTAAGCGGCGCATCGTGTCAGTTAACACGTAGGTGTTAACCGTTTCTGGCTGAGATTTTATCCATTGGTTGAATTTATCTAGATTTTTTAAATACTCCGGCTCGCTAATGGCTCCTTCGTTCTCTGCTGGGAAAGAGTACATAACCTGATAAAGGCCGCCCAGTGTTTCATTGGCAAAATCAGAATCCGTTCTAAACTGCACCGTCTCATCAAAGTATTTAAGAAATTGATCTTCTGCTTTATTGAGTGACACTAGACAAGCTGCCAGTAATACACTTGAGCCCACAACGATTAAGAATATGCGATAGTGCTTAATCACAAAGTACGAAAACTTATTTAAAAAACGAACGCTTGGGTCTTCTTCTTGCTTTACCTTTACGGGCAAGTAGCTCATCAACGCCGGTAGAAAAGTAAGCGACAAACAAAGCGCAACAAATACGCCCATGGCCACTATGTTCCCTAGGTCATTAAATGGCGGCACCTCACTAAAATTTAAGCCTAAAAAACCAATCATGGTCGTTATGCTGGTTAAAAATATAGGCTGCAAGTTAACCCTTACGCTCTCTGACAAAGCCTCCAGTTTCGGCACGTTATGCTGCACGCTAAAAATGAAGGCTACTAGCATGTGTACGCTATTGGCCACCGCCAAAATCATAATCATTTGGGTGGAGGAGGTAGAAGCGGGTGATAATTGAATACCCACGTAACCCGCCAATCCCAAAGCCACCATATCGGAAAATATAATAACCAACATCACAACAAACACAGCGCTGAAACTTCTCAGCAATAGAAATAAAAACACCAGTATCATCAAAAAGCTCAACGGTACCAAGGTCCTGATATCGTTTTGTCCGGCCTCTACAAAAGCGTTATTCAAAAAGCTAACCCCCGTTAAATAAAAATCAACGTCTGGGTGTTTCTGCTTATAAGCTTCAACCAATTCACGCGAATACGAAATGACACTTTGTAGCTCTCTCGTTTTATCTACATCGGGAAATTCGATGGTGATGTTCACTGCCGTTACGCGCCCGTCAGGCGAAACCATTCTTTTAACCAGCAGCGGATCATTAAGTGCAACATCTTTAATCCGTGCGATAGCCACATCATCTAAACTCGCCGTATCCTCATAGAGATTTTCAACGATTAAATCATCTTCATCTGCGTAGCTATTTTGGAAATTCTGAATCGAATCCACCCGCCTTGAATAAGGCATTTGCCACGCATCGGTGGTGAGCTCTTCAATAACCGACAACAACGTTGGTTGGAAAATATCCCCCTGTTTAGGCGCAACCACGATAAACACGTTGTCTGATTTAACGTAGGTTTCTTCTAGATTATTAAACGCGACTAAATCTGGATTATCTTCACCAAAAAAAGCGCGGAAATCATTATCAAAACTCAGATACCGAAGCCCGTTCGCCCCAGCTCCGACCAATAATAAGGTGACCAAAACGACGAGTAAGCGGTGCTTGATGACCCACTCACTAAAAAATGCTTCAACTTTATCCATTTATTATTTCCTGTCGTTTAATCCGTTTAATAAATAATGAATACTTTGTTAAATATTCACTATTTACTTAAAAGTATTCGCAACGTACTGAATAATAATGATTTATTTTTCTAGCATAGAAACAGCCGGCAACTCTTTCCCTTCTAAAAGCTCTAGGAAAGCGCCTCCGCCTGTCGATATATATGACACTTTATCGGCAATATTATATTTATCTACTGCTGCCAACGTATCACCACCACCCACGATTGAAAAGCCATCGCTTTCAGCAATAGCTTGCGATAACGTTTTTGTTCCGCCGGCAAACTGGTCAAATTCAAAAACACCCAGCGGGCCATTCCACACAATCGTCCCAGCCTTTTTAACAATCTCAGCGTATTGTTTTGCGGCCTGCGGGCCCACGTCTAAAATTAAATCATCGTCATCAACCTCAGCAACCAACTTAACCGTTGCCTGCGCCGATTCAGAAAATGCTTTGCCGCATACCACGTCAACTGGCACAGGAATGCTCGCGCCATTTTTTTCAGCTTTTTCCATCAAAGCTTTAGCCTCATCGATCAAATCTGGTTCATACAATGATTGACCTACTGAATGCCCTTGCGCGGCGATAAAGGTATTGGCGATGCCACCGCCAACAATAAGCTGGTCGACCTTATCTAACATAGAATCTAATACCGTCAATTTTGTAGACACTTTCGCACCACCCACAATCGCCAACATCGGTTGCGCCGGTTCGTGCAACGCTTTGCCTAACACATCCAATTCGGCCGCCAATAAAGGCCCTGCACAGGCAATAGGCGCAAACTTCGCTACGCCGTGCGTGGACGCTTGCGCCCGATGCGCTGTACCAAATGCATCCATCACATAGATATCACACAACGCCGCCATTTTTTTCGACAGCGCCGCATCGTCTTTCTTTTCACCCACATTGAATCGTACATTTTCACACAACACGATATCGCCCGGCTGGCCCTCGATACCATCGAGCCAATCTTTTTCTAAGCGAACGGGTTGCCCTAATAATCGTGCAAGGTGCTCGGCTACGGGTTTTAAACTAAACACCTCATCAAACTGCCCCTCAGTCGGACGGCCAATATGTGACATCAACATAACCATCGCACCTGCGGCATGTGCCTGTTTAATGGTCGGCAAACTCGCTTGAATTCGCGCATCGCTAGTTACTTTTCCGTCTTTAATCGGCACGTTCAAGTCTTCCCTTATCAGCACGCGTTTTCCAGATAAGTCCAAGTCTTGCATTCTAATGATCGTCATTTATTTACCCTATCTTTAAGTCAGCACGCCATCATCGCTTCGGCGGTATCTAATAGTCGATTTGAAAAACCCCATTCATTATCGAACCAAGCGACCACTTTAACTAAGTGATCTTGTTTAACGTTTGTCTGGGTCGCATCGAAAACACACGATGCTGCATTCTGTTTAAGACTTGCAGAAACCAAAAGCTCATCACGATATTCAACGACACCTTCAAGGCGTGCAGCCGTTTTTTGCATAATCGCGTTAACGGCTTCAACCGTTGTCCGTTCTTTGCTTGTAAACGTCAGGTCTAATAACGCAACATTAAAAGTAGGCACGCGGATGGAAACACCGTCAATTTTGCCCTCTAAATTGGGCAATACAAGCCCAATAGATTTCGGCGAAAGCGTTTGTGTCGGAATCATCGAGCCATCGTCTATTGCTAGCTCCTGACGGCTGTCGTATTCGTGCAAGCTTGTACTTAAACCGCTTTGCACACCGAGCTCCTTATCAAGCGCCTTCACTAAATGAGCCAAACAATTGAGCGTGCACGAGCCGTTCGATACGATTTTATGCTCAGGCTTTAAAGCCGATTCATTCACCCCGTAAACAATCGTTGCATCAACTTTTTCATCCGACAACGCGGAAATGAGCACTTTTTCCGCCCCCGCAAGGATGTGCATATGCGCGGGTTCTGCCTGGGTAAATTGTCCTGTGCATTCAAGCACCACATCTATATCATGCGTTTTCCAAAGGAGCTTTACGGGGTTCGCTTGCGACGTGTACTGAATAACATCACCGGCTACAAGCAAGGTATCTCCCTTTATTTCAACGGCTGTATTCCCACGCCCGAGTGAGATATCTTTTTTTAACCGCTCGGAAGATTCTTCGATTGACGCTAAATCATTAATCGCAACCAGCTGAATATCTTCGTTGCGACTAGACTCGTACAAAGCCCTGAGCACAGTGCGCCCAATTCGACCAAACCCGTTAATGGCTACTCGAATACCCATCTTACTTGGAGCTTATAATAGGCTTTTTGCTGCTGCTACCAACTTATCTGCAGTAATACCAAAGTGTTCAAATAGTTCTTTAGCCGGCGCAGACTCACCAAAGCAATCCATACCAATCACAGCGCCATTAAGGCCCACGTACTTGTACCAAAGCCCCGTTGTACCGGCTTCAATCGCGGCTCTTGCGGTCACCGATGCCGGCAACACAGCTTCTTTATAAGCAGCATCTTGCTTATCAAAAATATCCGTACACGGCATAGAGACCACGCGAACTTTAATGCCATCTGCTGTCAAAATTTCCGCCGCTGCCGTTGCAAGCTCAACTTCTGAACCCGTGCCGATAAGGATAACTTGGGGTTCGCCGTTGCAGTCTTTAAGGATATAACCGCCTTTTGAAATAGCGGCTATTTGATCCGCCGTACGCTCTTGGTGTTGTACGTTTTGACGCGTAAAAACAAGCGCCGACGGGGTGTCTTCACTTTCTACCGCACACTTCCAAGAGACCGCAGATTCAACCGCATCACACGGGCGCCACACGTTTAAATTAGGAATTAAGCGTAAGCTCGATACGTGCTCAACTGATTGATGCGTCGGGCCGTCTTCACCCAAACCAATGGAGTCGTGCGTGTAAACAAAGATGTTTCTCAGCTTCATTAACGCGGCCATTCGAACCGCGTTACGCGCATAGTCAGAGAATGTTAAAAACGTTGCACCGTAAGGGATAAAGCCACCGTGTAAGGCAACACCATTTTGGATAGCACTCATACCGAATTCACGCACGCCGTAGTGTAGGTAGTTGCCGTTAGCGTTTGACCCGTTCACATCGGTACAACCTGTCCATTCGGTTAAGTTTGAACCCGTTAAATCCGCAGAGCCGCCTAAAAATTCAGGCAGTAAAGGCCCATAGGCATTCAGCGTGTTCAGCGATGCTTTTCGTGATGCAATCGTTTCGCCTGCTTCTTGTGCCACTTGTACAAAGGCTGATGCCTTTTCTGCCCAATCGTCACTCAATTCGCCCGATAAACGGCGTAATAATTCATCCGATAGTTCTGGGTGTTCGGTCACGTAGGCTTCTAACAAATCAGCCCACTTGCTTTCGGCTTGTTCGCCTTTATCGTTAGCATCCCATGCGTTTTTAACGTCACTAGGAATTTCGAATGCGGGCGCACTCCAACTCAACGCTTTTCGCGTAGCTGCAATTTCTTCTGCACCTAATGGCGCGCCATGCACGTGGTGCGTACCTTCTTTATTGGGTGCACCCGAACCAATGACGGTTTTGCAACAAATTAACGTTGGTTTACTTGTTTCTTTTTGTGCTTTTTTAATAGCTTGTTTAATATCATCTGAGTTATGTCCATCGACACCACGAACCACGTGCCAGCCGTATGACTCAAAACGCGCGGGGGTATCATCGGTAAACCAACCTTCCACGTTGCCATCGATAGAAATGCCATTGTCGTCCCAAAAGGCAATGAGTTTACCCAAGCCCAAGGTACCCGCGTACGAACACGCTTCGTGCGAAATGCCTTCCATCAGACAACCATCACCTATAAAGGTGTAGGTGTAGTGATCGATTACATCAAAGCTGGGCTTGTTAAATTGCGCCGCTAATACTTTTTCTGCCAACGCCATACCCACCGCATTAGTAATGCCTTGCCCTAAAGGGCCCGTGGTTGTTTCAACGCCCGGCGCATAACCGTATTCAGGGTGGCCAGGTGTTTTTGAATGTAGCTGGCGGAAATTGCGAAGCTCTTCAATGTCTAAATCGTAACCCGACAAGTGTAATAAAGAGTACAACAACATCGAGCCATGACCGTTCGATAGAATAAAACGGTCGCGATTCACCCAATGCGGGTTTGCCGGATTGTGCGACAAAAAGTCATTCCATAACACTTCTGCAATATCCGCCATACCCATCGGCGCACCGGGGTGGCCAGAGTTAGCTTGTTGAACAGCGTCCATACTAAGGACACGAATGGCGTTAGCCAGCGTTTGACGAGAAGGTGATTGGCTCATGTTCGTAATTTAGTAATTAGATTATTTATTAGCGCCTTTGCGCCAATTTAAGGAATGCGAATTTTACACTGAACCGCTACGAAGAGAAACCGTTAGTCTTGCTCAGGCTTTTCCGCTTCTGCTTTCTCTTTCGCCTCTTGCTCTTCCCAAAGATCAAGCTGGTTAAAATAGGTATCCCAAACGCAGGGGCAACAACCGCCACCGCCACAACAGTCGTCGTTTTCAGGTCTGATTGGTTTTGGAATTTTTTTTTGCATAAATGAGATTTTACCCTACAGGATGGGCAATTCTTTTTCGGCGGTAACAAATGACTCAAACAGCTTTATCGCTTGGGATATAGCTCTCGCTCTTAAGGGCAAAAAAATCACCCAGAACACATAAGTTTAATTTAAGCAATAGACCAATCTTTTTCTTAACAAAGTTTTGGTAGCCTTTCCTTTAACTCTATTTTCCGTCTGATGGCGTATAGACCTTTCTCCGCGCATGAAACTCATACTATGGTTACTTTTAGGGATACAAAAAATGGCAACGCTCCAACAGCAATCCAGATTAATTATAAATGGGGCTGTCCTAGATAACTAGCCCAGTTTCTCTTTAACCCATTGATTCAGTTGCTTTAACTGACTCTTTGGATCACTGTTGTTAAATCGCCATTCACATTCTTTTAAAAAGCGATGAAAATGATCTT
>LWTN01000188.1 GCA_002101225.1 Cycloclasticus sp. symbiont of Poecilosclerida sp. M | reverse complement strand
ACGGATTTAATGAATAATAGACCTAGGAAATGTTTGGAGTATAAGACTCCATTTGAGGTTTTTGCTAAGATGACTGGTGAAGACTATTTTTTAAATGGAAGTGTTGCACTTATGGGTTGAATTCGCCAATGATAAAGATGGCGGTGGCGGCGATTACCTTTAAGCCATATACGGCCAGTAGTTCTTGTAGTTGTGTGATAATGTCGTCAGAGAGAAGGTTTTTCATGTCGTGTTTTTTTAAAGTTAATGGTTAAAAAGCTGTTTAATGCGTGCAATATTATCACAAGCAGGGAAGCGGCTATGCGCTAGTCGAGCTTCTCGACAAATTGCTTTAAAAAAGGGATGGTTAATTTTTTTTGTGCGGATAAAGTGGCTTGGTCTAGTTGTTCAAGAAGCGATAAAAGGACGGGGAGATTTCTTGGGAATCGAGTTAGTAAATAACGACAGACATCAGTGCTTAAGCTCAGGCCCAAATTTTTTGCACGAATCGTAAGGGCTTCTTGAACCTCGTTATCGTTCAACATTTGTATATTTAAAGGTAAGCCGCTACCTAGTCGGCTTTTAAGGTCGTTTAATTGTATAGGTAATTGGCTAGAAGTCGTTGATGCGCTAACGATTAAACACCGACCTTGTTGCTTAGCTTTATTAAACAGGTTGAATAAGGCCGTTTCCCAAATAGAATTTCCGCAGATGGCTTCAATGTCATCGATACAAATCAAATCAATTTGCTGCATTCCGCTTAGCACGTCAGCAGAGTAGCTGAGCAATTCTTTAAGCGGTAGATAGCCGGTGCTTAGGTTTTCATGTGTGGCGAATTGACAAGCCGCTTGTAGTAAATGAGTTTTGCCATAGCCGCTCTCGCCAGCTAAAAAAACAAAAGGTTCATTAGGTTTTTTTAAAGCCTGACATATAAGCCCATTATCACCTTCGACAAAGTTTGCGAAGGTATATTCATCACGCAACTTCAGCGGCAAAGGAATTTGTGGGTGCATCTAAATCTTAGTTCTTCTTTAAGCGATGAATGTATAGCGAGGCGCTAAAGAAAACGCATAGGCTAAGAAAAATTTCGATTACACCCATCAGGCGCGTTGATGTATTAGCCGCCTCGGTAACGCCGTGGATAAAATACAATAAGCTGAGATAGGCCGCCCAATTCACAGGCTTTTCTCTTCCGTGTAGAACCCCCATCAGTGGGAATAAAAAAGGCACAACACAAACAATTAAAACCATCGCAATGGGGAAGGTTTCTGGTGGGGCAATCACTACAATCCAGCTGGTGATAAAAGCAATCAGCGCAAGATAACTATAGAGTTGCAGCAGATAAGCGGTGCGCTTATTGGGTAATTGCATACTAAGTTAGCTTGATAACCAGCGTTGCAATGCGCCTGCCTAAAGCAATGCAAAGTTCGGTTTCGTGCTTATCTAATTTTCGGGCATTATCTATACCAGCCAAGTGACTGGGGCCATACGGTGTTCCGCCGCCTTTAGTTTCGTGCAATGCGCTTTCTGAATACGGCAGGCCGCTAATGAGCATGCCGTGGTGTAGCAGTGGCAACATCATGGACGTAAGGGTGGTTTCTTGCCCGCCATGCAAACTACTGGCCGAGGTAAAAACGGCGGCAGGTTTGCCAATGAGCGCGCCAGATAACCACAGGTTGCTGGTGCCGTCTAGAAAGTACTTCAGCGGCGCGGCCATATTTCCAAATCGAGTAGGGCTGCCAAGTATAAGGCCATCGCAGTTTGCTAGATCATCTAAACGGGCATAAACCGCGCCCTCGTTAGGCACAGGCTCATCGACCGCCTCGCAGACAGTTGAGATGGCGGGCACGGTTCTTATTTTTGCTTCCATGCCATCAATTTCTTCAACACCGCGGGCGATAAGGTTCGCCATCTGTGCGGTGGCACCGTGGCGGCTGTAATATAAAACCAGTACGTGTTTCATGAGATTAAAGAATGTCTAAAACGCTTTCAGGTGGGCGGCCGATCGCGGCTTTGCCGTTTGCCAGTACGATAGGGCGCTCGATAAGAATCGGGTTTTCAAGCATCGCGCTTATAAGCTGCTCCGTGCTGAGCGAGTCGTCAGCGAGGTTTAATTCTTTATAAACAGCTTCACCCTTGCGCATTAAGTCGCGCGGCGCAAGGCCTAATAGCGTTAGCACGCTTTCAAGCTCTTGTTTGTTGGGTGCGTCTTTTAAATACTCAACAACAGTGGGTTGCACGCTGTTATCTTGAAGAAGCTGAAGGGTTTGGCGCGACTTACTGCAGCGTGGATTATGGTAAATTTTTATGCTCAAAACGTAATCTTTTAATGAAGTTTATCTCGGTAGAGATTCATTATAAATTATCTGTTAATGTCAGGCAGAGCTTTTTCGGTAGGGCAAAGCTCGTGATATGATGCATACAATTAAGTGTGGATGCTATAAATCATGAAACTACCAGAGTTTAGTCGCGCATCCGTGTTGGTCGTCGGCGATTTAATGTTGGATAGAAACTGGCAAGGTGAAACTTCACGTATTTCACCAGAAGCCCCTGTTCCTGTCGTTCACGTTAATATTACGGAAGACCGACCTGGTGGCGCTGGCAACGTGGCGTTAAATATTGCTGCGCTGGAAGCGAACGTAACGGTCATGGGTTACACGGGGAATGACGGCGCGGCCAATGCTTTACAAACGTTGTTGGAAAAATCGAATGTCGGTTGCCAGTTTGAAAGATTGGAAGATCAACCCACCATCACAAAATTACGCATTTTAAGCCGTCATCAACAACTCATCCGTTTGGATTTTGAGGAAGGTTTTCAAGCCGTTGCCACGGAAGGATTGCAGCGCGAATTTAAGCAAGCCTTAGGCGTGCATGATGTCGTTATATTGTCGGATTACGGGAAAGGTTCTTTATCGTCAATCCGTGCGTTAATTGCAGATGCAAAAGGCGCGGGTAAAAAAGTATTGATTGATCCGAAGGGCACAGATTTTGGCAAGTATCGAGGTGCTACGCTTATCACGCCGAATTGGAGCGAATTTCAAGCCGTTGTAGGGCCGTGTGAAAATGATGAGGACGTTGTCTCGCGTGGCACTGTATTGATGGAAGACTTGCAGCTAGAAGCTTTGTTGGTGACGCGGGGTGAAAAAGGTATGACCTTGCTGCAGCCAAACCAAGCCGCTATCCACCTACCAACGCAAGCTCGAGAAGTGTTTGATGTTACGGGCGCAGGCGATACGGTAATTTCTACGCTAGCGGCTAGTTTAGCGGCGGGCGCCAGCTTTTCTGAAGCGACGATATTAGCCAATCAAGCCGCAGGTGTTGTGGTGGCTAAGTTGGGTACGGCGTCGGTTAGCCAACAAGAGTTGAAGGCCGCATTGCATACTTTAGACGATGAACCACGTGGTTTGGTTAGCCCCGATGCCTTAGATTTAGCGCTTAGCACAGCGCGCCTAAAGGGTGAAAAAATCGTGTTGACCAACGGCTGTTTTGACATTTTGCACCTCGGTCACGTACGTTATTTACAGCAGGCAAAAGCCTTGGGCGACCGGCTTGTTGTGTTGATTAATGGTGACGCATCAGTAACGCGCCTAAAAGGGCCGAGCCGCCCAATAAACAAATTGGATATACGCGCTGAAATGTTGGCGGCGCTGGCGTGTGTAGACTGGGTGTGTGCGTTTGCAGAAGATACACCGCGCGAACACATTTGTCGTTTACTCCCTGACGTTTTGGTAAAAGGCGGTGACTACACAAGCGTCGAAGATATTGTCGGCCACGATTGTGTTGCCAAAGCAGGTGGTGAAACGAAGGTATTAGATTTAGTTGAAGGTTGTTCTACAACGCGTTTAATCGAAGATATTAAACGCTCAGAAAGTTAAAAGGTAATAGGCATGATTATAGTAACGGGCGGTGCAGGATTTATCGGTAGTAATTTAGTGTTGGCGCTAAATGAAAGAGGCTTACACGATATATTGGTTGTCGATGATTTGACAGATGGAACCAAGTTTAAAAATTTGCTGGGCGCGAAAATCGCAGACTATATGGATAAAGATGTTTTCCTTGAAAAGGTCCAAGCAGGTCATTTAACGGGCGAAAAAATCGACGCCATTTTTCACCAAGGCGCGTGCTCTTCCACCACCGAGTGGGACGGCAAATTCATGATGCAAAATAACTACGAGTACTCGAAGGTATTGCTGCACTTTTGCCAAGATAACGAAATCCCCTTTATCTACGCTTCTAGTGCATCGGTGTATGGTGGGGGTCAGGTGTTTAAGGAAGACCCAGCTAATGAAGCGCCTCTAAACGTATACGGTTACTCGAAATATTTATTCGACCAATATGTGCGCTCGCAAACCTTAACCAGTCAAGTTGTTGGTCTACGCTACTTTAATGTCTACGGCCCAAGAGAACAGCATAAAGACAGTATGGCGAGTGTCGCATTTCACTTAAACACACAGTTATTAGAAGCTGGAAAAATAAAATTATTTGCAGGTTGCGACGGTTATGCTGATGGAGAACAGGTGCGTGACTTTATCTATGTCGGTGACGTGGTCGATGTGAATTTATGGTGCCTAGACAACCCAAAAGTTTCGGGTATTTTTAATTGTGGGACGGGGCGTAGCCAATCGTTTAATGACGTGGCGAATGCCGTAATCGACTTTCATAAAAAAGGCGAGCTGGAATATATCTCTTTTCCAGAACACCTCGTAGGCCACTATCAAAGTTTTACCGAGGCAGATTTGTCTGATTTGCGCCAAGCGGGCTGTGAACACGCGTTCAAAACGGTGGCCGAGGGTGTTAAGCGTTATATGGCATGGTTGAATCCTAACTAAGGAATAGACCATGCGTCAATTGTACTCCGCACTGCTCTATCTTTTAACGCCTTATATAATCGTTCGGCTTATTCTTCGTGGCCGTAAAGCGCCCGCATATTTGGAGCGCTGGAGCGAACGCTTTGGTTTTTATCAGCAACCTCAGCCACAAAATGTAATTTGGTTTCATACCGTTTCGGTGGGTGAAGCAGAGGCCGCTTTTCCACTCATTGATGCGGTGGCAGATGCGTATCCCGAGCAAGAAATTTTGGTCACAACGACAACGCCGACAGGCTCCGAACGAGTCAAAGCATTTTTGGGTCACCGCGTTAATCACGTATATTTGCCCTACGATACGCTGGGCGCTATGCGGCGTTTTTATAAACAGTTCAAGCCCAAAATCGGTGTTATTCTAGAAACGGAAATCTGGCCGAACATGTTGTATCGAGCGCGGCGCAGAGGCGTGCCGACCTTAATGGTTAATGCGCGTTTGTCAGAGAAATCTGCAGAAAGGTATGCGCGGGTTGCTAGCTTCTCAAAAAGTGTTTTGAATTCTATAACCCACGTTTGCGCGCAAACTCAAACAGCGGCTAATAGGTTTGAAAAGTTGGGTTTAGCAGCGGAGCGAATTAGCGTGCTGGGCAATATCAAATTTGATATAGATATGCCGGTGTCGTTGAAGGAGCAAGCGGAAACCATTAGACGGGACCGCTTTCAACAACGCCCAAGCTGGATCGCGTCGAGCACCCACGAGGGTGAAGATAAGCAAGTTTTGGCGGCTTTTTTAACAGTGAAAAAGAAATTTCCAACGTCCATGTTAGTGCTTGTGCCCAGGCACCCAGAACGGTTTGATGATGTGGCAAAGCTGTGTGAACAACGTGGTTTGAGCGTCACGCGGCGCAGTGAAAACAAGTCAGGGAAAATGACCAGCGATGTGTTTTTACTCGACAGCATGGGTGAGCTTAAGCTGTATTACGCTACGGTGGATATCGCCTTTGTCGGCGGCAGTCTCGTGCCAACAGGCGGGCATAATATGCTGGAACCGGCTTCTTTAGCTGTGCCTGTTTTGTTTGGTCCACACGTATTTAACTTCGTCGAAATAAGTGATCATTTATTACATTGTAATGCGGCTGTTTGCGTGAATAATCACGATGAGCTCGCGAAAGAGATCATCTCGCTGCTAGAACGCTCCGATGTGCGTTCTGAAAGGGGTTCTGCTGGATTTCAGTTTGTCGAAAAAAACCGTGGTGCAGTCAAAGCGGTAGCACAAAAGATAGACGAGCTTTTAGGCTCAACGAGCTAAAAGATAACGCCCAAAATGGTAACTTTATCACCTCGATTTAAGGTTCTGAGTTCGGGTGTTTTCTGCTTGATGCTCACTTTGGGTATCGCACGATTTGCCTACACCCCCTTGTTACCAATCATGTTTGAGCAGACCCACCTCAATGCAGTTTCTGGGGGCTGGTTGGCGACCATTAACTATCTAGGTTATATGAGCGGGGCGCTTACGACCGCTTTGATTGGTAGTCTTATCATCAAAGACCGCTTGTATCGTTTAGGTCTGGTTTTATCAATAGCGACAACGCTGATGATGGGCTTCAGCGAATCAATTTGGCTTTGGAGTGTGTCGCGCTACATCGCAGGGTTTGCGACAGCGGCGGGCCTATTAATGGGTTCAGGCCTTTTGCTTAACTGGTTAATTCGCCACGGCTACCGCAGCGAGATGGGTATTCATTTCAGCGGTGTAGGTCTCGGTATAGCGCTCGTTGCATTGTTAATAGGAGGCTTAAAAGATGTCCTAAGTTGGTCTCAGTTATGGTGGATGTTAGGTTTGGTTGCTGTGCTGTTAGCGATACCCGCGTGGAGGTGGCTACCTAAACCGGATATAAGCGGTGTCACACAGGCGGGTGAGATTTTGAATGACCAACCACCGAGCAAACGTTTTTTATGGTTGATGATGTTTGTCTATTTTTGTGGTGGCTTCGGTTTTGTTATAAGTGCCACCTATATTGTTGCTATTGTTGAAGGGCAAACGACGACACAAGGTAGCGGTGAACTAGCCTTCTTAATGCTTGGGTTGGTGGCCGCTCCTGCGTCCATTTTGTGGGATATTTTGTCGCGGAAAGCGGGCATTTTAAACGCGCTTATGCTGGCCTATTTGTTACACGCCTTGGGTATTATTTTACCAACTTTGGGTAGCGCTAGTTATTTCGGCTTTTTAAGCGCGATTTTATATGGCTTTACGTTTATCGGCATTGTTAGCATTGTGTTGACTTTGGCAGGTCGTTTTTATCCGACAAAACCTGCAAAACTGATGGGGCTGTTAACCATGAGTTATGGCATTCCACAGATTATTGCGCCGACGATTGCAGGCTATCTTGCGCAGCAAAGCGGCAATTACTACGACGCTCTATATATGGCATGGGGCTTTGTCGTACTAGGCATATTCGCCATATTGGCCATCAAGAAGTGGGCTGAGGATGATATAAAAAAGTTGGCTTAAACAATAACGGCTTTTAAGTCCTTAATATAAAAGTAACAGGACCATCGTTACTAAGGTTAACCTGCATGTCCGTGCCAAAACGACTACCTGCAACGCACGTGTGTTGCGCCTTTGCATAACTTAGCGTTTGTTCAAATAAGGGCATGGCAATTGTGGGCGTTTCAGCAGGCGTGAAACTGGGCCGGTTACCCTTGGTGGTGTTTGCGGCCAAGGTGAACTGCGGAATCAATAACAAGCCGCCGTTTATATCGCGTAAAGAGAGGTTCATTTTACCCTCTTGGTCGGCAAAAATTCTATACGCTAAGACGCGGTCAATGAGTTGTTTAGCCTGCTCTTTGGTGTCGCCTTTTTCAATCGCCAATAGGGCCACAAGGCCAGTTTTTATTTCGCCAATAGTTTCATTGCCCACAACCACGTGGGCACTGGTGACGCGTTGAATAACCGTTAACATGGCGATAAGTTTGGCAAATGTTTGAATAAATCTCGATAACTATCCGTAATAACCTGCAATGAATAGGCAGCATTAGCGGGGCTAGGGTTGGGCGTTACGATAACGGGCGCACCGGCAATTTTCCAAGTTTGTTCGCCCCATTGCGTGGTTAAATTTTTATTCTCGCTGTATTGCACATATTTTTGGCAGGTCAGCTTGCCGTGAAACCAAATAGTGTTAGGTTTTATCTTTGTGACTATTTGCTGTAACCGCCCGGTTCCCTCTTTATAGTCGGTGGCGTTTAAATCTTTGCAGCCTGCGGTTGGGCGTTTTATCAAATCAGTAAAGCCAATACGATATTTCGTATGTAAGTATTCACAGCTTTTAAGGCTTGGTTCGAGCCGTTCGATGAAAATACCGCAAGCATTGAGAGCCTTCCAAAATCTATTTCTTGGGTTAGCAAAGTAAAATCCTGCTTTTACAGATGGAATAGATGGGTTTAGTCCAACAGATAGAATGCTTAAGTTATTGCCGAGCAAGTCAGGGAGCGTGTGCATTAATACGTCGGCATATTCTTATCAACATCGTTCGCCCACGCATTAACACCGCCGGTTAAATTCACAATATCGCTAAAACCATTTTGCAGTAAGAACTGTGCAACCTGTTGGCTACGCATGCCGTGGTGGCAAATAGCCACAATGGTTTTGTTTTTGGGTAGTTCGCTTAAACGATTGGGCACGCTTTGCATCGGCATGTGTGTGCTTCCTTCGATATGACAGTATTCAAATTCGTGGGGTTCTCTAACATCAAGTAACAGCACATCATCGGTGCTGACTTTCAGCTGACTTAGTTCTGCGGCAGTAATGGTTTTCATCAAAGTTTTAGGGTTCGTGATCGGGTAATTAATAATAGCAGGGTATGATAAAATCATCTTCTACAATAGCCCTACTCAAGCTTTTCAAAAGAGGTCGTTATGAGCACAATTCCAGAAGAATTTCAGAAAAAAACAGAAGCCCTACAAGCAGCGGCTATACAGCCTTTGCCTAATTCAGAAAAAGTTTATCTCAAAGGTTCGCGTAATGATATCAATGTGCCGATGCGCAAAATTGAGCTATCCGATACCTCTACAAGTTTTGGCGCAGAAAAGAACCCCGATGTATATGTTTACGATTGCTCTGGTGTATACACTGACCCGACGGCCGAAATTAGTTTGCGAAAAGGTCTGCCAGATGTGCGGACACCTTGGGTTTTAGATAGGGACGACACCGAGCAATTAGAGGGGCCGAGCTCTACATTCGGCCATCAAAGGCAAACAGACCCAGCGCTGGCTAGTTTAAGATTTGAGCACATTCACTCGCCTAGAAAAGCGAAAGCAGGCGCTAACGTGAGCCAAATGCACTACGCGAAAAAAGGCATTATCACGCCTGAAATGGAATTTGTAGCCATTCGTGAAAACATGAAGCGCTCAGAAATTAATGCCGAGCAGCACCCTGGTGAATCATTTGGCGCGAGCATTCCAGCTGAAATCACGGCTGAATTTGTACGTGATGAAATCGCTCGCGGACGCGCCATTATCCCCGCGAATATCAACCACCCAGAAGTTGAACCGATGATTATTGGTCGCAACTTCCTCGTGAAAATTAATGGAAATTTAGGCAACTCGGCGGTCACATCTTCAATAGAAGAAGAGGTCGATAAAATGGTCTGGGGTATTCGTTGGGGTGCCGATACCATCATGGATTTATCGACCGGAAAAAACATCCACGAAACGCGCGAGTGGATTTTGCGTAACTCGCCCGTGCCGATTGGAACGGTGCCGATTTATCAGGCGTTAGAAAAGGTCAACGGTAAGGCAGAAGATCTCACTTGGGAAATCTTTCGTGACACGTTAATAGAACAAGCCGAGCAGGGTGTGGATTACTTCACGATTCACGCGGGCGTGCTTTTGCAATACGTACCGCTAACGGCCAAGCGCGTTACGGGTATCGTTTCGCGCGGCGGCTCTATCATGGCTAAATGGTGCTTGGCGCACCATAAAGAGAATTTTCTTTATACGCACTTTGAAGACATCTGTGAAACCATGAAAGCCTACGACGTATCGTTTTCTTTAGGCGATGGCTTGCGTCCAGGCTCATTGGCCGACGCGAATGATGAAGCGCAATTTGGTGAGCTAGAAACGCTGGGTGAACTCACAAAGATTGCGTGGAAGCACGACGTGCAAACCATGATAGAAGGCCCCGGTCACGTACCGATGCAGTTGATTAAAGAGAATATGGATAAGCAACTTGAGTGTTGCGACGAGGCGCCGTTTTATACGCTGGGTCCGTTAACGACTGATATTGCACCGGGCTACGACCATATAACTTCTGGCATTGGTGCGGCGATGATTGGTTGGTTTGGTTGCGCCATGCTCTGTTACGTTACCCCAAAAGAGCATTTAGGCTTGCCGAATAAAGAAGACGTACGCGTGGGTATTATCACCTACAAAATTGCCGCACACGCAGCAGACTTGGCCAAAGGCCACCCCGGCGCACAAATTCGCGATAATGCGTTGTCAAAGGCGCGTTTTGAATTCCGTTGGGAAGATCAATTTAACCTAGGCTTAGACCCAGACCGCGCGCGTGAATACCACGATGAAACCTTGCCAAAAGATTCAGCCAAAGTCGCGCACTTTTGCTCCATGTGCGGGCCGCATTTCTGTTCCATGAAAATTAGCCAAGACGTGCGAGATTATGCCGCTAAAGAAGGTCT
The DNA here is from genome assembly GCA_002101225.1 of Cycloclasticus sp. symbiont of Poecilosclerida sp. M. GTDB lineage: Bacteria > Pseudomonadota > Gammaproteobacteria > Methylococcales > Cycloclasticaceae > Cycloclasticus. Next base: position 494 of record LWTN01000188.1, on the reverse strand, counting down.
TAATGAGCAGGATGCTATTTCTCAAGGCATGTCAGACAAAGCAGAAGAGTTTAAAAGAAAAGGCGCGCAAATTTATAAGAAGGTATAAAAGCTAGAAAGAAGCTTTGATTACAATGGAATGAAGTTCTTTAGGAGCTTCAAATGTTAAAGGATGCAAATGGCAAGGACTACAGGTATGAACGGCACGTGTTTTGTTGAAAATTATGTGACAGAAATTTTTTATTCCTCGCGAATTGAGGTAACTATCCAACAGGTTGCTTGAATGATTGGAGTAATCACTATTGTTTGCTTAGTGGCCTTGTTCTTCTATCCTAGATTCGCATAATAAGTGCACCACTTACATTTGAAAACAAGATGGTTTTTTTGTCTTGAATTCACATCATAAGTGCAACACTCGTTAGTTGGTCAAAAGGGTATATTAACCACTCTTTAATCCGACAAGAAAAAGGAGTGAAACATGAAAAAATATACCCAATTGACCTGCGAACAAAGAT
>LWTN01000187.1 GCA_002101225.1 Cycloclasticus sp. symbiont of Poecilosclerida sp. M | reverse complement strand
GCCCAAGATAGCTAAGATTGGTGCCGGGCCTGCCTGTTTTTCTTCAGCTAGTGGTATACCCAATATTTTGCATAGCCTGAGCAAGGTGTGGAGAAAATTGGCACATTCATCTGTAGCCGGCCTTCCCGCCACCAGGAAGTCGTCCAGGTAATGCCATACATTGTCCACGCCTTGTTGCTTGAGAATCCATTCTAAGGCATCTGCGATGGCATTAAATACCTTTGGGGCAGAGCGGAGCCCGAATGGTAGTGTGGCGTCCATGTATAGCTTCCCTTCCCATTCCATGCCCAGCAGGTGGCGGTCGGCCGGATGAACTGGGATAATACGAAAAGCGCTCTTGACGTCCATCTTTGCCAGCAATGCCATCTGGATGACTCTATCTACCACATTGTCCACCTTGGTATAGGTAAGCGAGCAAAGATCTTTCCTAATACCATCGTTGACGCTTTTCCCATGTGGAGAGGAGAGGTCTACTATGAGGCGCCATTTTCCCTCTTGATATTTTTTGGGAATGACCCCTATCCTACTTGTGTGGATGTGCTGGAAGCTGGCTAGGGGTAGCGGACCTAATGTAAATCTCTTTTCGCAGTCTTTTTCTAGCTGCTGTGTTACCACCTCTGGGTGGGCATAGGCTGAGAGCATGTTTTTCTTGCGCTCTTTCCTAGCTGTTGGCTGGAATCAAACCCTATCCTGAAGCCTGAGAGAGTAGATAGTCCACAAATACCAGATCTGGGTGTTTCTCTAGGTATCTTTGCCAGGCTTCTGCTTGCAGTGGGGTGTATATGCCTTGCAGATACTTTGGCAGACTGCTTGGGGATGAGTTGGTGGTATGCAACATCCGTAATTCGCCCGTGTACTGGTAAGTGGTAACAGGAGAGGGAGTGGAAGGGGGCATGTTCTGACCACATACTTTGTTACTGGGTAACCTAATTGACCACAGTGTGTTTATCAACTCCAGGGCTACCTAATATATATGGGCATTACCCTATGATGGTCTCAGGAAAGGGCAAAGTGTAGAGCAGGGTAAAGGAAAAACATTTCCCAAAAAATCAATGGACAGGGAAAGGGTTAATATGAATACATTCTCTTAGCACACCTTTGTACTTATCAGCAGAACCATAGCCTGTACAATTAGATCACTTCCAGTAATCATAGCTAATATAGCTACCTCTGGCCATAACATGTTGGAAAACCTGAAAAAGATTTCTTCGGCTACATCACTGTCGATTTCCATGATGCACAACCCTATCCTCTCCTTGATAAGGTCTGCTTGCTCCATTTCAGGTCCAGGTCTGCATGGTCCAACTCATCTGCTACCTCATCGTCAAGTTTTGACAAGTTTCTGCAGATATCATTTTGTTTAGTTAAGACTTGATCACTCATCTATTGAGTGGTCAAGACGTCTAGCTTTCCAGACAGCGCTAACTTGTGCTTCCCAAGTCTTACAAGGTCTGTGGCATCTCCTGATTCAAGGCCCTCACTAACCATGCCAATAATCCTGGTAACAGACCCTCGGTGGGCCGCTCTAACCTTCCGTTTTCGGGCGAATGCTTCAGTTTCCGACATCAACAATATCCAGGCCGTCCGTTCACTATCGTGCACGCATGACGGTTCTAGCTAGATTTCTTCGCTTCTCGATCCGGCTTGAAGGACCATGTAATGGATCTAGCACTGGACCCTCAAGTGCTCTACCTGTATCGAAGACACGCCAGCTAGCTCATTGACAATAATAAAATTATTAGAGTCACAAATGCATTACAAATCAAATCAATGTGACAACAAAATCAAAATTTACTGAATAAGATAAGATGCACTACACGGTGCGAGTAAAAACACAATTATCTATGGCTGGTTGGATGTTTGCCTTACAGGGTTGGCTGATCACCTGGAAGTGGACAAGTGCTAACAGGTAATTAGTAGGGGCAAAGGTATTGGTGTGCCACTCTGAATAAATAACCTAGGCCTACAGACATTTTATGACCTACTACGTACTACCCAGACCATTACCTTCTCTCTGCAGAGAGAACCCCCAGCCCTGTCAGCCAGAGACTTTTTAATCGGGTGTTCGTCAATAGGATATGCCAAGTCTCGGGTTCAAGTGATTGCTTTATGTTTAAATCAACATACAGAGATGTGTAACCAATCGTTAGTGGGATTCATTTTGTAAACCCCACCCAGATTTAACCCTTAGGGTTGCTCCACCTTTATCCATGGCATCAACATCTTCTGTTCTCAATTGTTACATTAGGAAACTTAGTATGATTTGATGGACAAACCTAATCAAATCTTCAATATGGATGCCGTTTCAAGCAAAATCACCCAAAGGAATATTTGCGCGTGGTGAACAACACTCTTTCTGTTTGCTTCAGGAAATAAAGGGCATTTAACTGTAGTGGGCTGGCAGCTTTCTGTATGCCCCCAATAGATCGGAAAACCCTTGGGAATCATTTTCCCAAGGTGAAGTTCCAGGGACAATATAATTATGGTCTCTCCAGTTCTGGGTGGAATTGTTTCATCTATGGTTTAGAAATCATTTTTTACAGTACATTCCTTCTGCACACCCAATCGCCTGGCTACAAAGGTAATACTTCCACCTAATTCTACTCACCTCTCTCAGCCACTTGAAAAGTTGTCACTAGATTGTGTCTTTTTCATTCCTCCGTTCACTGGGCCACCTTCTGTCATCACTCGGGCTGGAATATCACTGGCCACAGTGCATAACATCTGTGACGAGTTTGAAGAGCAAGTTTCTTCACAAGCTTCAGTACAAGTGGCAAGTGGCAAGCACCTTGACCTGGTTATAAGCGAACAGGAAGTGATGATACCCCTGACATTGAACCTATCGTTGAGGAAGAAGTTCAGCTGAAAAGAAGGAAGCATGGAACATTGAATTTTACAGAGGGGTTGCTTCAAAAGTATTCAAGAGAGAATTTGTTCTCACTTACCACATTCAGAACATTTACAGCTATTTGCACATACATCACAACATTTACATGCCTGAATAACATCAGTAATCTTATAGAAGTTTTCTTCTGCTTTCATCTCTTCGTTGGCATAATGACCCGTTTCCCCTTGAAACAGTATTGCTTCAAACAGTATTGCTTCAGCATCTTCCCCATCTCGACCAGCCCTACTGCACATATTCCTCGGTAGTCCCCAGTGCATGATGCGTCGGATGTCGGATCCCCATTCCAAATGAATAACTAACCGTAACCTACCATTAGGAATAGTGAATGATGAAACGACTTCTTCCCTTTTATCAGCTGTTGAAACGTGTGTACATTTCAGCCATTCTAAATTCACTGTAGTCAGGATACCCAACTGGCTCAGTAAAGTCCCATGCCGTATTATATCAGAACAATCCCGATACCGTCTACAAAATATGACCGTTTTGGGTAAGTTAACCTTTTTGCAGGCTACTGTGCTAAGAACGTAGAAAGGATTCTCAGATTCTCATGATTGAGAGATGCTGTAGGGTTGTGTACACGGTTATCAGGGCTTGCAGCTAGCCATGGATTTTCTGATGAAACTACAAGACCAGTTTCGTGCACTCTCAATCCAGGATTGCCCTTTTGTTGCTGATGAAGTAAGTGCAAATCTTTCCATCCTATTACCATATCTGGTTGCTTCATTTCCACGGAATTTATTGTACTGCATTGACTCAACTTTTTTGTATTTTTCCTCATCTTGCAGATTCCACCTACTACTGATGCAGTGATACGGATACTCCGCTCTTTCTTCCATTGGTCATTGTCAGACTGGCCGCATGTACCTTTCTCAATATCATCTGCTTCTTCTTTAGTAACCATGACTTTGGTTGTGTAATAGCTCTTCTTCAACACAGCCAAATATTCTGGTGAGATGTCGTCAATAACTTCCTCGGTGTCGTCATGTCTTGTGTATGCCTGCCTGAGAGTATTTGCTCTGGCGTTGTTGCTGTTTAACTGCAAGTGACTTGTTTGTCTTTGTCAGCCTTCTTAGAAAGAGACTCCTTGACTGAGCAGAATACTGGATTTGGCTCCGAGATGGTCAATTCCACAGCTTTGGCCCCCAGTTCTTGCATAAATTATGCTGTAATCCAGCACCATAGCAGCGAAACTGCCATGCTCCGCCGGCCTGTGACCGATTGATCACCTTTCCCCCATCGAATTTGTCTAACATGCATCCATGATTCAGCAAGGTTAGTGGTAAAATTACCAATCAATTGAGGAGCCTTTGCGACCAGCCTACTGACTGAAACTTGTATATAATGCATCAGTTTTTTATAGGTTCTTGCTCCTCATGGCATAGACTCTCTGCAGCTGAGCTAATTGTGTCTTCCCAAAGACATTGCTGGTGCTCAATTGCATCTGTAAACAATATGTATGTATGTATGTGTACATACATAATGTATGTATGTATGTATGTATGTATGTATGTATGTATGTATGTATGTACGTATCATTTTTTGGTTACAGAGTACAACTTACCGTGTCATCCTCGTCAGATTCTGGGTGATAACTTGAGGCTGATGGTGTTGCCAGGTGAGGCGCCGAGGTGGAGGCTGATGGTGTTGCCAGGTGAGGTGCCAAGGTGTCTCGTGCAGTTTTACAAAAGTCTGGGCTGCACTTGCTGTGATGACCAAAACAGTGAAATGGCCCATTGATCAAGTCTTTTTCAAGAAGCTTCACTGCTTTTGTTTGATCACTCTGCTCCGCATCTTTATTGCATACTTGTATGACGCTTGCGCATTTTTGTGGTAAGCCCTCCTTTGCCTTTGTAAACTCAAGTGATAGCATTTGCAGGAGTGATTTGCACACTCGATCCACTTCTCACCTTAGGCGGAAGGGTAGCTCTGCAGGAAAAACCTTGGATGGAAAACCCACCGCTTTGCACACCCTTCTGCAGCACACAACACCCTTCTGCAGCACACAAGGGGTGTATGACGTGTATCACAAGGAATTTAATCGAGGTTAGCGATAGATTTTATCATCTTACCTCATTGGAGCCATTTCATATAATTATGGGCCTATTCCATATTTAGTTCTGGAGTAGTAGTAGCTTGAGTAGAAATAAACCCCCCACTAAACTTCTAATCTAGCCCCGCGCCCAAAATAAATTTATTATTCATGCGCGGTAGCCGGCCTTGCTGGACATGATGTTGACTCCCTGTACCCTGAAACATGGTCTCTATGGCAACCCTTCATCCTCTTCAGTCGGATCTTGACCCGGTTCCAATGTTCAGAGTATGAACACCAGTAACCGGGAAAAAAGAGTCTCATGAGCAGCAACACCTGGAATAGACTGCACACGGTTGTATGCAGCCCACTCATCAGAATGGATGGCCGTTCCTGGTTGACCAACCTTCTGGATGATTGGCAGGAGGTTTGCAGCATTTCGCCTTGGGACAATCTCCATATACCCCAAAGCAGAGACGTCGACCATTCCAACCCTGCTTTACTGTATAGTGTGTATGTATTTATACTGAAATCATTAGCAACATATTAAACTGTTTAGATACCTCCCTGAACCACTGCATTGCATCACATGCAGTGTTCTTATCGATCTCCACCTCCTGAGCAATATCCCTGAATGGATACTGACGAGCCCACAAGTATGTAAGAAGGAGACACTTCTGCAGAGACATGCGTGACTAACGCACTCTGATTATGCAAGAAAAGGTTGCACTGCTTGCAAGAACAAGTTTGGAGGTCTTGTAAGATTGGCGGTTTTAATGTTTTATCTTTACCTTGACACTGTATGGCTGAAATCATCTGGTCCTGGAAGTGCAGCATTCTTCCCAGACATGCGGAATGAATAATTTGACTTTACCTTAGATGTTGGGTTTTTTAATACTCGAGAGGGCAGCTCCAGCAGAACCAATGATGGAAATCAGGCTAGTGCAAGTGATGCCAGTGATGGAAGCCGTACCAGGATACTGTTAACTACTAAGCCACTTTTTCGGAGAAATTCTTATGTTTTCTTTTATAAGGAGTGACAGAGAATACAATAACTTGTACATCTTCCTGGAATAGGTTTGGTCTACTTGATTAGGCCATACCAAATTAATTTGTTGTTGCTCGGGCCCTACCTACCCAAAATTTTCAAAATCCACCAAAAAAATACCAAAATTCACTTAATTTAAAATTTCACACATGGTCATTTAAGTTAGTAAATGGCTTCTTCTAGCTTTGCTTGGCCTAGTGTTTTGGTGCTGAGAGGCAGTAGGATAGTTGTAGCCAGGACTGTGCTGAAGTGTACATGGAATGAGACAAACAAATGTATCACACTAATTATACGAAGGTATGCCATATTGTCATGAGTTTCTAAACTGAGTTATTAGCACCACGTTGTAGCCCATAGCTTTGAGAATTGAATGGTACTTTGCTTGAGGCCAGATCACGGACCACCCCAGAGTTACAAGCGTTAAACAAGCAACACCTCTGTGTAGTGTACACCACCAGTGTCAACTACAGGAGTCATTAACTACCAGTCGCAAGCACTTCTGTGAAGGAATTCTACTGGATTTAAACACTGCAAGCATGTCAGACCACATGTCACACTTGTCAACAGTAACCTTCACAGCAGGGTAGGCCATAAATTGTTTATTCAAAGATTCTGTTGTTGGACCATCCTTTAAGTACTTAAAAGCAGTCATCGAAATCATATACAGTACCTTCAGTACACACTTGAACAATGTTACATAATTATTTTAATCACTTTTTTCAGCCAGGTGCACTAGCAGAAGATGATAGTCCATCAGGTGTACTAGCTGATGAAGTAAAACCACACTCTCTATAGCTGATGGGCCATTCAGTAAAAACACCATGCTTGCACAATAGCAGTTTGGGATAGATTTATAAACACACTGCATGCATGCAGCAGAGCTAGACCATACCATGCACAGAGGGTTATTATACGTAGTTATAATATAAAATACAAGCCACACTTAACTGGGCCTGAAATTATATAATCAACAACAATAACTTCACCACTATACAAAAAGAAAACAATAACAACCGGAATCTACAAAACAAAAGGACATCACATGCGCTGATTGGGAATTCGACTGAAAGATAAAAATGATTGTGAGTACGAGTGAAGACAAAAACAAAAACAAAAACTTGGCCAAACCCGACATAATTATTATACTAGAAGTCATTTTATTGAGTAGTAAATATAAGCAATTGATAGTGTTTGCATATACAGTCTACAAATGGAGCTCATAGGCCACCTGAGGCCATCATAGGGTAATGCTCGTAGCATTATATTAGGCCAGGGAACAGGGACAACAGGGAACATGACTCTGTGCAAGTTCTAGGTACATCGGCTTCAGATGGATCCAGCTCAGCATGTCATAGCTGAACATCAGTCCGTCTAACATTATTTGTGTTTGTTGTATGACTTGGCACAACTCTTGGAACATTATCTCAGCTGTCATTTGCATTTATCTTTGTGGATATGGTGTGTGGATATCATTGACAATAATTTGGTGAGTGAATGATCTGAGGGCCCGGGGAAGGCTACAGATGGGTGAGTTCATCCACTGACTGTAGGTCGTTCAAAGTTCAGTAATAAAATTCACCTGCAGTACGAACTCTTCATCTTCTGAACAGTATTCGCTATCATATAAAAACAGTGGAATGCAAGCGTGTACGCCCAAGTTCAGTATGGGTAGCCGCTCAGTGATGTCCAGCCAAACTACACACAGAAAAAAAAAAAGATTATGTATGCTGAACTGCCAATTTGGCGCCTCCAAACTCTATAATTATAGGAGACGGCCTGACTGGGCATTTTGATGTCTCATGCACTGCGTGCAGGACTACTGCTCCAGAGGTATTACACACCTTCTCTACCTCTCTCTTTTCTTTCTTCTTCTCCATTTTCGTTTTTTTCCTCTCCAACCCGAGGGATTTTGTTATCAGCAGAGCGTCGGCAAATGACGTGCTGGCCTCCACTAGTGTATATTTTGTCCAGTTCAGATAGCAATGTTTTAGTGAATTTCTGTACACCTTGTCTTTGTAAGGCACTAGAATTGACAGTCACAATGGGGGTCTGTGGCTGAAACATTGGTCTGAGGGGGGTTGTTTTTTGTGCACTTCATAACAACAGCTACAATTCCCTAATGCGTGTTTTGCCTTTTCTGCATTAGGTAACTCAAACCTCTTTGTGGATGAAAATTGCTGAAGATAGGAATCTCTGGACATTCCAATTTCACTCTGAAACTTGAAGTGAAAGCCATCCAAGATTTTACTGCTGTCTCAATCAAAGGGACTGCGGTTATCCTTACCAGTCACTTCAAAATAGCCACTCGGGATGCAAGCACTGAACTGTGACTTGAATTTCCGCATTCTCCGTGGAACATCAATTGTTTCACGAGCTTGTTGACCAGTACGCCGTGGGTTGGAGTTTTCGTAGATGGAAACACGGGCATAGCCACAATTCACTATGAGAGCCACTCTGCAGATGCAAGCCATGCTGTGTGCAGAAAGGGTATATTTTATGACACACAGGTGACCTGCTGATACAGTGACCATTATAGACAGGTACCACTCTATGTGTAGTAATCGACCATTCTCTGTACACACACACGCACGCACGCATGCATGCACACACACACACACACACACAGGTGACCTGCTAATACAGTGACCATTATAGACAGGTGCCACTGTATGTGTACTAAGTGGGTACCATTCTCTGTATGCACACACACACACACACAGAGGTGACCTGCCCATTATAGACAGGTGCCACTGTATGTGTACTAATTGGGTATCACACACACACACACATGCAGGTTGTGACAAAGAGGACTGCTGCAACTGTTGTGGAAGGATTATGGCTATACTAGAGCTATAAATATTATACATTCATTGCACAATTCATTTCCTGTGTTATACGTACCTCAATTGTATTTGGTCTAGTGGAATTCCAATTACCTTCAGCTAGCTCATTTGGCATCATGTTGAATGATAACGTTTATGACGTTGTTTACACATTGTGATGTCAGACTGGCCACACAGAGCTGCAAGGAGAGAGCAAAGGGCCGTCCAGGGTTGTTCCCACATAGCTATCCTGCCGCTTCAGGTAAACCAAGGTAGCTCTTACGTAGATAAGCTATCCTGTCGGAATTAACTCTGCTAGGCCTACTTTGCGTGCAGATGTTGTAGCTGGCAAACACCACAAACTTGGTGTTTCTGCATCTTTTTCCTGAACTGTAGTAGCTATGTATTATCCCTCCTACAAAAACACAGAGCATATCTTTGGAGCGATATCTACCAAAAAGCAGCTTTCCTAGACCACTGCTTCAAAGTTGGAATTTTGATTAACTGTACTTACAAAGTACAGTTACAAAAATAATCACAAAACATTATTGTTAATTTACAAATTGAAAGTGAATAGGTGTATCTTCATTGTGTGTGCTCATTGGATGGCTGATCCTTTCAATGGCATTTTGAATCATGTTCGTTTAGTCACTAACCACAATGTAGGGATCATCTTGAAGCAACAAAATAAATTATGGCTGAGGATATTTCATGACAAATTCATAGCAATCAGTTGACATCTTGTTTGGGCATCACTATTGGCAAGACAAACACTTTAATGCAGATCACTTTGCTCAACCGTTCAAATTGGAGCAGAATGTCAAGGGGTGTGGTTTCGATGAAAATGGGACAGCCTCCTGCACTTATTAAACTGCCTCTGCAGGATCTGTTCTAGTGCCCGAATTAGCACACCCTAGATGCCCTAGCCCCAAGTAAGTACAAATCAGACAATTGTAACACTGCACTGAACAAGATCCAACCAGAATGAGCTACATCAACCCAATCACTAGCCATAGCTCATAGGTCCCAACTTTTTCAAAACAGCCTCAGGGACAGTGACCCCCTCATTCATTGAAATTGAAAATAAAATTTCATGATTAAGAGATATAGAGGTAGCTTTTTTACATTTAGATTCAATAGTTCTTCAGTAAATTTGGTTTCATAACAGCACTCATCACAATTAAATTTCATGGTCATCAATGAAATGATAGTGGACTGCTTCAAGCTTGCTCGCTGATCAGTGTGGATCTTCCTAAGTATTGAAAAGCCTCTTTCTGAGTCAGCATTTGAAGATGGGATTGACAGCAGACCTGCCATTAAATTTGTTAAAGAGGGAAATCTTCTTACTCCATCTAGAGCTCTAATCTTAGACACTTCATGCCAAAATACTCCAGCTCGAGGTTTTTCACCTGTTGCAGATTTGTAGGTCGACAGAGAAGGGTGATCCATGGGTGATAATGTGAAATCCATGAATTCTTCTCTCAAGAGATCAAGATACTTAGAATCTGCCAAACCTAACTGTGGGAATCGCTTAGCAAGGTTTAAAACTGTAGTAAATTGGTATGAACAGACTTTTTCAGGGTTCATGATTTCCAGATCCTTCAGTAGAGAGTCTCCAAAGGGAAACTTTTTAAGCATTTTCTTGTGTGGCTACATAAAAACTACGAACCCCACTAAAGAAAGGCTTTGGGTCATGCTCTTGTTCTAATTCAGAAATGTGCAGCCAAGTATCAGTACCTATACCCAACTTGTCATTTGCTAACTGGTCTTCATCAGCAAAGCTGAGAAGGCTGAGGTTATCTCCAGCTGCAACAATAGCTTCAGGTTTTAGAAGGTTTCCAGCATACAGACGAACCAGCCTGCTCATTTCAGTGTATAACTGACAAGTCGTATTTTCCATTGATTTTTGGAACAATTGATTAAAACGATTCATTGAAGGAAGGATATACAAGAGGAAAAG
>LWTN01000186.1 GCA_002101225.1 Cycloclasticus sp. symbiont of Poecilosclerida sp. M | reverse complement strand
AAAAGTTAGCAGATTGGTTAGTGAAATATAACAGCATAAGACCGCATAAAGGTTTAGAGTTAAAAACACATATTGCAGTATATTATTGAAAACAAACCACAGTGCAATATGTGGTGGACTCATACAAGTACTTGCAATCATCAGCAAAAAACATATACTGGGTTGCATACAGCTTTTTAGTTGTGAGATAAGTTTTAAAACCTAGAGGAGATATAGCATGAAATGGGAAACACCAGCATACAAAGACTTACGTTTCGGTTTTGAAGTAACAATGTATATCTACAACAAATAGATAACAGCCAAACATTATAGTTAAATGAAGTGAACGCGTTTTATCTTTCGCTTCAATGAAACTTATGCCCTATGGGTGTAAAAAGGGGTTCCGGCAGGAGCCCTTTTTTATTTCTGCTATTTAAATTTTAAATGGGGCCTCTGCACGGAAGAAGATTTCGCTTCTAGGCACCAAAAGTAGGCGCTTTAGGCGAGGCAAAAACGCGCGGAAAGAGGGAGTTTATTGTAGTAAATGACCGATTGAGTACGTTTTTACCGACAGTAGGCGGCTTTAGCCGACGCCGCATAGAAGCTAAAGAACTTTCGTGCAGAGGTCTCAAGGTAACAATATGAAAATTCGTGTATTAGGTTCTGGTGCTGGCGGTGGGTTTCCTCAATGGAACTGTAGCTGCCCCAATTGTAAAGCTGTTCGAGCAGGTTCTATTAAAGCGTCTACTCGTAACCAATCCTCTATTGCCGTTTCATCGAATGGCGAACACTGGGTATTATTTAATGCGTCGCCTGATGTGCGTGCACAATTAGAAGGCTTTCCTGAAATTCACCCTAAAAATAAAGTACGTGGTACGGGTATTGAAGCGATTGTGATGTTCGATTCACAAATCGACCACGCGACGGGGCTTTTAATATTACGCGAGGGCGACCCGCTCACTATTTATTGCACCGAGATGGTCAAGCAAGACCTTACCAGCGGCTTTCCTATCTTCAATATTTTGGAGCACTTCTGTGGAGTGGAAGATTACTCTATTCCATTGAACGGCGATTCATTTACCATCCCTAATATTGATGATCTTGAGTTCACTGCCTTACCATTAAAAAGCAAAGCGCCACCGTATTCGCCTCATCGTGATGACCCGCATGAAGGCGACAATATTGGCATGATTATCTGCCAGATTTCAACGGGAAAACGCACTTTTTACGCGCCAGGATTAGGTGAAATTGAGCCACACGTTGCGAGAACTATGAGTGAAGCAGATTGCGTCATGGTCGATGGGACATTTTGGACAGACGATGAGTTAGCGTCAGTAGGGCGCCCGTTATTAGCGAGAAAAATCGGCCATTTACCGCAATCAGGCGAGGGCGGCATGATTGAGTTTTTAGACACCCTTGAGAAACCACGGAAAATTTTGATTCATATCAATAATACCAACCCCATTCTCAACGAGGAATCGAAAGAACGCGATATACTGACGCAACATGGCATAGAAGTGTCGTACGACAATATGAATATCGAGCTGTAAATATGACGCAAAACTTAATAGAAAAAGTGCCTTGGTCACTAGAGGAATTCGAACAACGCATTCGCGATATGGAGCGTTTTTACCATATCAATCACCCGTATCACGTGATGATGCACGAGGGCACGTTAAGCAAAGAACAAATTCGCGGCTGGGTGGCCAATCGTTTTTACTACCAAGTAAATATCCCATTAAAAGATGCGGCTATTATGGCGAACTGCCCCGACCGTGACACGCGCGCCCAGTGGGTGCAGCGCATTATTGATCATGATGGCGCACAGGGTGAAATCGGCGGTATTGAGGCTTGGCTTCAATTAGGCGAGGCGGTTGGCTTAACGCGTGATGAAGTGCTTTCAGAAGAACACGTGCTGCCCGGCGTTCGCTTTGCGGTAGATGCGTACGTGAATTTTGCGCGTAGAGTTGATTGGCATGAAGCGGCAAGTTCATCTCTAACAGAATTATTCGCGCCAAAAATTCACCAACAACGCCTAGATAATTGGCCAGAGCATTATCCATGGATCGATTTAAAAGGGCTTACGTACTTCCAAAAAAGGCTTTCCGAGGCGAGGCGTGACGTTGAGCACGGCTTACGCATCACGCTGGATTACTACAAAACGCGCGAGCAACAGGAAAAGATGCTGGGTATCTTAAAATTCAAACTCGATATTTTATGGACGATGGCCGATGCCATGTATATGGCCTACGTACACAAAATGCCTCCTTATCACACGGTGGAGTCATGAGTATCCAAGCCACAAGTGTTCCCCAACTATCGCCTACCTATCGCTTGCAATGGGAAGAGGCGCAAAATATGTTTGTTCTGCTCTACCCAGAAGGGCTGATTGAGCTGAATCAAAGTTCAGCTGAAATCTTACAAGTATGTGATGGAAAAAATAACGTCACCGATATTGTTAGCGCGTTAGAAAAAAAATTCGATACGACGGGTTTAGAAAACGATATTAACAATTTTTTAAATACGGCACTCGGTAATGGCTGGATCACTCAAAGCGCCTAGCCCACCGCGTTGGTTGTTAGCAGAGCTAACCTACGCCTGTCCGTTGCAGTGCCCGTACTGCTCTAACCCGCTCGACTACGCTAATTTCACTAATGAGCTAAACACCGATGAATGGAAGCGCGTACTCAAACAATCTCGCAAAATGGGTGCGGTACAGTTGGGTTTTTCAGGTGGTGAGCCGTTAGTAAGAAAAGACCTCACTGAACTGGTGAGCTATTCGCACGACCTAGGTTATTACATTAACCTCATCACATCTGGCTACAACATGGATGAGGCTAAGATCATCGAGTTAAAAGAGGCGGGGCTCGACCATATTCAAATAAGCCTGCAAGCCAGCTCAAAAGAGCTGAACGACTATATCGCCGGTACAGAAAGTTTCGAACATAAAAAAGTCGTCGCCAAACTGATAAAAAAACACGACTACCCGATGGTTTTGTGTGTGGTATTACACCGCGAAAACATTCACCAAATGAAAGATATTTTGGAGATGGCGATTGAGCTGGACGCTGATTTTGTAGAGCTCGCTAATACGCAGTATTACGGTTGGGCGCACCACAATCGTGACCAGCTGATGCCCACGCAAGAACAGTTACAAGAGGCCGAAGCGATAGCCAAGGAATATCAGGAATCGCAAGCCGGTAAGATGAAGATTTATTACGTGATTCCCGATTACTTTGAGAATCGCCCAAAAGCCTGTATGAACGGCTGGGGGACGACCTTCTTAACCATCGCACCCGATGGCTTAGCCTTGCCTTGCCACTCTGCGCGCCAACTACCTAATTTTGAATGCCCCAGCGTGCGGGATAATTCAATCAGTGAAATATGGAATGAGTCCACCGCGTTTAACTATTTCCGTGGTGATGATTGGATGAAAGAACCGTGTAGAAGCTGTCCGGAAAAAGACAAGGATTTTGGCGGTTGTCATTGCCAGGCTTTTTTGCTCACCGGTGATGCAACCAATGCCGACCCTGTTTGTGACCTATCTCCATTGCATCACTTGGTAACTGATGCCATCGAGCAAGCTGCGATGACGGCTGCCGAAAAGCCATTGGTTTTTAGAAACAGTAAGAATTCTAAGGTGTTTTAAAGTCAAATGAACTAGACAACAGTCGAGTATATGAAACTTATGGCCTACGTCCATAAAGAACAAAGCGCTTTTTAATCTTTTATTTAGGCCAATAACGGGATAAAAAACCGGCTGGCAAACTGAACGGCTTCAGGCAGTGTAAATATTTCTCGCTCAGCTACGTCATCAGCAAGCCATTGTTCGGCCGTTTTAAGATCTCGCAGAAACACCATTTCTCTACATAAGCTATCAGCACAACAAGAATTCTCATTGGCAGCAGACCAAGAAATACCAAAATAAACATCTTTGACTTCATCAATGTTGCGTAATGTCTCCTCTAACAGGTGTATTTTTACAAGTTCCCCCGTTATCTTACAATTGGATGTAATCTGAGTTGCTTCTTGAAACAGTGGTGCAATTGCCAGCGCATCCAGTGCACACATCGCATAAACCGTGTGCTCTTTGACTAAAACCACATATTCACTTTCACGCAGGGTAAAAGGGTACACACCGTTAGGCTCGCCGTTGTCGGAAAATGTCACCATATCCCGCCGATGTAACTCATTCAGTCCTGCTGCAACATCACATGCTTGGCTCGACATTTCCTCTCTATAGGGGAATCGCCCTTTAGTTACAAAGTAGCGAAGTATGTGTTGATGCAACTGCTTAATTTTGGGGGCACATTCATCTTGATTCTTTTTAAGCGGGAAAATGCTATTTAATCGTTCTAACGCAAGCTCAATTTTGTGGTTTATCATTATACTATTGGTTCTACCGCGCTCATTAAGGGGTCCATCATTTTGTCTCCACGCGCTAAATGGTTTGAATTTGGCAAACTTATTAAACGTGCAATAGCTAATGCCTTTGCAAATGACCAATTAACTACGGTCGAGATATTTTAAGCACAACAACCGTTACCATGCGATAGCCGCATCGAATTCGCAAGTTTAAAAAAGCTTTACTTCACGTGCCAAGACATCAATTATTTTTCATTTTGTACCGCATAAAGTACTTCTCTAGTTCGACTAAGAATAAAACGGACGAGGCGATAAGCAGTATAAGCAGCCATAATTTGAAGTTGATTGCTGTGGTGCCAAACAAGGTTTGCATAGGCGCTAGGTAGGTAAAACCCAATTGAAATAGCATAAGCAGAGCTATGGAAATAAGCACATAGCGGTTGCCGGTAAACCCCGCCCAGTTGAACACGGGGGCAGTAATATACCGAGAGTTGAATAGATAAAAAATTTCGAACATAACTAAGGTATTTACCGCCACCGTTCGTGCGTGTTCGATACTAGCGCCTTGTTGCAAATCCCATAGGAAAATCCCAAACGTACCCACCATAAGAATGACGGAGACGAACGCGACGCGCCAAACAAGGTGCTTCGTTAACATCGGTTCTTGGGCGTTACGTGGCTGACGGTGCATGACCTTCTGTTCCGGTGGTTCAAACGCTAGCGATAGCGCTAAGGTGACAGCCGTAACCATATTCACCCAAAGTATTTGTACGGGTGTTAAAGGAAGTTGTTGAAAGCCCAGTACGATAGCGGCAAGGATTATCAGTGCTTCGCCTCCGTTGGTGGGTAGGATAAAGAGAATCGCTTTTTTAAGATTGTCGTAAACGGTTCTGCCTTCTTCTACTGCGTGGGTAATGGAGGCAAAATTATCATCCGCTAGAACCATTTCGGCGGCTTCTTTGGCGGCTTCTGTACCATTAAGGCCCATGGCGGTGCCGACATCGGCGCGTTTTAAAGCAGGCGCATCGTTTACACCGTCACCCGTCATGGCAACGACTAAACCCTGTTCTTGCATCAGTCTGACCAAAAGCAGTTTGTGTTCAGGATTCACGCGCGCATACACATCAACTGTTAGCACGCGTTGTCGTAACGCGTCTTCGTCGATTGATTCAAGTTCCTGCCCTGTGAGTACATCATTGACATTAACAAGCTTCAATTGCCGAGCAATAGCGAGTGCCGTGGCACCGTGGTCGCCCGTAATCATTTTTACCCGTATACCCGCCCTTGCACAGACTTGTACGGCCCCAATAGCTTCCTCACGCGGTGGATCGATTAAGCCAAACAGACCGAGTAGCACCATGCCATTTTCCACATCGCCGAACTTTAAGCCTTCTTGTTTGTGGTTAACTTGCTTTAAGCAGATGGCTAATACTCGCTGACCCCGTTGAGCCATTTCTTCAACCCGGTCTAGCCAATAATCTTTATCTAATGCTTGGTCTCCATTTGTGGTTCTTTGGTGACTGCACATCTCCATAACACGTTCGGGGGCGCCTTTAAGGAAGATGCGAGCATCAGATGTGTGGCTGTGGTGCAACGTGGCCATAAAACGATGCTCTGATTCAAATGGTATCAGGTCGGCGCGTGGATGTCGTTTTTTCTCATCGTCTATATCCAGTCCGGCCTTTAAACTGGCTACCAGCAATGCGCCTTCCATCGGGTCGCCGTAGACAAGCCATTCATCGTTTTTTTGTTCCAACGATGCATCGTTGCACAGTATCGCAGCCCTAGACAGCTCTTGTAGTAGGGGGTGCTCATCTAACTGCACTACCTTGTCTGACAGTGATATGGCGCCGTGAGGGTTGTACCCCGTGCCAGCCAAATCAAACAAATGGTTAGTGGTGGTTATTGACCGTACGGTCATTTCGTTGCGGGTTAAGGTGCCGGTTTTGTCTGAACAAATAACGGATACGGCTCCCAACGTTTCAACGGCGGGTAGTTTGCGGATAATGGCGTTACGACGCGCCATACGTTGCACGCCAATAGCCAACGTGATGGTCATAATGGCGGGTAAACCTTCAGGTATGGCCGCCACGGCAAGGCTAACGGCGGCAAGAAACATATCAGCAGCAGCGTAATCTCTAATCAAGGAGCCGAACGCAAAGGTGATAGCGGCAACGCCTAAAATCGCTAAGGTTAGCCATCGGCCAAACTGATCCATTTGGCGTAATAAAGGAGTAGTTACTTGTTCAACTTCTGAAACCAGTGTGCTGATGCGGCCGATTTCGGTTTGTGCGCCGGTTTCAACCACCACGCCACCGCCTTGCCCATGCGTCACAAGCGTGCCGGAATACGCTATGCACAAACGGTCACCCAATGCGGCGCCTTGCTCGGCAACATCAATGGTTTTTTCCACCGCCATCGACTCACCCGTTAAAATAGACTCCTGAATTTGAAGCCCTTTAACTCGGAATAACCGCAGGTCTGCTGGCACCTTGTCGCCTGATTGCAGTAAGACAATATCGCCCGGTATCAACGCCTCAGCTCGAATCGTTAACTGCCGACCATAGCGCATAACCATAGCGTTTGGCGATAGCATTTGCCGTATCGCCCTTAATGCATTTTCGGCTTTCCCTTCCTGTACAAAACCAATCGCTGCATTGAGTATGACTACACCAAGAATGACGCTTGCATCCACCCAGTGCCCCAGCATCGCTGTGATGACGCAGGCAGCAATTAATACATAGATGAGTACGTTGTGGAACTGGTATAAAAACCTGACCAGTGGGCTGCGGACCTGGGGTTCTGGTAAGCGATTTGGTCCGTGCTGAGCCAGCCGAGTTTCCGCCTCTTTATTAGAAAGGCCGTTTTCGGTCGTTTTGAGCGAGCCGAAAACGGCTTGTACGGTTTTGGTGTGCCAACTATCTGTTGCTGCAGTTTCTACT
This sequence comes from Cycloclasticus sp. symbiont of Poecilosclerida sp. M, assembly GCA_002101225.1. Classification (GTDB taxonomy): domain Bacteria; phylum Pseudomonadota; class Gammaproteobacteria; order Methylococcales; family Cycloclasticaceae; genus Cycloclasticus. The sequence continues at coordinate 3,441 of LWTN01000186.1, read as the reverse complement.
TCTGATTTGTCACTTGATTTATTGAATGCTTTGAGTAATGGGCGTGTAATGCTCGCTAGGGCAAGCAAAACACCCAGAACAAGCAGCCACTCGCTGACTCCGGTATTCATCACCCATGTCGGAACGTAATTCATTCATAGGTTATAGACAAGAAATCATGGAATCAGTTGCAGAAACTAACGCATCAATCATTTCGTCGCCATGCGCTAAATGATTTGAGTTGTATAAACGCACTAACTGTGCGTTTGGAAGCATATTTGCTAGGGTTTTAGACGAGTCTATGGGACACATGAAGTCCTTTTCACCGTGAATAATGGTGCACGGTATATCTTGTAGGCAACTTACGTTATTTAAAATTTGGTTCTCTTCGATAAAGTATCGGTTCATACCGTAGTGAGTTTCTATACGCGTTTGCGCGATAGCCGTTTCGGGTACGTCGCCTTCTAACTCTGCCGCATCAAATTCATCACCCAACACGACCGCTCCACCCCATGCATCCCACTCGCGCGATGCGGCTTGTTGAATACGGAGGTCATCACTATTCAAGCGCTGGTGATATGCGGCCAATAAATTCTCATGTTCTGCGGTGGGTATGTGGCTTATAAAGCGTTGCCAAGCGTCAGGGAAAAGTTGATTAGCGCCGCCGTCTTTAAAGAACCAGTTGGCGTCTTGTAACCGTGCCAGAAAAGTCCCGCGCAAGATTAAACTTAATACCTGCTCGCTATGCTGTTGCGCATACAGAAGCGCCAGTGTCGCGCCCCAAGAGCCACCAAATAGCAGCCATGCATCAATGACTAGTTTCTTGCGAATAAGCTCCATATCAGCTATGAGGTGCGCCGTCGTATTGTGCTTTAATTCGCCAGAGGGCCTAGAGCGGCCAGCGCCGCGTTGATCCATTAAAATAACGTGATATTTTTCGGGGTTAAAAAAACAGCGATGATGGTCTTTGCAGCTTGAACCTGGCCCACCGTGTAAAAAAATAACCGGTATGCCGTTTGGGTTACCTACTTGTTCAACATAAATGTCGTGACCGTCGCCGGTTTCAATCCACTCAGATGCGATAGGCTTTATTGCTGGGTATAACGTTTTAAAACTCATTTTGTTGCCTGTGTTTAAAATTTTAATAAGTGTTTTATCCGTTGCAAGAACGCAATGAAGTAACGTAATAAAAACCACCCGTAGGTTATAACCTTGAAAGTCTTACTATTAACCAAACTTAGCATAAATAAATGCATTACGGAAAGACTCAAACAGGACGGCTTCTTTTTAACTATCCACCTCAGATAGTTATAGTTCATGTAAGCACCATGTTATTATTTATCCACGCCCTAAATAGAAAGAAAGCTGATGCCTAGAATTTATTCACCACTTCGTTATCCTGGCGGTAAAACACAAATAGCCCCTTTTGTTGAAGGCCTTATTAAACAGAACGATTTAATGGGTGGTACGTATGTTGAGGCTTTTGCTGGCGGGGCTGGAGTCGTTTGGCATCTCCTTCAAAATAATATCGTTGAGAATGTGGTTATTAACGATTTAGCACCATCAATTTTTTCATTTTGGGATGCTGCTTTAACAAAAACAGAAGAATTGTGCGACTTAATTGATTCCACACCAATTACTATTAAAGAGTGGTATAAACAAAAAGAAATTCAAAAAAACAAGAATATTGGAATAGAACTGGCCTTTTCAACCTTATTCTTAAATAGAGTGAATCGTTCAGGTATATTGAATGCTGGAGTAATGGGGGGTAAGGCTCAATCAGGAGAATATAAGCTTGATTGTAGATTTAACAAAAGCGCTCTTATTTACAAAATCCAAAGAATTGCCGAACGTTCAGATCAAATAAAATTAACTAATCAGGATGCTAAGGATTTTTTGGTTGGGCGGGTATCAAAACTTGATTCAAAAACATTAATTAATATAGATCCACCGTATTACAATAAAGGAAAAGAGCTTTATCAGAATTTCTTTGAACACGAAGACCATATAGCCTTATATAAATCAATTATGAAGGTTAAACTGCCTTGGATGGTGACTTACGATAACACACCCGAAATCTACGAAATATACAAAGAACATAACCCTCACCTGTTTAGCCTGAACTACTCTGCTCAGTCTAAACGTAGGGGAGCAGAGTTACTAATGCTTTCCCCAGAACTAATTAGAGAAGGTGCTATCGAAAAGCTTAGCGCCTAAAGCACCCTGAATAAAGTCTTTTATTTTAAAACTCTCCTCTTTCCTTGGAGTAGCAACTCCTTTTCGATTAAAACCAATTAAAGCATAGTATGGTAGCCTAAGCCTGTAATAAATAATTCCAAAGCGACCAGTTAAGTCTTGTAGCACCTCATGCCTTGAGCCTCCGTATTGCTCATCTATACAAAAAGGAATAAACATTGCTCCGATAGGTTGGCTAACAGGAGAGCGTGAAAAATATGTATCGAACACATACTGGATAGCACTTAATATAGATTTATCTTTCCAATTTTTCCCAGTAGCAACCTGACCTAATAGAAATAGCTTTCCTGGCAAATCATCATTCATAGAAGTCCAAGCAACAATATCTATTTCCACATCTTTTGCATGGGGGCTGACTCCAGACAAAAAGCTGTCTCTTGGCGTACCTTCTCCCATACTTAAAAATGTATCTTTAATGGCTATTAAAAATTTTGAACCATCTTTTCGTGGCCAACCGAATGATACTGCTTTTCCAAAATGTCCGGCAGCAGCATACACTGAAGCTATCTGAAGAATGTCTCGATCCTCACTGGTTAAGTCGAAACCTGAAACATTAACACCATCGGATTTTATATGAGAAACAATTAAACAATATAGATAAATCCACTGTCCAATATTCCTTTCAACCTGTTTCAGCCGTACTTCTGTATCAGTAGCAGCCATTTCAAAAGGATATGCATCTCCCAGTTTGTCTTCTCTAAAAACTATCTCATCTATAGCTGTTAATACCGTCTCCTCATTCAGAAGGTCTTGTTCAGAATAGTTTTCATTTTCTTCATCCTCACCTTCTTCTGTTAGGCTTGACAATTCATTAATATTAAAAGCATTAAACTCTGATTCTAATATTTTCAATTCAATCCAATCAACAAGATCGCTAACATTATCATCTATGGGGGCTGTATGCGATGCAACTATTTTCGGCGTCATTTAGACACAGATTCCATGTTGTTTATAATTAATGAAATCATTCTTCCCATGTTTTTGGCCATATTCATAATGGTCTCCGCACCATTATAATTAGATACATTTGCGGAAGCTTTTTGCAATTGAGTGTTCGCAGAAATAAGAGTTCTCTCAAAAACAGCTGATTTTTCTTCCGTTTCTTCCAGTGCAATTTTTAAGTCATTTGTATCTTGTAAGACTTGAGTAGCAATAGGGTTACTGAACACCACTCCTAAATGTTTTAAATCAGGATTTTGAGATTTA
>LWTN01000185.1 GCA_002101225.1 Cycloclasticus sp. symbiont of Poecilosclerida sp. M | reverse complement strand
ATATTGAAGGACTGTTTTTAATTTTTTTACATCCCCAGTTGAAACAGGGCTGGTTACTAAGTTCTCAGTCCAATCTTTTTTTAATCCTATATAATCCTTATATTCCTTCCTGTTTAGAGCAGTGTATAAATGTGAGAAGCCGAAAACGCCTCGCTTAGTTCTATCTTGTACGTCAAATATCTCTTCTTCCTCAGCCTGTTCCAATACTAACATTCCAGCTATGAGGTCTTTCACCGTTTTATTTCTATCACCAACCTTTCTAGCTATTTCATCAATTCCAGCACCATTTTTGAACCATGTCGTAACAAATTTAGCTTTAGCAAAAGAAGTCCATTTATGTGGGCCATTTATATGTTTAAACCCAATATAAGACTGAGCATCAGCTTCTTTCGTTACAATTATTGCGGGAATCTCTTTTATGGAATCAAGAACCGCCTGACGTACTGGCCTTTGGATCGAATGCTTAAGAACCTGTACAACTTGCCGCGCAAGTTTCTCATCTTGCAATAGTTTAATTGCTGCAAGCCGTCTATTCCCCTCTAAAACCCTAAACTTATTACCTAGCTCTTTTATGACGACAATAGGCTCAAAGTCGACAAAAGTATTTTCTTCAATGGATATTACAAGTTCAGCAATATCTGCACCTTCAGCTAGATTTGTAATTATCTGGATATCATCAGCTTGCTCAGATAGATGCTCACCGACTAAACGGGGATTCTTAATGTCGAAGAGTAAGTCGGTTGCATTTATGGATCTTTTCTCATGTTGCCCAGTTGTCATAGGTGTCATCTCCATTTACTAGACTCACTTTATACTTTTAGTACATTATGAGAGGTTAAGGTTTATGTGAAAAATTTCAATTCTACACTGTGCTCCTTTCGATACCCAAAAGATATTTTTTGACTTTCACGCTTGATTAAGCACAGTACTAACACCATCAATATCAATCATGATTTCTCAGCATGAAATAAGTCTAATTTAGAACAGTAATTAGGCCAATAGGTTACGCTATACTGTCGCTTTTTTAAATCATCCATTATGGTCGACTTTCTTATTATTGGCGGTGGCATTATCGGTTTGTTGACCGCTAAAGAGCTGCGAAAATCTGGTGCAAGCGTAGCCCTTGTTGAGAAGGGCTGTGTAGGCCAGCAGGCTACGTGGGCGGCGGGCGGAATTTTATCGCCGATGCGCCCTTGGCACTATTCAGAAGCGGTTAATGCAATTAGTTCATCTAGCCAGTTGGTTTATCCGCAATTAGCAAAAGACTTGTACGAGCAAACGGGTATTGATTCCGAGTGGGTGCTTTCTGGCATGTTGGTGCTCAATGACGATGACATGACGCAGGCGCTTCAGTGGTGTGAGCAGCAAGCTGTTTGCCATGATATCTTGTCAGTTGAGCAATTGAATTCACAATTTCCGTATTTAAAAGAATTTAGTGAGCCAGCTTTATTGCGAGCTGACGTGGCTACCATTCGCCCGCATAAATTATTGGCGGCACTCAGGCGTTATTTGCTGGATGAAGGGCTAAAATTTTATAACGAAGAAGCCCAGCAGTTAATGCTACGAGGTGACGATATTACAGGCGTTCAACTTGGGGGTGAGGTTTTAACAGCGAGTGAATACGTGATTTGTGGCGGCGCGTGGAGCGCAAGCCTAATTCCAGAGGGTGTTGTTAAGCCTGATATATCTCCTGTTAAGGGGCAGATGGTTTGCTTCCCGCCAACGGATATTCCCAATGCGTGTATGGTGATGGATGGCGACCGTTATATTATTCCAAGAAAGGATGGGCGAATTGTAGTTGGAAGTACGCGTGAGCATACGGGGTTTGATGCAAGTACGACAAGGCAGGCTTTCGAGTCGTTACGTGATTTTGCACAGCAGTTGTATCCAGTGCTTTCTGGTGTTGAACCGGACGCACATTGGGCCGGGTTAAGGCCGTCTTCGCCCGATAGTATTCCCTATATCTGCCGTGTAGAGCCGTATAAAAACCTGAGCCTAAATGCAGGGCACTATCGCAATGGCATTGTTACCGCGCCCGCTAGCGCACAATTGATGACTGATATCGTATTGGGCAGGCCAAGTAAAATTAACGCTGAGCCTTACCGCTTGGAGCGCTAAATTGATTTTTACGCGCTGTGATATACTTCGCGTAGGATACAAGATGAAAAGCACAGAACAAAAAATGAGCAAAAAAGACGTAAAAGCAGCATTGTTGAGGTGTGGTATTACGCCTACGCAACAGCGTTTAGACATCGCTAATTTTTTGTTCAAGAAACAGCAGCACGTGAGCGCGGATCAAATTTTATCCAGCATCAATCAAGGGCTTAACCAAGTGTCTAAAGCGACGGTATACAACACGTTGGGTTTGTTCGCTGCGAAGGGCTTGTTGCGCGAGGTAATCGTCGATCCTAATAAAGCCTTCTACGACACGAATACCGACCATCATCACCATTTTTATAATACCAGCACAAACGATTTGATCGATATTGGACACACTGATGTTGTTATCGACAAATTGCCTAAGCTTCCCAAGGGTACTAATATCCAAAGCGTTGACGTTATTATAAAAGTCAGTAACCAGTAATCTTCCTGCGTGAAGGTGAAGCGTTACATCTTTAGCGTTCCTTCAAGTAGCCGATGTAGCTCAGTTGGTAGAGCGGCTCATTCGTAATGAGTAGGTCGGCGGTTCGAATCCGCCCATTGGCTCCAATATCCCTATATACCAGCCGCATCTTTAGCCATCGAGCCAATGGAGCCTTGTAAGGGGCCAATGGGTTAATTTTCTGTTTCATACCATCTAAAATTGGTTCTCCGCTCCATATTTTATAAATAACTATATCGTGATTGAGCACAATCAGCGACATTTACGAACTTAACAGAGGCAAACGGCTGGGCCGAGGCGACTGAGAGGGCAATTAAACAAGAGTCTTTTGTGCCAAGCAGTGCTATTAAAGGACGAAAAGTAAAAGACATAATAGATAGGTACTTGAACGAGATATTGCCTAAATATGGTGAGCAAGAACAACAAAATCGAGAAAAACGCTTGCTATGGTGGCGTAAAGAACTGGGTGATTTAGCTCTTAACCAGTTTACGCCATCCGCAATTACCCAAAAAGTCAAAAAGCTTGATGTGGCCCCGGCCACAGTAGATAAGTATTTAAAGAATCTATCGCATTTATGTACAGTGGCCGTTAAAAACTGGGACTGGTTGGAATACAGCCCTTTGAATAAGGTTAAAAGCCCAAGAATACCCATGGGTAGAGTTAGATATTTGAGTGATGTTGAGCGATCTAGATTGTTGCAAGCGTGCCAGAAATCAAAAGATAAATTTATATATATATGCGTAACATTGGCGCTAAGCACGGGTTTAAGGCAAGGGGAGCTAATGTCGTTAGAGTGGAATGACGTGGATTTAGCCGAGCGCCAGATTACGATTACAAATAAGAACAAAAATTTACGCAGGCGTATATCTATTGAAGGACCGGCCTTGCTTTGTTAAGGGGCTATAGCAATGTAAGAAGGACGGATACAAGTTTACTTTTCCCTTCAAAACAATCAAACAAGCCAAAAGATTTGAGAAAAGAATTCCAAATTGCGTTGGATCAAGCGGGTGTTAAGAATTTCAAATGGAATGATTTAAGACACTGCAAAGCTATTCAGTTAGCGAAAGCCGGTTCTACATTGCTGCAGATTGCAGAGGTACTGGGCTATACATCATTGATGATGGCTAAACGTTACGAGCATCTATCGAAAGAGCGCGTATCTAATGTGGTGCATCGCTATTGAAAAATATGCCTCAGTAAAGATAGCTGATTACCTGCTTTTCTAACCAATAACCCGTTTGGCCGACAAAGCCAACATGTCCGCCATTAGCTGTAGTTAGCAGTTCAATAGACGAAGATAGTTCACCTTGCTGTGGTAGAACATCAGGCGTCATAAAAGGGTCGTCGAGCGAGTGAATGAGACGGGTTTTTGTTTTAATATCTTTTAAAAAGCCAATCGAACTATTTTTATTGTAATAGTCGTGCACATCGTCGAAGCCGTGCAAGGCGGCCACAACGTAGTGGTCAAACTCCCAAAATGATTTTATAAAACCCAAGTCGCCTAAGGCTTGGATTTTTTCAGCTTCATCAGGCAGATCATTGTCACGAAAAAAAGCTAATTTATTCGCAAGCTTACTTTTCATCGCATCTATCAGGTGTTTGCGATAAATGCGCGAAAAACCCGTATCGACTCTATCGGCGCAGTTGGCTAATTTATAGGGTACGGAAACCGCGACAGATATTTTTATGTCTAAACTATCCGCTTGCTCGGACAACCATTTGAGCATGATATTGCCTCCCAAAGAAAAGCCGATAGTGCTGATGGGGGTGTTTGGTAATTCCTCACGAATGGCTGTATAGAGTTGCTGTAAGTCTTGTGTGAACCCTGCGTGGTAGCTGCCTGCCTTTAAGTTGGGCTCACCGCTACAGGCACGAAAGTTAACGGCTGCAGTTTTATAACCTTCTTGTTCTAATGCCTGTTGGAACCCTAAAATATAGTACGAACTTGAACAGCCGGTTAAGCCGTGCAGCAAAATAACAATGCCTTTATCCCCGTTGCCGTACCAATCGACGTCAAAGAAATCTCCGTCCGGTGTATTAAATCGTTCTCGTTGTCGGTTTAATACGGGTGCTTTTCTAAAAACAAAAGGCCAAATGGTTTGTAAATGAGGGTTCGAAAGACAAGAGGCGGGAGTGAACCCTGTCATGATGAAACGCGGTTATTTGTCGGCTTTGGGGCTAATAGTTTTTTAAACATGGGCCACCTGAATATAAACAAAATAACCAGAACAAAGGCATAAATAAGGGGTTCTTGGTAGTCCAGCTTAGTGAGCCAAAAGAAATGAGTCACACCCAGAATTGCGATAAGGTAAATCAGCCGGTGCAACACAGTCCATCTATTGCCTAAGCGACGCATCATCCCAGCAGTGGATGTCAGGGCGAGCGGTGTTAGTAGGCAATAGGCTGTCAATCCCAAAATAATATACGGGCTTTCGGGTACGTCATTGATCATATTATCGATGCTTAGGGATTGATCTAGCACCAACCAAACCAACAGGTGCAAACTGGCATAAAAGTAGGTAAATAAGCCGAACATGCGCCTAAAACGGATGGGTATGGGTGATTTAAGCCCTTTCTGTAAAGGTGACATGGTGAGAGTGATTAACAGGAATCGTAGCGTCCAGTCACCGGTTCTAAAGTGCAGTGTTTGGATGGGGTCAGCGCCTAATAAGTTATTCACAGCATCCCAGGTGATAAACGCAAAGGGCAGCAGGCAGATTAAGGAAACGGGTGTTTTAATCAGCCCCCATTGCAGCTTTGAAAGCTTCACCCTTGCCATTGCTTAGAAGTGTCTATTTAAACTCATGCCTTTGTACAGGCTCGCTACTTGTTCGCCATAGCCATTAAACAGTTCGGTATCGCGTTTCGGCGTAAACAACGGCGCGCCAATAATTCTTTCGCGGCTTTGACTCCAGCGCGGGTGAGCCACCTTTGGGTTCACATTGGCATAAAAACCGTATTCATCAGGGCCCGCTATATTCCATGATGTTTTAGGCATGTGTTCGGTTAGCCTAATTTTAACGATAGATTTAATGCTCTTAAAACCATATTTCCATGGCACAATTAAACGCAGTGGTGCGCCGTTTTGGTTTGGCATTTCTTCACCGTATAAACCGGTCGCCATCAAGGTCAGTGGGTTCATCGCCTCGTCCATACGTAGCCCTTCAACGTAAGGCCACTTTAAAGATTGGCGCTTTTGCCCAGGCATTTGTTCAGGGTCATAAAGGGTCGTAAATTCAACGTATTTGGCTTTAGAGGTCGGTTCAATTTGTTTGATTAAATCCGCTAAGGAAAACCCAATCCAAGGCACAACCATCGACCAGGCTTCAACGCAGCGCAACCGATAGATGCGTTCCTCTAATTGCTGGCGCTTAAGAATGTCTTCTAAGTCGTAAACGCCTGGTTTGCCGACTTCACCTTCAATCGTTACGCTCCAAGGCTTAGTTTTAAGTAGGTGGGAGGTAACCACAGGGTCGCTCTTACCCGTTCCAAATTCGTAGAAATTATTGTAGGTGGTGACGTATTCGTAAGGCGTAGGTTTTTCAGTGGTGGAAAAAGGGCTTTTTGTATAACCTTCAATTTTATTACCTGCCCATAAGCTTGTGGGTGCGAGCCCACCGGCTAATAAAGCCATTGAACTTTGAGCTAAAAACCGACGCCGAGAAGCTGAAATAGTGGCGCGACTATTTTCAAAATCCGTTTGAGGGGTTACATCGTTTTCTGTTAATAGAGAAGGCTTCTTTATAAGCATGTCGGATCCTTTTGATTGGCTATGCACTAATGACCTCATCATATCGCAAATACTTTCAAAGGCCATCGTACGAAAGCTCTTTTGCTCTTATAGCGTGAAAAAGTACTCAACACGTCATTTGCATTAGTCGGCTATATTATTGCTGCCTGCTATGACTCTCCCATGTATAAAAAACGGAGCCTAAGCTCCGTTTTAAGTCCCTTTAGTTAATGATGAACTACAGGTCTTTCACCTTAATCCGTTTAGGTTGTGTGGCAGGTTTTTTAGGAATGACCAATTCTAATACGCCCTTATCGTAGCTCGCGCTGATATTTTCACCGTCGGTCGTATCCGGTAAAACGAATCGGCGATAAAAACTACCGCTCGTGCGCTCTACTCGTTTGTAGCCATCTTTTTCATCTTTAGTTTCACTTGCACGTTCACCGCGAACGGTTAACACGCCGTCTTCCATTGTCACTTCAATGTCATGTGGGTCGACTCCAGGGACATCGGCGTGTAGAACGAAGCGTTCATCTTCTTCTTTAATATCCACAGCGGGTGTCCACGTGGCAATTGAAGAGGCGCTGCCTTCCGCATCGTCAAAAATACGACGATTTAAGTCATTGCTATAGCGTTCTAATAAATGCCAAGGTTGATATGTAAGTTGTCCCATAATGTTTTCTCCTTAAGAATTGTTTACATCTATAATGTGGGGGCATAATTCTGTTTTTCAAGTCATATGTTGTTGATAAGTAAAGAGTATTTAGTGATTAGGTGTTGATACATAGCGCTTTAATGTGGTCTATACTATTAATTTAAGTGGTCTAAAAACGCATTCATAATGAGCCGATATCGTCCCCCTGCAGCACCAAAATCACCGTACGTTACTAAAAACGGTTTTGCAGCGCTTCAGCAAGAAGAGCAAAAACTGTGGAAAAAACGCCTGGTTGTCGTTACGGCATTATCGGCGGCAGCGGCAGAAGGTGATCGCTCTGAAAACGCCGAATATATCTATCGCAAGAAGGAGTTACGTGAGCTGGATTGGCGCATTCGCTACTTGCAAAAGAGGCTGCCAAATTTAACAGTCGTTGGTCAGCAGCCGAGTAATGTAAATCAAGTCTTCTTTTCGGCAACTGTCCTAGTGGAAGATGAGGATAGAAATACCACGCAATATAGAATCGTCGGGCCGGATGAGGTAGACCACAAGGCACACTACATCAGTATGGATTCGCCCGTTGCCAAAGCACTGTTTAAGAAAAGGCTCGATGATGAAGTTAGCGTACAAACACCTGCAGGCCCGGTGTGCTTAACTATTCGCGCCATAATGTATGAATAAAAAAAGGGGTCATTAATGGATAGATAAAAATCTGGAATCAAAAGTGCGAGAAGAAATTGAAAATTTACATATCTTTTTTGCTGGTTGGTTTAAAGGCGAATTAGCTAAAGATTCTTTTGAAGAGGGTTTTGTCGCGCGATTTAATACAACATTCTTGCTCATTCCGCCCGCAGGTACGTTTTTAACGTTAAAAGAGTTACAAACGACAACGTATATGCAATTACGGGATGAACCCTGCTTTAAGGCTGGCTATTCGTAATGTAAAAGTGCAGCGCGTTTGTAATAAATTTGTATTGGTTACTTACGAAGAATGGCAACGTAACGCCGTTGCATCTACACCACCCAATAATGCGCGAATTGCGACAGTTCTATTTGAAAAGAAAAAGGACAAGCTTGATTGGCTGCATATCCACGAAACATGGATGCCAGGCGAAATTGCAGCAAAGGGGTCATATGTCGTCTATGTAATAACCGACTTATGGTAACGACTTGCGTTATTAACGAAAAACGTTATTACATTTGTTGTTGAAATAATTAATTATTTTTAGGAAACTATTGTGATTAACAACTCATCCCACCCCGGTGTTTTCTTGCAAGAATTATTGGAAGAAATGAACATAACCCCGTATCGTTTAGCAAAAGATACATTTATGCCAGCGACCAGAGTAGGGGGCATCATTAAGGAAAGGGGTTCGATTACGCCAGATACAGCATTAAGGTTGGCTAAATACTTCAATACCACGCCCGATTATTGGGTAAGCCTACAAAGTAGCTATGACTTAAGCCAGTGCCACCCGCAGCATATAGAAGATATTCAGGCGATAGCTTAAATGAGTTTGTAGAAATGCAGAATCAAGCTGGCTGACCTCTTGATTATATTAAATCGCATAACGGCCCTTTTTGGCCTAATTAGCTTTTTTATGCAGAAAGATAACGGCCACACCCGCCAAAAAAGAACCTGACGCCATAATAATGGCTACGTTTTCAAAGGCTAAGCCAGCTGCGAATAAGAAACCAGGGATCATCGGGCCAATAACAGCACCACCACGACCAACACCAAGAACCATGCCCGAACCTGAGCCTAAAATCGAAGAAGGAAAACTGCTTGCAAATAGTCCAAAAAAACCTGAAATAGCTGCCATGACAAAGGTGCCAGCAAAGAAGCCCATCAATTTCATATTTACCATGCTGTCCGTAAAGTGTGGGAATAGAGCCACGCCTACTGCTGCCAGCATGAGGCTTGCTAACATCAGAGGCCTAATTGGTATAAATCGAGCACATAAACTTATACCTATAGATCCAAGGATGCCGCCTAAACTGGCAACACCTAGAACGTCACTAGCTTGAGAGACTGTGTAACCTAAATCCGTAACAGCCGTTGGTAGCCACTTTACAAAGTAATAGTACGTCATTACATTTGCGAAATACGCAAAGCATAGTAGCAAAGTAATATACCGCAAGTTTGGACTAAACAAACTTTTCATCCCAACGGCTTCCGCTTCTTGTTCAGCCACTGATGCTAAGGCGTCAGGCGGTGCATGCCCTAAGCGGCGCATGATTTTTTGTATCTGTTCTAAAGCACCTACAGGGCGTTTACGATTTAAAAATGAAATTGTTTCTGGTACATAAAAATAAACAAGAGGAATGAACAGAAAGCTCAAAAAGGTACCCAGATAAAAGACAATACGCCAGTCATATTGTTTAAGTAAAGGGGCGAGAAAGGTTGCGCCAATATAAATGCCAAATGGAAACCCACCCGCAACGAGAGAGACCGACATAACTCGGTTTTTATCATTACAAAAGTCCGAACATGTCGCTGTTGCTGTTGCCATAATGCCCCCTATCCCTAAACCAGTAACCAAACGAGCCGCACCCAGTACGTAGATATTTGGCGCAAGACCAGCAACGAACATACCAAGAGTAACAATAGTGATTCCTAACAACATGGTAAAACGCCGTCCATTACTATCGGCAAATGACCCAAGAAAAATCGCGCCCCCGGCCATACCAGCTAATTCAATCGACAACACAATGCCAAGGACAGATTTCGATAGCCCCCACTCTTGTGTAATACCCGGAGCAGCAAATGCAATGGATAAAACATCATAGCCATCTAGTGCTAACGTGCCGATACAAATCGCAACAATGACCCACTGCCCAAAGCTCATAGGGTCCGATTTCAACCGTTCAAGTGCATTTACCTCGCTTACCATCTTGTTTCCTTATTTTATTTAAAATTGATTTTGCCGCATCCAAAATCAAGCTGGCTGACTCCTTGATACGCCCTTTCGCAATTTCTGTTTTACCTACACCCGCTTCACCCTCAATTAATAAGGGCCGTTCTAGCGTTTGCATTAAAGAAAGCGTCGTTACCAAATCAGCATCGGCGATGTAATGGTGTTGCTCTAATTGTTGGCCAAGCTGTTAGAATTTATTGGGTATAAATAATGGGCTGTCCTAGATAACTAAATTAATCTAGGGTAGCATTAATCTAGGATAGCAAAGTGAGAAAGAGTAAATTAAGTTGGTATAAACAATCAAGGTTATTAGAGTTATTTGTTGCAGGAGCAACAGCACGAACAGCCTCTGCATTAGTTGGTGTTAATAAAACAACTGCCAGCTATTACTTTCAGCGCCTTCGTCAAATTATCTACGACAATAGCGATCACCTTGA
>LWTN01000184.1 GCA_002101225.1 Cycloclasticus sp. symbiont of Poecilosclerida sp. M | reverse complement strand
ACGGATTTAATGAATAATAGACCTAGGAAATGTTTGGAGTATAAGACTCCATTTGAGGTTTTTGCTAAGATGACTGGTGAAGACTATTTTTTAAATGGAAGTGTTGCACTTATGGGTTGAATTCGCCACGTTTAATGTTAGCCCCTAAATTTTTTAGCTATCCAGAAGTCTAGACTGAGGTATTTTCCAGCACCGATAAAGAAAAGAACGAGCAGCATAAGAAAGTAGGTAGAGGCGAATTCGATGCCATTATTTAGAATTACTAAGCTACCGTTTTCTGTAATCCAGCTGTAATCCCCGTGTTCGCGAATAATGTCTTTGGCGACATTTAGGCGATCTATCGCTCCTGCTGTACGGTCGCTAGCAAAGAAACCGCTGCCCTCTGCGATAGCTAGCCATCCATTTTGCATATGTACGGTTATGGCGGCAACGGCCATGGTTGCCATGAGGGGAATTGAAATCCAGCGTATGCCAAAGCCAACCAATAAAGCAGCGGCGCCTATAATTTCTATCCACGTTGCCGCCCCAGCCATTAAATAAGGAAAAGGCAGGCCTAGCCCGTAATCAGGATTTCCAAACCAATCAACCGTGCTTTCAAAGGCGCCGAGTTTTTTAGTACCCGCTATCCAAAAAATGGGTACCAGATAAAGCCTAAGAGCTAATGGCGCTAAAAAATCGATAGAGCGTGTGCAATCCAACATCGATTGTAATTTGTTAATGCATTTAATCATGGTGCTTTCCTGTTTTAGTAGAGTCACAAAACTAGACCTTTATGGCACCTAAGTTCTTTCGACTGATTTAGGTATTTCTTTTGATGAATGCTTGTATCTTAACCAGGCGCTAGCACCGGCTCCGGTTAACACACACCACACGGCAAATAGCGCACCGGGTAAGGCGGTTTCAGGTGAGAAATGCTTTAACGCTAAAGCGACGCCAAGCCCTGCGTTTTGCATGCCAATTTCTATCGCCATCGTGAGGCGGTAGGGTGCGCTAAAATTGAAAATTCTAGCGGCAAACCAGCCGAGCAGATACCCCAAGGCATTTACCGTAATAATAACGACGAATAGATTCGTGCTAATGCTATTAAGCCGCTCGTGGTTTGCGGCAACGGCGTAAGCGCAGATAATGATGATGGCAGGGAGGCCATGCTCGGTGCAAATTCAATGAGTGGTGCAGCCTTATCACGTAGCATTTTTCGACACGCCATGCCAACGATTAAGGGCGCCAGTACCGTGAGTAAAATGGTTTGCATCATTGACCAAAATGGCACAGGCAAATAAGCGCCGCCAAGGAATTCGACTAAGGCTGGGGTAAAAAGCGGAGATATAATGGTCGCGACAGTCGTTAGCGCTATAGAAAAGGCCACGGCACCGCTCGCTAAATAAACAATTACATTGCTTGCCATTGCGCCCGGTGCGCAACCCACGATGATGACTCCCAGCGCAAGTTCGGGTGGTGAATTAGCCAGCCACGCGGCGGCAGCGCAAAGCAGCGGCATGACGCTGTATTGGGTACAAACGCCCAATATAATAGAACGCGGTGTTTGTAGTGTGGTTTTTAGTTCATCCGGCTTAAGAACAAGCCCAAGCGCGAACATTGATGCTGCAAATAAGCATAGAAAATAAGGTTTAAAAACGAGAAAAATTGCGGGCTGGTAAAAAGCGATCAGGGCACAAATTAAGGTCAAGGGTGCCATACCGCGCGAAATAAAATGAGTGAGTAGTTTCATGCCCTAGAGCATAAAGCGATTAGGCTAAAAAAACATCAAATAGATTAAGAGGGAATCTTAAGACGAACTGCAACACTCGGTATCGCCTGAACAGGGGGGCAAGGTACCGTGCCGAAAGAACAAAAAACACAACAATCTGAACCCGTGGGCTTCAAAAGAACGCCACAGGCTTTGCAATCGTAAAACCACTGGCACGCATCTGTTGGCATAATCTCTAGTTCGCTATGTCCGCATGATGGGCACGTGATGGTGGATTCTAGAGTGATGTCGCTGCTCATTTTTTTACCTCACACTGTTTGTTTGCAGGGCTAATGACATCCAAGAGTGAAACTACAATCATGAGGGCGATACCCACGTAGAACATCTGTGTGCTCCAGTCATCGGTCCAGAATAAAAACAAGGTTGCTAGAACCATGCAGGGGCCTGAGATGCTCAATAAACCGCGATACCCAACGCGGTGATTAAACCAACTAATAAGATTGGCAAGCAGAGCAACGCCGGCAAAAATGGGTAATAGGGTGTTAATAAATAAGCCTTCAAATTGCGCTAAAGCGCCAAGTCCAATGCTGGCGCCTAAAGCGCCTAGTGCAGGAAAACAGGCGGCACAACCTGCGGCGGCGATGAAAGCGCCAATTGAACCGATTTTGTCCGCAAGAAAGGGTAAAAGCTTCATGGGGATGACCTTTATTTTTTAAGGGTGTTGTAAGTATAAACCTTGTAAATAGAGGCAGGGTTAGTTTTCTTAGCACCTGATAGGGTGGACTTATACATCAAACGGTTCGTTAAGAATTTTTTTTACGGGCAAATTTTTCAATCGAACATAGTTAGGCAGCCCATTAACATAGGGCGGGTAATCTTCACCCATAATTAATGGACGTAGATATTCTTCGCATTCAAATGTAATGCCAAAACCATCATCTGTTATGTAATGCTCGGGAAGCTTTTGTTCAACATTGGCCACGTCTTTTAATTCACCAACCCCTATTTCCCACTGATACGGATTATTACTGGTGCGAACAATAGTCGGCATTACAGCGGTTTTCCCGGTGAGGGCCAGTTCGACAGCCGCTTTACCCATAGCATAAGCTTGGTTGACGTCAGTTTTAGAGGCGATATGGCGCGCTGCGCGTTGTAAGTAATCAGCGACTGCCCAGTGATATTTGTAGCCGTGTGTCGCTTTAATCATTTCTGCGACCACAGGCGCAACGCCACCTAATTGGGCGTGACCAAAGACATCGTGTGTTTCAGCTTCGGCTAAAAATTGGCCTTCTGGGTTTTTTACGCCCTCAGATACAACGATGCAGCAAAAGCCGTGTTGGTTAACCGTTTCATTGACCTTGGCAAGAAATTTGTCTTGGTCAAAAACAACCTCAGGGAATAAAATAATATGCGGTGATTCACCTTCATTTTCTGCGGCTAAACCGCTGGCAGCGGCTATCCAACCCGCGTGGCGCCCCATTACTTCCAGTACAAATACTTTGGTTGAACTTCGTGCCATTGAGGCAACATCGAACCCCGCCTCTCGAATCGAAACCGCAACGTATTTTGCGACAGAGCCGAAGCCCGGGCAGTTGTCTGTGAGGGGTAGATCGTTGTCGACAGTCTTAGGGATGCCGATGCAGCGCAAATCGTGCCCTAAAGATGCGCTGAGTTGGGATAGTTTATGCGTGGTGTCTTGTGAGTCACCACCGCCGTTATAGAAAAAATAACCAATATTATGGGCTTTAAAAACTGCAATGAGACGTTCGTATTCTGCTCGGTTTTCTTCGAAACTTTTTAACTTATAGCGGCACGAACCGAATGCACCTGATGGCGTGTAGCGTAATGCGGCTATGTCCTCAGTCGATTCAAGGCTGGTGTCGATGAGGTCTTCGGTTAAAGCGCCGATGATGCCGTTGCGTCCCGCGTAAACCTTATCAATTTTATCGCTGTGTTGGCGCGCGGTTTCAATGAGGCCACAGGCGCTAGCATTAATAACGGCGGTAACACCACCCGATTGGGCGTAAAAAGCATTAGTAGGTGTCATGAAAGTGATTAGTTGATTCGAAGGCCTTGTATTATAAAGCCGAACGATGCGAAAGTGCTTTTTTCTTCCGTTACTAAAGGTTGTCTAATTCATGGATTTATTGGCAATGTTCGCTGATAAAGGCATTCATGTTTTTACGCCGATTAGCTTTTTCTTCTTCTGTCATGCGCAGATAATTGCCTTTACTGTCTTTATAAAGCCTATTACCACCAAGTTCTAGGCTTGATAGGTCAGACTTCGCATTGTTACATTGTTCCTTTATAAGTTTTTTACCTTCAGCTATTCTTTCGGCATCTTCTTCGGATATTGGCTCGTCGGTTTCTTCATCCACATCAGAATCTTTCACGTTATTATCTGGCGCAGTAGATTTTGTTGTCGTATCAAAAAGTGGTGTTTTAATTTCAACTTTATCCGCTTCTATTGATTTATCTCTAGGGAGGGTCTGGCTAAATACAGTTTTTCCTTCGGCATTCGTCCAAGTATAAATTTCGGTGTGAGCAAATGAAGAGCTAAGTAATAAAATAGTAAGTAATAAAGTAGAACGCATGGTTTTTCCTTTTCGATGCCTAAAACTGTACAAGGTTAACGTTAAGTATAGAAGAGTTATTGTATAGTGAAAGTCCTTGACCAAAAGCCTTAAAATGAGTATTTTGTCGAGTTCGATTGCGTGTTGTGTTTTGAGCTACATGCGATTCAGAAAAATCATTTAATTTTGGAGCACCATGGTGGAACTAAGTGGCGGCGAAATCGTCATCCAATCCCTAAAAGATGAAGGCGTAGAATATGTGTTTGGCTACCCAGGTGGGTGCGTATTACACATATACGATGCTATTTTTAAACAGCAGGATGTGAAGCACGTGCTTGTTCGTCACGAACAAGGCGCGACACACGCGGCTGATGGCTACGCACGCTCTTCGGGTAAACCGGGTGTTGTTCTGGTTACGTCTGGCCCAGGTGCAACCAATGCGGTTACAGGTATTGCTACTGCATACATGGATTCAATCCCTATGGTGGTTATAACAGGTCAAGTTCCGAGACCTGTCATTGGTACAGACGCGTTCCAAGAAGTCGACACGGTGGGCATCACCCGCCCGTGCGTTAAACATAACTTCTTAGTGAAAGAGGTAGCTGACATTGCCGAAACGATGAAGAAGGCTTTTTTCTTAGCAACCTCTGGTCGTCCTGGACCGGTGGTGGTTGATATTCCGAAAGATATTACAGACCCGAATGTAAAGGTGCCTTATCAGTATCCGGCAGAGGTGAACATGCGCTCATATAAACCGACGGTGAGCGGTAATATCGGCCAAACTAGAAAGGCAATAAAACTTATTCAGGCTGCTAAGCGGCCCGTTGTATATAGTGGCGGCGGTGTGGTGTTGGGTGAAGCCAGTGAAGAGCTGACGCAACTTTGTCATACGTTGAACTTGCCTATTACACAAACTTTAATGGGTTTGGGTGCATTTCCAGGAACAGACGTCCAGTCAATCGGCATGTTGGGCATGCATGGAACGTATGAAGCCAATATGGCGATGCACGACAGCGATTTAATTATTGCAATTGGAGCGCGTTTTGATGACCGCGTAACGGGCAAGATTGCAGATTTTTGTCCGCACGCAAAAATCATACATATTGATGTTGACCCAGCGTCTATTTCTAAAACAATTACCGTAGATGTTCCAATCGTCGGCCAAGTTAAGCCTATTTTGTTGGATATGTTGGCGCAATTAGAGAGCTTAGATGAAACGTTTGACCGTAACCGAATTGGCGACTGGTGGAATCAAATAGAAGAATGGCGTGCCGTAGATTGCATGGCCTATGATAAAGAAAGCGATATTATCAAGCCACAGTACGTTATTGAGCAACTTTATAAAGTGACGAACGGCGAAGCGTTTGTGACGTCAGACGTGGGCCAGCACCAAATGTTTGCCGCGCAATATTATCCTTTTGATAAGCCGCGCCGTTGGATTAACTCAGGTGGCTTAGGCACGATGGGTTTTGGTTTGCCTGCAGCGATGGGTGTTAAATTTGCAAATCCGGACGCGGATGTGGCGTGTGTAACGGGCGAGGGTAGTATTCAAATGTGCCTACAAGAGTTATCAACCATGTTGCAATACGATACGCCTGTAAAAGTAGTCAACTTGAATAATGGTTACTTAGGCATGGTGCGCCAATGGCAGGAATTTACCTATAAAAGTCGTTATTCGCACTCATATATGGAAGCCTTGCCTGATTTTAAAAAATTAGCAGAAGCGTATGGCCACGTGGGTATGCAAATTACTAAAAAAGAAGACGTTGAGCCTGCATTAAGAGAAGCGTTTGCGCTGAAAGACCGCACCGTCTTTATGGATTTTTTGACCGATAAAGAAGAAAACGTGTACCCCATGATTGAATCGGGAAAAGCGCACAATGATATGGTGATGGCGCCTAACTCTAAATATAAAAGGGTCTTGGCATGAGTCGTCAGCACATCATCTCGGTATTACTCGAAAATGAATCGGGTGCTTTGTCGTGTGTAGCTGGCCTGTTTTCAGCTAGAGCTTATAACATCGAGTCGCTTACGGTTGCGCCAACGCAAGACCCAACGCTATCGCGCTTAACACTGGTCACGGTAGGCACTGAAGAAACTATCGAGCAAATCAAAAAACAACTCAATAAATTGATCGATGTTGTTAAGTTAGTTGATTTGTCTGAATCGTTCTCACTAGAGCGTGAATTAGCGTTATTAAAAGTTAAAAAGAATGACATCATTGCTAAGAAAATAGAGGACTTGAGTGCGGATTCGCTAGCGCTGATTACTGACGAAACGGATGGGTTTTTAGTTATTGAGTTAGTGGGTGAAAAAGTGTGGTTAGACGATTTCTTGGCCTCAATTAAAGATGAAATTATAGAAGTAGTTCGAACAGGCGTTATTGGCCTGTCGCGCGGCGAGAGATCGTTGACGCTGTAAACAATAAGTACGATGCCTGAATTCAAGGTGATTAAATTTTAATAAAACTGATTTTATACAATAAAGGAAAAAATGAATATTTACTACGATAAAGACGCGGACCTTTCAATCATTAAAGGTATGACGGTTGCGGTTATTGGTTATGGTTCACAAGGCCATGCACACGCAAATAACTTGAAAGAATCAGGCGTCAATGTTGTTGTTGGCCTTAGAAGTAGCTCAGCTTCAGTGGCTAAAGCACAAGAAGCGGGTTTAGAGGTTAAAGAAGTAGCGAAAGCAGTCGCAAGTGCAGACTTGGTGATGGTTCTGACGCCAGACGAGTTTCAGTCTCAGTTATACAAAGCTGAAATTGAGCCAAACATTAAACAAGGCGCTGCATTAGCATTTGCTCATGGTTTCGCGATTCACTACAACCAAGTAGTGCCACGCGCCGATTTAGACGTCATCATGATCGCGCCAAAAGCACCGGGCCATACAGTACGTAATGAATTCAAAAATGGCGGTGGTATCCCAGACTTGATTGCTATTTTCCAAGATGCGTCTGGTAAGGCTAAAAAGATTGCGCTTTCATATGCATCAGCTATTGGTGGTGGTCGTACGGGCATTATTGAAACAACGTTTAAAGACGAAACTGAAACAGACTTATTCGGCGAGCAAGCTGTGTTGTGTGGCGGTACGGTTGAACTCGTTAAAATGGGCTTTGAAACATTGGTCGAAGGCGGTTACGCACCAGAAATGGCTTACTTTGAATGTCTGCACGAATTAAAATTAATTGTTGATTTGATGTACGAAGGCGGAATTGCCAACATGAATTACTCAATTTCAAACAACGCTGAATACGGCGAGTACGTAACAGGCAAAAAAATCATCAATGATGAGTCTCGCGAAGCGATGCGAGAAACACTAAGAAACATTCAAAACGGTGAATACGCTAAACAGTTCATCATTGAAGGCGCAACTAACTACCCATCCATGACAGCGAATCGTAGAAACAATGCGGCTCACCAAATTGAAGTAGTTGGTGGCCAATTGCGTGAAATGATGCCTTGGATTACGGCGAATGCCTTAGTGGATAAGTCTAAAAACTAGACTCATTCGAATGGAAATTAAAACGGCCGTTTTTACGGCCGTTTTTTTTGCAATCAAAAACAGATGCTGAGTTATACTGAAATAACCTTATAAGCGATAATTTATCGATGAAGCAATCTAATAAACCACGTTCTAAAGGCATTTATCTGTTGCCAAATTTATTCACAACCAGCGCTTTGTTCGCCGGTTTTTATGCCATAACGGGTGCGATTAATGGGCATTTTGAGATTGCGGTTATCGTCATCTTTATCGCCATGATACTCGACGGTCTAGACGGCCGCGTCGCTCGAATGACGAATACGCAGAGTGAATTTGGTGCGCAATACGATAGCTTGGCAGACTTGGTTTCTTTCGGCGTTGCGCCAGCTGCAGTTGCTTATGCGTGGGGACTATCTTCTTTAGGAAAGCTCGGTTGGATGGCTGCATTTGTGTACGCAACGTGCGGAGCGCTGCGATTAGCTCGCTTTAATGTACAGCACAACACAGCAGATAAAAGATACTTTACTGGCCTGGCAAGCCCCGCTGCTGCTGCTTTGGTGGCGGGTTATATCTGGGTGATGGTGGACTATGAAATAACGGGAATAGCAGCAGTTTATGGCGTGCTTGCTGTTACAACCTTGTCAGGATTATTGATGGTGAGCAACATTCGTTATCACAGTTTTAAAGAGTTAAACTTCACAGGAAAAGTGCCCTTTGTCGTATCTGTCATTATTATGCTCATTCTGGCATTAGTGTATGTCGCTCCACCGTTGGTCATATTTGTAGGCTTCTTGGTCTATGCTGGTTCGGGTCTTGTGTTAACTGCTAACTTATTGCGCCAAAAGCGACGCATAAAAAAGACCGCAAATGATGCATGATCAGCCCTGAGCAACGCCTGCAATATTTGGAGGCGATGGGGGTTCAAGTTTGGCTGGAGCGTAGCAATTTAGCGACTAAAGATACGCTGACCGATATTTCTTCATTCGACTTAGACGGTGTCCACAGTGTTGCGGAAAACTGCCAGCTCTGTGATTTAGCGCAAACACGGAAGCAGGTGGTTTTCGGGTTGGGGCCGCAGCAGGCACAGTGGTTCGTTATTGGCGATGCACCAAGCGAGTTTGAAGGAGCATCGGCCAGCTTATTAAATGATATGTTGCTAGCCATTGGCGAAAGCAGGCAATCAAGTTATCTAACGACCAGCGTAAAGTGCCAAAGTGAGAATGGCGGACTGACAGTAGAACACCTTCAGTATTGCCGGGTTTATTTACTGCGCCAAATCGAACTAGTTCAGCCGTCGATCGTTTTAGTAACGGGGGAGCAAACCGCACAAAGCTTACTTTGTTCATCATCTACATTGTCCGAGTTACGAGGTCAAGTGCATCACCTAGAGCCATTGGGTATTACTGTAATAGCAACGCATCACCCACGAGAATTATTGGTAAGACCAGAGTTAAAACGAGAAGCGTGGGATGACCTTCAGTTGGCTAGAAAACAACTCCAACAATGAGCTTATTGGATAGCGTTAAATCAGTTTTTGGTTTAGCCGAAGAAGAAAAGGAACTCTATTTGCGCCCTTTAAAAAGCAGTGATTTATCTGCTGTACTGACCATTGAAAAGATGGTGTACAACTTCCCATGGAGCGATCGAATTTTTAAAGATTGCTTAACGTTGGATTATTCAAATTTGGCATTAATTAAGCGAGGCGAATTAATCGGATATTCAATATTATCAATCGCCGTTGGTGAGGCACACATTTTGAATGTTTGCGTTCACCCCGAGCATCAAAGACAAGGACTGGCTAAATTTTTTATTCTAGACTTGCTGAAGGTGGCAAAAAAGAAAAATGCAGAAACTATTTTTTTAGAAGTTAGACCATCCAATTTAGCAGCGGTCTCTCTTTACGAGGGTTTAGGTTTTCAACAAATCGGGCATCGCAAAGACTATTACCCA
The DNA here is from genome assembly GCA_002101225.1 of Cycloclasticus sp. symbiont of Poecilosclerida sp. M. Taxonomy (GTDB): domain Bacteria; phylum Pseudomonadota; class Gammaproteobacteria; order Methylococcales; family Cycloclasticaceae; genus Cycloclasticus. The sequence goes on along the minus strand of LWTN01000184.1, from coordinate 335 downwards.
GCAGAAGGTGGGCGAGAAGATGCGGTTGTGTATTCTCTAGATTTGAATCCTAATGTTACCTAGATTCGCATAATAAGTGCACCACTTACATTTGAAAACAAGATGGTTTTTTTTGTGTTAGATTTTACATCTAATACAAAAAGCCATCAGCTTCTTTTGTTAAAACAGAGGCTGGTCGGGTATATAATCTCCGATTCTTGCAAAAACGGAGTGGATTATGTACGCACAACTAGCCTCTGAAGAGAGGCATTATATCGCAATTAGCCTTAAAAAAGGAGAGTCAATGAGACAAATTGGCAGGGATATGGGACGCAGCCACACGACCATTAGCCGAG
>LWTN01000183.1 GCA_002101225.1 Cycloclasticus sp. symbiont of Poecilosclerida sp. M | reverse complement strand
ACGGATTTAATGAATAATAGACCTAGGAAATGTTTGGAGTATAAGACTCCATTTGAGGTTTTTGCTAAGATGACTGGTGAAGACTATTTTTTAAATGGAAGTGTTGCACTTATGGGTTGAATTCGCCAGGTACAAATAATGGATCAGCTACAACAAATTGCAAAACTTGTTATTGAGTGGAGTGCTTTAACCTTTCTTTTTGCCATTGGTGTCGGCATTTTAGTTATATTCGTCATATACCTTATTGACAAGACTCAAACCTCACAAACTATTCGTCGAAACTATCCTGTCGTTGGACGTTTTCGCTACTTATTTGAGCATTTAGGCGAATTTTTTCGCCAATACTTTTTTGCAATGGACCGTGAAGAATTACCTTTTAATCGTGCTGAAAGGACATGGGTCTATCGTGCCGCTAAAAATCTAGACACCACCATTGCATTCGGTTCGACCAGAGCACTAGATACTGAGGGCGAAGTTATCTTCCTCAACAGTGCATTTCCTACATTAACTGAGGATACAGTAGAGCCTGAGTTCGTCACAATAGGAGATGGTAGTTGCGCTTCCCCCTATAGAACAAAATCCATCGTTAATATTTCTGGCATGAGCTTTGGTGCTATTTCAAAACCGGCTGTTCAAGCCCTCTCAAAAGGGGCAAAAGAAGCAGGTATATGGATGAACACCGGTGAGGGCGGTTTATCACCTTATCACCTAGAAGGTGGTTGCGATATTGTGTACCAAATTGGCACAGCCAAATATGGCGTTAGAACACCTGAAGGTGAACTATGCACAACAGCTTTGAAGTCCATAGCCGATCACCCGCAAGTCAAAATGTTTGAAATTAAAATGAGTCAAGGTGCGAAACCTGGTAAAGGCGGGATTTTGCCTGGTGGAAAAGTAACCGAAGAAATTGCCAATATTCGGGGCATTAGCATAGGCCAAGACTCAATTAGCCCGAATGGTCACACCGATATTAAATCAGTTGGCGATTTATTGGATATGATTCAACAGGTGCGCGAAACAACGGGAAAACCTGTTGGTTTTAAAATGGTTGTAGGACAGTTAGGCTTCTTTCACGATCTCTTCAAAGAGATTCATAAACGCGGTGTCCAATCAGCACCTGACTTTATAACCATTGATAGCGCCGATGGCGGAACAGGTGCCGCCCCTCAACCCCTAATGGACTACGTTGGAATGAGACTAAGAGAAAGCCTGCCATTAATCGTCGATTTGCTGCATGAGTATGCCTTAAAAGATAGAATAAAAGTTATTTGTTCAGGTAAATTGATTACCCCAGGCAAGGTGGCCTGGGCACTCAGTGTTGGTGCAGATTTCGTCACCTCAGCACGTGGTTTTATGTTCGCTTTAGGTTGCATTCAAGCCCTACAATGTAATAAAAACACGTGTCCAACCGGCATCACTACGCATAATAAGGACTTGCAACAAGGCTTAGTTCCACAGAACAAAGCCAAAAGAGTTGCCAGTTTTTCTGAAAAGCTAGTATACGGCGTTGGTATGATAGCGCATTCTTGTGGTGTGGCTCATGCGCGCGAACTACAACGTCATCACGTCCGTGTTATTGAGAAGGGTGGGTTATCAAAGTCTTTAGCTGAGATATACCCCCTCCCTAGCGTTAATGAGGAATTTACAAGGTAATAAGCCCACTCAATAACACTATTAGAACCCCTTGAAGGCACATTGATGACAATTACACTTTTATCTCAAATACTCTTCCTTGGTGCGTTAACCGTCGTGGGCCTTCTATTAAATCGTTTCTTAAAACTTGAACTCACGTTAGCTTGTCTAGCGTCAGGCTTTATCGCTGGATTATTTTTAACCAAAATAAATTTTGACACAGGGATTCGTGCAGATAACCTGCGCGATATTGTTTTTTTTATCATTCTTCCAGTGCTAATATTTGAAGCCGCTTGGCATCTAAAACCGGCTTTACTAAGGCGGTGGCTGGCTCCTATTATCGCTTTAGCTACCGTTGGCGTATTAGCGAGTTGTTTTGCAATGGCTGGTATTATATATTTTGCGATAGACAACCCTCAAAACTTCCCATGGATTGCCGCTTTACTAACCGGCTCTATATTGTCAGCGACTGACCCCATTGCAATTGTTACACAATTACGCGCTATAAAAGCACCTGATGATCTAGCAGTGTTATTTGAGGGTGAGAGCCTTTTCAACGACGCAACGGCCATCGTTTTATTTACGCTAATTTTAGCTATGGCAACAGGAGAAATAGATACCGAAGAAAATTATTTAGCTTATTTCTCAGCGGTATTTTTCGGTGGGCTTCTTTTCGGTTTAGTTTTTGGCTTAATCGTTACAATTCTATGTCTATTACTGGCTAATTCTTCTGCCACTACCCTTATTCTAACTTTGTCTGCTTTTAGCAGCTTCTACATTGCAGAGCACCTAATACATGTATCTGGCATTATGACTGTTATGGTCGTTGCTTTAGTAACCCGCTTCTCTTTCAAAGAACTTGAAAATGACTTAGCCAAAGGCGTCTCATACACTTGGGGTTGGTTAGGCATGTTCTTCAACAACCTATTATTTTGCATTATGGGCTTGGTTATAACGCTTGGTATGTTTCAGGAACAGTGGTTAGCGATGTTAATCGCTATTATCGCGGCTTTGCTTGCGCGCACAGTAGCAATCTTCTCATGCTGCTTATTAATCAGACCTATAAAAGCAGTTTCGCTCGCTTGGCAAACTCTATTAGTCTGGGGCGGCTTACGCGGTGCAATTGCTATCGCGCTTGTCCTCTCTTTGCCTATTAGCTTGCCTTATTGGTGGATTATTCAATCAATGGTCTTTGGCGTGGTAATCTTTAGTCTATTGGTTCAAGGCACAACCAATAAGCGTTTACTAAAAACACTAAACTAATATTTTTTCTATAAACATCTAGACAAGCGAGTCATTATCTGAATAGCTATAAGAACATTAGACACCCATCAGCCCGTTAAAATACCTTTCCTCATACTTCACCGGTGACAACATATCATTGTTACCGTGCTTCCGAACTGATGGATTATAAGACATCTCGATATAATCAAAAATATCCTGTTTCGATAAATCGCGTGTTGCATAGATTTTTCGCCTGATACATTCACGCTTTAGCAGCTGGAAGAAACTCTCAGCAACTGTAGTGGCATAGTTAACTTGGCCACTACACCTATGGGGCTTATTAAAGCCTAGTGCACATACTCTATGCTACCTGCTCTATCATTAGAGAAAAAAATCAACAACAAATCAGCCATTTTCTGGACCAGCACCAGGACGCACAAGTAGTGGATATTGATTTAGATTGGGGTGAGGGTAAGGTGGGCAAGCAACAACTGGCCACTGCCGGAGCGCAATTTTGATGGCTTTTACTACGCCAAAATTAGAAAGAATTAAGGGCTGACTAACACCTAATAATTCTCCTTTAACAGCTTTTTCAAGCCTATCAGGAGTGCCATTGGTGTTCCTGTATTAAATCTCCATAAGCCAACTACGCAGAGCACACTCTTTTAAGAACAAATGAAAGTGTTGCCTAGGAAAGAAATGCCGTTAAATCTCCTCATTTATCTTTTTGCTTGATTGCAAAAATTTTCAATGCCATTAACATGATTTTGTTGTCATAGTAATGATTGATTAAAATTTAACGCTCATTAAACGCACCTCTAAAGCCTCTAGCCACAGGCTTGGTCAAATACCCAAACAAGGATCGTGTACCCACTTTCATATCCACGGTGGCTGACATGCCCAGCTTGACCTGGATGAATTTGGCTTTGTCATTGTCTTGCTCCTCAACGCCTTTGATTTCCACATTGACCCGATAAAAACTTTGACTACGCCCTGAAGGGTCCTGCTCAACCAATGTATCCGAGCTGATATGCACCACCTCGCCACTGAGTCCGCCGAATGCGGTATAGTCAAAAGCGTCTAATTTAATGGTCGTAGGCACACCTAATTTTAGCCGCCCCACATCCGCCGGATTGACCTTGGCTTCCATAATCACGCCGCCCTGGTTGGGGGAAATTTCCATCAGTTGCTCGCCCGCGCGCAACACCCCACCCACCGTGGTCACGCTTAGCGCCTTGACCACCCCTGAGACTGGCGTGCGAATATCGGTATAGCCCAAAATATCGGCTTGTTCTTGTAGTTTGTGCAACTGCATTGCCAGCTCGCCTTCCAGCCCTTCAATTTCTAAGTGTGTTCTTTCATAATAATTATTTTTCACTTCGGCAATTTTGCGCTCTAATTCTAATAGTTTCTGCTTCGCTCTAAGGACTTCTAATTGACTGACATCACCCGTACCTGCAAGATTTTGGGTGATTCGCCACTCTTGTTCGCTGATGACCAGGCTGTCCTCAAGCATGGATACTTCTTCACCCAAAGAGCGCTTTTTCTGCTGATATAAAGCCTGTTGTGCACTCATAAAATCAGGATAAGCCTTGACCACTTCATCAAACACAATCTCGCCATCCAAAATCTGTGCATTAGCTCTGGCCAGAGCAGATTTGAGGTGTGCCACTTGTGATCTCACCTGATGATAGCCTGCTTGTACCCTGCCCTTTTCCAAGGTCGCCAGTAGCTCACCTTTCTTGACCTGCTGGCCTTCACGTACTAATAATTTGGACAACACCCCCCCATCGGCTGACTGGATGATCTGCGTGCGCCCATTGGCGACCACTACGCCCTGGGCGCGTACCGTCTCGTCAATATCAAACCACAAGGCCCACAAAATAAATATAATCAAGCCGCCTAATAAGACATAGGTAATGGAGAAGGATTGCTCTATTTTCAGCAGTAAAGTTTCCAGTTTCATGCTGGCTTCTGGGTTGTCTTACCATTGAGTTTGGCAATCACTTCTGCTTTCGGTCCATCCATCACCACTTCGGCATTATTAATCACTATCAGGCGCTCCACTAAGGCAAGCATTTCTATTTTATGAGTGACTAAGATGAGCGTGTCTTGCTCGCTCAAGGTTTGCTCGAATGCCTTAATCAAACGCTTTTCCAAATTACGATCCACCGAAGCGGTCGGCTCATCCAGTAGCCAAATCTTAGGCTGCCTGAGCATCACCCTAGTCAGATTGACCAGTTGTCGTTCACCGCCTGAAAGGCCTAAACCGCCCTCAAAGATTTCTTGTTGCAAGCCCAACGCATTCTTACTAATGACGCTATCTAGTAGCCCCGTGAGCTTGGCAAAATGCATAATCTGGTCATCCCCTGGGTCAACCAAACCTAGGATCAGGTTCTCACGCAAAGTACCCTTAAACAAACGCCCCTCTTGTTGCAGATAACCAATACGCTCAGCAAGGATAGGCTTAGAGATATGCGCCAAATCCATATCATCCAACAGTATGCGCCCTTGATTGGGCTTGTACATACCGCTAAGTAGGCGCAGTAAGGAAGTCTTACCCGAGCCAATCGACCCTAAAACGCCAATTTTCTCACCCGGCTTAATGCTGACATTGGGTAATACTAGGGCGACTTTTTCACCATAGTTCATTTGCGTTTGTGCCTCAATCTTATACTCACCCTTCATGTTTTCGGGCACCACAGGCTGGTCAATATCATTGTGGTCACAGCGTAAATCCCACAAAGCATCAATTGCGCCAATCGCTGCCTTGGTATTCGCCCATTGCACCAAATGATTGGGAATTTGCGCTACTGGCGACAGCACCCTGCCTGACAAAATAGAGCAAGCAATGAGACCACCCATGGTCAAAGCACCATTGCCAACCAATAAGGCACCCGAGGCGACCATCAGTACAAAAGAAGACTGCTGAAACATGCCGACCATATGTTGTGAGTAGTCAGTGATGCGTTTGAGCTCTAGCTCATAGCTTCGCGCCTCATCCGTAATACCCATCCAATGCGACAGCATACGCCAACCGCCCTGACCTGATTTAATAGTCTCAGCGCCCTCGACCGACTCCACCAGCAAGCCTGTTTTTAGGTTGACCGAGGCATTGATATTATCTGCCAGGCCTTCCACCTTAACGCGAAAATACAAACCTACCACCAAAGCTAGAATAAAAAAAGCAATCGGCACAAACACCAAAAAACCGCCAATCAGGGTAATGAGTAATAAATAAAACAACACAAAAGGCACATCCACTGCCAAATAAGTGGTGATCGAGGAGAGAAACGAGCGCACCGATTCATAACCACGCATTTGTGAGGCGAGGCTGCCCACACTCTTGGGTAGCTGATCCAGACGCAGCGCCAAAAACCGCTTGTACACATCTCTAGAGAGTCGCCTATCAACACTATCAATGAGCTTTTCGTACAACCCAGAGCGTACCAATTTGGCGATAAACTCCATCAATACAATGAATAACACACCCAAAGTCAATACCAACAAAGTCTGCCGAGCCGAAGTCGGAATAACACGGTCATAAATCTGCATGGAATAAAACGCAGTCACTACTGAGACCACATTGATGAGCAGGCCAGCCAAACCCGCATCAATGAGCCATTTTTTGTGGATTAACAGCTCACCTTTAACCATTTGAAAAATGCGACTCTTACTGGCATCGAATTTCTTTCGCATTTTGAGCTGAAAAACCTGATATACAGCCAAATCATCAATAATAACCTCTAGCCAGTTACTTTGCTCAGTCGAAAACCATTCACTTACCCACTCACCTTTGGCGTTGACTCCCTTGAGTACCCCCCAGCCTTGCGTTGGGTCAAGCACTAATAAGGGTAATAAAGAGGGGTCATCTAGGCGCTTAATGACATTGGCATTGGGGATGAGCAAGGCGGCACTAATACGACCCAGTATTTGCACAGCGCTCAGTACACCATCGGCAATATCCTCAACCGCTTGTTGTACCTCTACTGGGTCTAAGCGAACACGCTGTAACTGCGCCAAACGCTGCAGGCTAACTAATAACCCCTCATTCATATATCACGTCTCAAATATTGTCGAGCAATCATGGGTTGTTTTGCTCAATACTGGGTTACCAAATCACTTTACTCGACCTGTCTTCATGGTCTAGACTAACTTGTGCAATTCGCTTGATACCATGAATACGAATACCCAAACGCCAAGAAGTGAGTAATTGCTCTGAGGCAATATCAGCAGCTTGCGATTCAATCTGGGTCACCTCACGGATAGAATTCATTACATCTTGCCAATCTTTGCGTCCCACTAAAAACTGCCGATACCAAGATTGTTGGATTTTCTTGGCGGCTTTGACAGAAGATTGTAGGTCTTTCTTTTGTTGGCGTAAAGACTCATTTGACAGCCAATCAATTTGGAATTCACTCCACAGCCTGCCTCGTTCGGCCTCAAACGCCTGCTTGGCAGCTTGCAGCTCAAATTTAGCAGTCTTTGTCGCTGAAAATGATGACAAACCCGCACCAAAATTGCTACTTAACTCCAAATACATACGATTAACTGGGTCGGCATTTTCAAAAGTAAAGCTACCCCATTGACGCTCCAGCCTCAAGCGCAATTCGGGCGAGAGCTGGGCGGCGCTTTGCTTAAGCACTGCTTTGGCAACCTTTTGCTCGGCCAATAGTTGCCCCAATCTTGGATCCATTGTCAGGGCTTTTTCTCTTAGAGCCTCCACTTCGCCACTAATCAGATAGCCAGTGCTCAAATCTTGCAATAAGTTTGCCTGACTAATCGGCTCACCCACAAAATCAGCCAAATTATACAACGCACTCTCATGACGCGCCTGGGCAGCATTCACGCTAACCTCTACCCGACGCAGACGACTGGTGACCAAATTCAAATCACTGCTAGAAGACAAGCCCTCCTTGATGCGACGCTTGATGCGCTGTTGCAGGGTGTAGTGTTTGCTTTGCGAGTCAGTAGATACTTGATATTGCAGATAGCTCGCCACCCACTGTGCATAGGCATTAATGACATTCAGCGCCAAATCTCTGCGTGAGATTTGCGTCTCTGACTTAGCCGCCATCAACTCTGCCTTTGATTGCTCCAAACCCGCATCAATACGACCCCCTGCCCAGAGTGGCTGAGACAGACTAATAACAAAAACACGATCATCTCCACGAAACTGAAAATCATCTTGTGAAGTATTAATTTGATTGATAGATACCTCTGGCGTAGGGAAATATTGCCAACGGGCAGTCTCTACACCTTGCTTGGCAGAGGCCTCTAGGCTTAGACTGCCTTTGACAGAAGCGTGAGAGGCAACCGCCTTGAAAATCAAGGTCGGTAAATCAAAGCCTGAAGGTTGTGCCTGGGCGCCAAAAGCCACAAAACACAATAACACAACAATCACACGTCTTCTATTCACCATAAAAATATTCACCATAAAAAACAAAGCAACTCTTAATCCCGCGAAATTATACACTAATATCGGCTTGTTAGCACTTAATGTTAGGAGTAAATTATCTGTCCTATTAATTAACACGTGAGCTGTCCGGATTTATTCTATCTCTATTTTGGGGTAGTTAATGAACGGACAGATTTTCAGCAGAGGCGATGGCTTCAACCAAAAAACTTTCTTTTCGTGTAGCGACATAAAGAATACCGAAAGACAAATCCATTTTTTTAGTTTTCATTCATTACTCCCGTGGCAACATACCGACTTGCACATCAAAATTAATTGTTATACGGTGACCAGAGCCGCTAACCTCATTCACCCGGTGAGGTAAAAAGGCAGGGAAAATAATCAGTTTTCCAGGTTCTGGTGATAACGTCACCTCTTCACTATTCCATGCAGATTGAATTGCCTGCTTCCCTGAGCGCGGGTCTAGCAGTGTCAGCTCGCCCCCCAATTTAGCCCCTGCCGGTAACAATTCGCGTTCAACACAATACACACCTACTAAATCAGCGCGCGAATGAGTGTGTTGATGTTGATATCCCCCGTCAAGCAAAACAGTAGCCCATCCATCGTAAGTAAATCTCAGCTTAATTGAACGATCAGCTAAAGACCTTGTTGCTGCCTCTACATAACTACGCAGCGATTGATCGATAAATTTCCGTAATTGCTTAATTGCAGACTGCTCTTGTTTCAAAAAACCATGCCGTGTCTGCCAACCAGATTTCACGGTGGTCATTTTCTGTTCTTGCAGTTGATCTTCAGCGCAAATTAACCCAACAAGTTGTTGATTCAGCGCCGTTGCATCAGGCAAGACAAACTCACCAAGAAGTGTTGCGAAATGCTGCTGGAATGATTGAGTCAAAATTCACCCTGTTTTGCTAAAAGCCAGCAAACCTTGATCGCCCGTAATCAACACATCCATTATCCCATTATCCCATTATTCAAGACTTCCAGAAAGTTTTAGTCTTCAAGGTCTCGCCACTGAATTTTACAACGACTGCATAGAAACTTCAAAGAAAAATGTCTCCCGCATGGTCGTGTTAGATTTAACAACTTGAATTCCTACAAATGATTTCAGATATTTTTCGGAGTATTTCTCTGTTT